>CAZOES010000137.1:0-12069 GCA_964578865.1 uncultured Gemmatimonadaceae bacterium | reverse complement strand
GGCTCAACGTCTTTCCGATTCGAATCCCCCCTCTCCGGGAACGGCCCAGCGACATACCTCTGCTGGTCAAGCATTTCCTGTCTCAGTTCCAGCGCAAACTTGCCAAGCCCCTGAAGACTGTGAAACCCGACAGCCTCGAACGGCTGCAGCAGTACTCCTGGCCTGGGAACGTCCGGGAGCTGCAGAATGTGCTTGAGCGAGCCTGTGTACTTGCCGAGTCGGCCGAAGTGGAGATCCAGGACAGCTTCGCGCCCAGGCCGAAGGCCGAGAATGGCGCCGCGGCCGGCCCGGTCTCCGGCGAGATCATTCCATTAGAGGAGAACGAGAGGATTCACATTCGCCGGGCCCTCAGCGCCGCCAAAGGAAAGGTCCATGGCCCTGCCGGTGCCGCCGCCTTGCTTGGCATCAA
The DNA here is from genome assembly GCA_964578865.1 of uncultured Gemmatimonadaceae bacterium. Lineage (GTDB taxonomy): Bacteria > Gemmatimonadota > Gemmatimonadetes > Gemmatimonadales > GWC2-71-9 > JADJOM01. Next base: position 11,660 of record CAZOES010000137.1, on the reverse strand, counting down.
CCCCAGCACCCTTCGCTCCCGCATGCAGAAGCTCGGGATCGCGAAAGCCGGAGCCTAGCCCGTAGCGACATTTCACAAGCACGCGATATCCCGTAACAGCACGGGTTCCCCGTTCCTCGTTCCTCGTTCCCCGCCTTCCGCCTCAAGGTATTCTCGAATAACGAGTTAGCCGCCCTACCATAATTCTCCGCGGTCGTGGTATCCGCATTGCCCATACAACGGTCATCCCAATTTCCGGAGTCCGGAGCAATGCAGCGCAAGGTTCGAGTCGTCGTCGGAATCACCGTTCTCGCCGCAGTTGGCGGCTTCTTCGGCTACCGGGCTCTGGCCGGCAGTCAGAGTAAGGACACCATCCTGGTGTCCGGCACCGTCGAAGCCACCGAGGCCGATCTCGGCTTCCAGGTCTCGGGGAGGCTCGACAAGGTCGAAGCCCGCGAAGGCGATGTAGTTACTCCCGGCACTCAACTCGCCGTGCTCGATCAGGCCGAACTTCTGGCCGAGCGCGAAGTCGCCAAAGCTCAGGTGGCGGCGGCCCAGGCGCTGCTGGCCGAGTATCTCGCGGGTTCCCGTTCGGAAGAGATCGCCCGGGCCAAAGCGATGCTGGCGGTGGCCACCGAGCGTCGGGATGGCTCCAAGCGCGATGTCGAGCGGCTCCGGCCACTGGCTCAGCAGGCGGTGATCAGCCGCCAGTCGTTCGATCACGAACAGACCGCGCTGGAAGTGGACGAAGGCGAAGTGGCCCGTGCCACCGAAGAACTCCGGTTGCTGCAGGCCGGCACCCGCCCGGAGCGGATCGCGGCCCAGCGCGCAGCCCTGGCGCAGGCCACCGCCTCGCTGGAGCGGATCAACGCTCAGATCACTCAGTCCACTGTATCGGCTCCCTTCGCCGGCACCGTGACCATTCGCCATCGCGAGCCGGGTGAAGCGGTTGCCCCCGGTGCGGCGGTGCTGACACTGCAGAATCTCGATGACCGCTGGGTCCGGATCTACGTCCCGGGCGATGAAGTGGGCCGCCTCTCGCTGGGCCAGTGTGCCTCGATTGCATCCGACGGGTTCGCCGATCGGGCGTACGCCGGCAAGGTCTCCTACATCGCGCGGGTCGCCGAGTTCACCCCCCGGAACGTTCAGTCGACCAAGGACCGGGTGCGGCTGGTGTACGAAGTCCGCGTGCGGGTAGTGGGTGACGACAAGATCGACCTCAAGCCCGGTCTTCCCGGTGATGTGACCTTCTCGCCCGCGTCCGCCTCTGCCTGCGGCCCGGCCGTCGCGGTGAAGTGATGACCGGCCCGGAAATGGTCCGACTGGACAACCTCAGTCACCGCTTTGGAGCGGTGGCGGCCCTGGACGGACTCTCGTTCTCGGTCCGGAAGGGCGAGCTGTTCGGCATTGTCGGTCCCGATGGATCGGGGAAGACCACCACGTTGCGGATTCTGGCCGGCGTCCTCCGTCCCACTTCCGGCGACGCGACCGTGGCGGGAGTGAGTGTGCGGCAGGACCCGGAAGGGGTGAAGCATGGCATTGCCTACATGTCGCAGCGGTTCGGGCTGTACGGCGATCTGACTATTCAGGAGAACATCCACTTCTACGCCAGGTTGTATCAGGTGCCAAAGCGGGAACGGGATGCCCGGATCGAGCGGCTTTACGGCTTTTCCCGTCTCGGCCCCTTTGCCGGCCGTCTGGCCGGGAAGCTCTCCGGAGGAATGAAGCAGAAGCTCTCGCTCTGCTGCGCCCTGATTCACCAACCTGAAGTGCTGCTGCTGGACGAACCGACTTTCGGAGTGGATCCGATCTCACGGCGGGATCTCTGGCTGATCGTCCACGAGATGGTGGCCCAGGGGATGACCGCTATCGTCTCGACCGCATACCTCGATGAAGCCGAGCGCTGTGACAGGGTGGCTCTGCTCCAGGGCGGCAAGCTGGCCGGGCTCGATACTCCTCCGGCACTTCAGGCGCGGCTGGCCGGACGGGCCTTCGAATTTGAGACCGACAATGCCAGGCGGGCGGCCCAGACTCTCAAGACCCACCCTCTGGTCCGGAGCGCCGCGGCCTTCGGCGAGTCGCTCCATGTGACGACTACTCAGCCCGGGGTGGATGACGTGATCACCCAGGCGCTGGCCGCAGCCGGATTCCAGGTCCACGCGGTTCGACCGCTGGCTGCTTCGCTGGAAGATGTGTTCATCGACATCACGAGTGTGACCCATGCGGCCTGACCAGTCCCCCGCGGTCGAGATCGACCAGCTGACTCGGCGCTACGGCGACTTCACCGCCGCCAACGCCGTGACGCTGACGGTGGGCCGGGGTGAAGTGTTCGGCTTCCTGGGACCCAACGGGGCCGGGAAGACCACCACCATCAAGATGCTCTGCGGGCTGGTGCGTCCCTCGTCGGGACGCGGCACGGTGGACGGACTCGATATCTCGAAGGATGGTGAGCGGATCAAGAGCCGGATCGGCTACATGTCCCAGCTCTTCTCGCTTTACACCGAGCTGACTGTCGAGGAAAACATCGAGTTCGCGGCCGGCATGCGAGAGATCACCGGAGCCCGGCTGGCCGAGCGCACCGAGTGGGTGCTGCAGATGTCGGAGCTCAGGGAACAGCGGAAGCGGCTCACCTCAGCGTTGCCGCTGGGCTGGAAGCAGCGGCTGGCACTGGGTTGCGCCGTGCTGCACGACCCTGCGGTCCTCTTCCTGGATGAGCCGACCTCAGGGGTCGACCCGATGGCCCGCCGGCAGTTCTGGGATGTGATCCGGATGCTCTCGGACCGGGGCACCACGGTGTTCGTCAGCACTCACTATATGGAAGAGGCCGAGTACTGCGACCGGCTGGCATTCATGAATCGGGGCAGCGTGGTGGCCTTGGGCACCCCCGGTGAACTGCGGGCCCAGATGACCGAACCGATCCTGCGGGTCGATATCGATGACGCGCCGCGAGCGGTGCCCGCCCTGGTGGGAGCTGAAGGAGTCGTCGACGTGAGTCTCTTCGGCCGGGGAGTGCGGGTGGTGGTGAACGATGCCGAGAAGGCGGATGCAATGCTGAGACGGCGGCTCCAGGATGCCGGTCTGCAGTGTCGTGCGGTGGAACGCATCTCACCTTCGCTGGAAGATGTGTTTGTCGCCAGCGTGAACCGGGCCGGAGGAGCGCTGGTCGGATGATGACGAGCCGGAAGTTCTCAGTGGCGCGGATGCTGGCCATGGCCTCCAAGGAATGGATTCAGATCCGCCGAGACGGCAGAAGCCTGGGTCTGGCCTTCGCGCTGCCCGCCATTCTGCTCTACCTGTTTGGCGTCGCCATCACCACCGACGTGACCAACATCAAGATGGCGGTGCTCGACCGGGACCACTCGGTGCGGAGCCGAGCCTTGATCGACGCCTTCGGTCAGTCGGGCTACTTCGATGTGCACCGGATTCTGACCCGGGCCGAAGAAGCTGAAGGAGTGATCGACCGGGGCACGGTGCGGATGGTACTGGTGATCCCCGAGCGCTTCGCGGTCGATCTCGAGGCCGGCCGCCCGGCTCCGGTGGAGGTGATCCTGGACGGCAGCGACGCCAAGACCGCCAACGTCGCCCGGGGCTATGCCGATGCGATCGCCCGGACCTTCTCGATGAAGGCGCTGCTCAGTGATCAGACCATGGGGACGGTGCCGCTGACCGCCGAGACCCGGGTGTGGTTCAACCAAACCCTCGACAGCAAGGCGATGGTCACCCCCGGCCTCATCGCGGTGATCATGTCGATCATCTCGGCAATGCTGACCAGTCTCACCATCGCGCGGGAATGGGAGCGGGGAACCATGGAGCAGCTGGCCTCAACCCCGGTGGGCCGGGCCGAGGTCATCTTCGGCAAGCTGCTGCCCTACCTCGGCATCGCCCTGATCGATGTGGTGATCGCCCTGCTCTGCTGCCGCTACTTCTTCGATGTGCCGTTCCGGGGGAGCTACCTGCTGTACGGCGTGTCCAGCGTGGTCTTCCTGACCGGCGTGCTGGGTCTCGGGATCCTGCTCTCCTCGGTGCTCAAGTCTCAGTTGCTGGCGGTGCAGGCGTCGATCTTTGCCACCTACATGCCGGCGCTGCTGCTCTCGGGATTCTTCTACTCGCTGAGCAGCATGCCGAAGTTCCTCCAGCTGGTCTCCCAGCTGATTCCGGCCCGCTACTTCGTGTGGATCACCCGGGGTCTGTTCCTCCGCGGAGCCGGCCTGGAAATCATCTGGCCCTCGCTGGCCGGTCTCACTCTGTTCGCGGCCGCCATGGTGACCTTGAGCATCAAGAACTTCCGGAAGGAGTTGGCCTGATGTCGCTGTTCTCCTGGATCCGCTTCCGCCAGATGGTCAAGAAAGAAGCCCGGCAGCTGCTGCGCGATCCCAAGGCCAAGCCGCTGTTGCTGGTGTCGCCCATCGTCCAGTTCACTCTGCTGGCCTACGCCACCACCACCGACGTCGAGCACATCAAGACCATCATCGTGGATCAGGATCGCAGTGCCGATTCGCGGGCCCTGGTCCAGGCGTACACCTCGACCGGCTATTTCGAGATCATCGACAATACCCTGCGGCTGGAACGGATTCCCGAGGCGCTCGATCGCGGGGAGGCAATGGTGGGGATCGTGATTCCGCCGGGGATGTCGGCCGACCTTCGCTCCGGACGGGGCGCCCGGATCCAGGCGCTGATCGACGGGTCGGACGCCAGCGTTGCCACCGTGGCGCAGAGCTACGTGGGCCAGATCGCTTCGAGCTTTGGAGTAAAGGCCTCTGGGATGATTCGCCCCAAGGCGGGGGCCGAACTGCGGGCCCGGGCCTGGTTCAATCCCAGCCTGGAGAGCCGGCTCTTCAATGTCCCGGCGATCATGGGGACCCTGATGCTGACTACCTGTCTCATGCTCACCACCATGACCCTGGTGCGGGAGCGGGAGATCGGAACCCTGGATCAGCTGCTGGTGAGTCCGGTGAACTCGCTGGAAATCATGCTGGGCAAGATGACGCCGGTGATGGGTGTGGGACTCTTTCACCTGATGATCTTCGTTTCGCTGACGCTCTTTCATTTTGGCGTTCCCTTCCGGGGTAATCCGCTGAGCGTGGCCCTGGCTGCTTTCCTGTATCTCCTCGCCAGCATGGCGATCGGGCTGCTGATCTCGGCGGTATCCGCCACTCAGCAGGAGGCGTTCATGCTCATGATCCTCTGCATGCTGCCGACCATCATTCTCTCGGGTTTCCTCTCGCCCATCGAGACGATGCCCAAGTCGTTCCAGATGTTCACCCTGATCAATCCGGTACGGCACTTCCTGGACATCATGCGGGGCGTGTTCCTCAAAGGCACCGGCATCGTGGAGTTGTGGCCCCAGTTCATGGCCCTGACGCTGACTTCGGGTGGCGGACTGTTGCTGGCGATGGATCGGTTTCGGAAGACGATCAGGTAGTGGGCTAGTGGGCTGGTGGGCTAGGGTCGCGGAGAGACGAACCGATCGAGCCACCGAATATCTAAGCAGCTTACTTGGAGAGAATGATGAGAAGCCGAGTGCCGGTCCTGGTCGCAGTGGTGGTCATGACAGTGAGAGCGGCGAGCGTCGAGGCTCAGACGCAGTCGCTCACCATCGGTGGGGCGGCGCGCATTGCCGCCGAGCGGAGCAGCGATGCCATCGCATCGCGTGAGCGGGCCAACCAGCGCGGGGCCCAGGCGCTCCAGGCTCGTTCCGGACTGCTTCCCTCGCTGACGACCGAAGCGCTGGTCGATGGGGGTACCGATACCCCGATCCCCAGTGCCCTCGGCGGAGCCAACGGGCTCACCAGTCTGGGGCTCGACCGGACGCTGGACATGCGGGTCAAGCTGAGCCAGAAGTTGGTCGACCTCGGCACCGTGGGTCACTATAAGGCGTCACTGGCCAGTGCCGGAGCCGCCGATGAGACGGCTCGGTTCGACAGCGACCGCGCGGCCCAGGCCGGCGCCCTGGCCTACCTCAACGTGCTGCGGGCCGAAGCCCAGCTCTCGGCCCGAATTGCGGATTCCACCCTGGCGGCGGAGCTGCTGGAGATCGCCCGGCAGCACTTCAATGCCGGTACCGCCATCGCACTGGATGTTACCCGGGCGGAATCGCAGCTTGCCGCGGCGACCTCCACCTTGATCAAGAGCCGGAATGAGCGGGCGAGGGTAGAGCTCTACCTGCTGCGGTCGCTGGGATTGTCGATCAACATGAGGGTCGAGCTGGCCGACTCTCTCCGCGATCCCGCCGGGGACGATGTCAGAGTCGACGAAGGCCAGGCGGTGAAAGGTGCCCTCAACAAGCGGGGCGACGTCCGCTCGGCCCAGCTGGCTACGCTGGCAGCCCAGCGGTCGATCAGCGCCACCAGGCTTGAGCGGCTCCCTACTGTCTCGGCTTTTGCCCAGGCGGCCAGCAACGCCAACGGCGCTCTCGACTCTCACACTTATGGACTCCAGATCTCGCTACCGATCTTCGACGGACTTCGCCGAGAGGCCCGGATCCGCGAAGCCCGCGCAATCGAGGCCGAAGCCGATGCTCAATACGAGGACGCCCGCCGGCTCACCGAGGTCGAGGTCCGCTCCGCCCTGCTGGATCTGCGCGCGGCCCGGGAGCAGGTCACCGCGGCCAAGGTGCAGCTGGGACTGGCGGAGAAGGAAGTGGCTCAGGCCCGGGACCGGTTCACAAACGGAGTGGCCGACAACTCAGACGTGATCAACGCCCAGCTTTCGCTGAACGGTGCGCGTGATGTGGTAGTGGAGGCTTTGACTTCGTATCACCAGGCGAGGGTGAATCTGGCCGGGGCCCAGGGCAGTACGACGGAGCTTCCTTAGTGGGCTAGTGGGCTAGTGGGCTGGGTACTATGGCTAGCCCACTAGCCCACCAGCCCACTTCCTACTCCAGCGGGATCTTGGCCGCGTTGGCTGACAGCCACTGATCGAAACTCTGCAACCCGGGATTGAGCTGCCTCGCGAAGGCCACATCCCGGAGCCCGTTCACATCCTTTTCGAAGTCATGGTAAAACTGGAACATGTTCCCCAGGTCATCGGCGCCGGGGAAGCCGAAGTTGCGGTAGGTCTCGAATGGCACCGACTGATAGCGTACCGGACGCTTGAGCGCCTTGGACATCTTGTCGGCGATTTCGTCACCGGTGAGCAGCTCACCTGCAACGCCCACTTTCTTTCCGATCAGCTCCTTACCCCGTTTGAAGATCCCATACGCCGTCTTGCCGATATCCTCGGCGGCTACTCCGGCCAGCCTGCCGTTGCCCATTGGCATGACCAGCTGCAGCTGGCCGTCGGGCCCTGGCTTGGGGCCGGCGCCGAAGTAAATGAAGTTGTCCCAGTAGAATGACGCGTAGTAAAAGGTGGTCGGCACACCCATGTCACGGAAAAAGGCATCGCCTTCTCCCTTCCCGTCGAAGTGCGGCACCTTGTACTTCTCCCGCAGAGTGGGCATGCTGGGGTCGGAGAGCGGCACAAACTTGCGCACATCCTCCAGGGTCGACCAGATGACGTGAGACACCCCCGCGGCCTTGGCGGCCTTCGCCATCTCCCTGGCCTCCCCGGTTTCCCGTTCGGCTGAGAAGTGATCCCAGAAAAAAGTGACGCAGAAAGCACCGTGGGCCCCCTGAAACGCCTTCACCAGGCTGGCCGGATCATCGACGTCACCTTTCACCACCTCGGCGCCCAGCCCGGCCAGAGCCTTGGCTTTGTCAGACTCAGGATTCCGGGTCACTGCCCGGGCCCGGAACTCGGAGTTCCTGTCAGCCTGAATTGCTCGTACCAGCCCGCCGCCCTGTGCCCCGGTGGCGCCCAGCACCGCGATGATTTTCTGGTCTGCCATCTGCCGCTCGCTTGAGTTTGGTTGAGTACCGGCGTAACGTAGCCTCGGCTCGTCGCGTTTGCGAACCCTCTCCGGACTGCTGACATGCACCGTCGATCGCTGGGTCCCGCTGTCGCCCTTCTTCTCCCCCTGTCATTCGCTTCGCTCTCCGGCCAGGCCCGACTGGCACCAGCCGGTCCTCGATTCGACGTCAGGTTCCCGGCTGAGCGAAGTGTCACTTCGCTGGAAGGAAGGCTTCTGGTGATGCTCTCCACTGACACCACCGATGAGCCGCGCAACCAGATGGGCGATATCGGTGAGACTCAGCTGATCTATGGAATCGATGTGGACGGCTGGGCCCCGGGGAAGCTGCGAACCCTGGACTCGCGGGCCTTCGGATACCCGATTGCCAGACTGACCGATGTGCCGGCCGGAAGATACCGGTTGCAGGTACTGCTCAATCGCTACGAGACCTACCGCCGGGCTGACGGCAAGGTGGTGAAACTTCCCCCCGACAAGGGCGAGGGCCAAGGATGGAATCGAAAGCCGGGCAATCTCTACAGCAAACCGATGTGGATTCAGTTCGACCCCAGGAAGGTTGAGGTCTTCAGCGCCCTGCTGGACCAGGAGATTCCCCCGATTCCCGCTCCCCCGGAGACCAAGTACATCAAACACGAGCGGATTCAGTCCAAGCTGCTCTCCGACTTCTGGGGCAAACCGATGTATCTCGGTGCCCACATCCTTCTGCCCGAGGGATTTGATTCTCATCCCGATGCCCGCTATCCGCTGGTGATCGATCATGGGCATTTCCCGGCTGACTTCGGACCCTGGCGCGAGACCCCGCCCAATCCCGATCTCAAACCGGACTACAGCACCCGCTTCCGGCTGCCTGGCTACAACCGGATTCAGGAAGAGGAGGCTTACAAGTTCTACCAGGAATGGACCGGCCCGAATTTCCCGCGAGTCCTGCTGATCCAGATCCAGCACCCCACTTTCTATTATGACGACTCGTATGCCGTGAACTCAGAGGCCCAGGGCCCCTACGGCGACGCAATCATGAAAGAGCTGGTGCCCTACCTCGAGAAGAAGTACCGCGGAATCGGCGAGGGCTACGCCCGCTACACCTATGGCGGTTCGACCGGCGGATGGGAAGCGATGGCGGTACAGATGTTCTACCCCGACGATTTCAACGGCGCCTGGGCCGCCTGCCCCGACCCGATCGACTTCGGGATGTTTACTAACGTCAACATCTATAGCGATAGCAACGCCTATTGGTGGCCCAGCCGCTGGAAGAAGGTTGAACGCCCCGGACACCGCGATTACCTGGGCCAGGTGCAAACCACCATCCGCCAGATGAATCACCTCGAGGCCGTGCTGGCCGGCCGAGGTCGCTCGGGCGGACAGTGGGATATCTGGCAGGCGACCTATTCGCCGGTCGATGCCGATGGATACCCCAAGCCGATCTGGGACAAAATGACCGGGAAGATCGATCCTTCGGTCGCGGCCTACTGGAAGGAGCACTACGATCTGGGCCATATCATTACCCGTGACTGGGCTACTCTCGGACCCAAGATCAATGGCAAGTTGCACATCTACGTCGGTGAGGCGGACAACTACTTCCTCAACGATGCTGTTTATCTGGTGGAAGACCGGCTCAAGGCTCTGAGCAATCCCAAACCTGACATCGAAGTCGACTACCAGCCCCGCGCCGAGCATTGTTGGAATGGCGATCATACTCGGCCCAATGCCTACTCACGGCTGCGCTACGCCCAGATGTTCATTCCCCGGATCATGGATCAGATCAGGAAGAACCATCCGGCGGTGGTGGATACGACGAGCTGGCGGTACTAGGCGGTCAGGCGGTTAGGCGGTCCGAACAGGGAGAAGGTCATGCCTCTCACCCGCGAAGACGTTCGAGCCTCAGTGGAGCGCGCGGGTGAGGAGCATTGGACGGCGCTGATCAAGCACCATGAGGATCCCTACCCGCGTCCCACACCGACTCCGGGTGATGTCTGTCGCGGTGAGGCTGAGCGGCTCAATGGACTTGGCTTGGGCGACTTGAAACTCAAAGAGTCACGGGTGAGCAGGAAGGGGGAGGAGGTAGAACTCATTCACCTGCTGGTGAAGCCGGACGGCTCGGAGATCACCACCGAGCCGTTTCGCAACTACGCACCGGATCCAGAGTGACCGGCGAACTGCTGAACGAGCCGGTTGGGGGAGGTTGATCGAGTTCCACTCCCGAGTCTTGCCCTCGTCAGGCGAGAATGCCTACTCCGGATCGGCAGCTTCGGTTTCCGCACATCCCACCTCAGGCGATCGAGTTTGCCGGAGATTCCATCCGCCCAAGTATCGGACTGCTTTATCTGTGCAATCTGCTGGTGAAGCTGTGAAATCTGTGGCCACCTTGCCAGCTGACGGAATCGGGCCTATTATGTAACCACATGGTTACACAAGCTCCAGTATTCGACGCCATCTCCGATCCCACCCGCCGGGCAATCCTGGACGCTTTGCGGAGCAAGGAGATCGCGGCGGGAGACATCGCCCGGCTTTTCCCGGTGAGCCGGCCGGCCATTTCCCGGCATATCCGCGTCCTCCGGGGTGCGGGGCTGGTGAAAGAGCGGCGGGAGCGGCAATGTCGGATGTACTCGCTCAACCCAGCCCCGCTGCGGCAGGTCGAACGCTGGTTGGAGCACTATCGCGTCTTCTGGGCCGCCCGGCTCATTGCACTCAAGGACTACGCCGAATCAGAGCATCGCAATCGGGGAGGATCTCGATGAGCTGGACCCATACTCACACCGCCAAGCTGGAAGCAACCCCGGAGCGGGCATTCCGCGCCCTGACCGAACCGTCCGAGCTCACCCAGTGGTTCGCTGAACGAGTCGATGTCTCGCTCAGGCCTGGCGGCGCCTATCGCTTCTGGGGCAAGCACACCCTGGGATGCCCCACCGAGAAAGAAGCCGATCAGGCGGTGGTGAAAGTCGAATCGCCCAGGGAGCTGAGCTTCTCCTGGACCATTCATAAGACGCCTACCCAGGTATCGCTGACGCTCGAGCCGGCCGAGGAAGGGACTACCCTCACGGTCCGCCATACCGTCGATGGAGACTTTGGGATTCGCCGAGGCCGGGAACTGATCGAAGATCTGTGGCATCTCAACGGCGGGAATCTCCGCTACCATCTCAAAGGCGGTTCCGGTGTCGTTCTGTTCGACTACACCGATCCTCGTCCCGAAGTCCGCCAGCAAGTGCTGATCGAGGCCCCGACCCAGACCGTCTGGCGCGCCCTCACCGAACCTGCCGCCATCAAACAGTGGTTCGGCACTAAACAGGTCACCGTCGACCCCCGGGTCGGCGGTGAGTACAACCTGCACTGGAAGTACCCGGTGGCGGGCAAGGACGTGGAAGCCGGGACCGGCAAGATTCTGGAGTTCGAGCCGAACAAGAAGCTGGTGCTAACCTGGCTCGACTGGCGAGGAGACAAGTCGGTCGATCGACAGACGATTTCGTTCACCCTCGAGCCGGTAGGCAAGCAGACTCGGCTCACCTTCGTCCACGCCGGCTTCGAGCGAACGGTCGATGTGGGCGACTTCCCCTTCGGCTGGACCTGGTTCCTGGCCGAACTGAGCCGGGTGAGCAAGCAGTTGGCGGCGTAGCGTGGGTTCGGCTGGTGACAACGTGAAAAGTGAAACGTGAAAAGTGATTCATCGTGACCTTGTGGTTCGGTTGCGCAAAATCACCCGGGTAGCGACGTTAAGGCCAAGTTGCCCTCTGCACTTTTCACGTTTCACTTTTCACGTCTGGCCCAATGCCCACACTTGCCAGTCTCCACCCCCAGATCGTCCATTTCGTCGTCGCGCTGGGAATCTTCGGTGTGCTGTTTC
>CAZOES010000136.1:0-12242 GCA_964578865.1 uncultured Gemmatimonadaceae bacterium | reverse complement strand
TCGGTTATCTTGAGCCAACTGCCTGCCGTGTTCGTCGCCGGCCGGGGTATACGGCACCTGCTTTCGGGGCCAACGTCGCGGTGTCGTCCCGAGGTACCCCCGAGCACCGCGTGGGGTCGATGTCGGGCCGACACGTCGCTGGGAGCCTGTTCAGCTCTTCCCCTCGGCTGCAATCCTCGCCGTAATCTTCGCCATCAAGTCCGCCGGCACCGACAGCCGAGTCAGCTTGGATCGCACACCCTCAATCACGCCCGATTCGAACCGGTGCTCGCTGGCACAGGCGGCGCAGGTGGCCAAGTGTTCCTTGACCAGACGCATCTCTTCGGCCGTAAGCTCCCGGTCGAGATAGTCGTCCAGCCGAGCGAAGACTTCTTCGCAGGTGAAGCGATCGGGGGAATGCATCTTATTCTCCATCGTCGGTGCCTCTGGTGAGCGCGCTGACGATTCCTCGCTCCTCGGCGATCATCCACATGGCCTTCTGCAGCAATCTCCGCCCGCGGTGGAGCCGCGACCGGATAGTCCCCACCGGGACGCCCACAACTTCGGCGATTTCCTGATAGGAAAAGTCCTCAATGAAATAGAGGGTCGCCACCACCCGGTATTCGTCGGGCAGTGCGGCGATGGCCTCTTCCACCTGCTCGGTGGCCAATTTGTCCATCAACAGCTTGGCCGGATCCTCGACCTGTGCATGCAAGCCGACCGCCGCAGTCTGACAGTAGAGGAACAACTCCGGGGCATCGTCCAGCTCGATCTCGGTGCCCTGGCGTTTCCGCTTCCGGTACTTGCTATAGAAGCAGTTGGTCAGAATCCGGAAAAACCACGCCTTGAAGTTGCTGCCCCGTTCAAAGCCCTTGAATCCACGCCAGGCCAGCAGGGCCGCCTCCTGTACCAGATCTTCGGCGTCAGTCCGGTTGCGGGTGAACCGCAGGGCTGTGCCAAAGGCCCCGTCGAGGAGGGGCTCCAGAAGCACCTCGAAAGGTGGCAACGTATCCGGGGGGTCCAGCGCGGCAGCCGCCGCCGGCTCAGTCATTCGGTCTGCTTTCGGTTCCTTCTGCATGCTTGATAACGCTGGCAGCCCAAAATTGGTTCCCGAGGGTCAGACGGACAGACGGACAACGGACAGAGGGCGGCAAGGTAGCACTTCCGGGCAAGTTGGAACACTTTCCACCGGCACTGCATTATCCGGATAGGTCTCGACCAACCAGGATCGCCAATGAGTGAGCCGGCAGCAAAGATACTCATGACCATCTTCGAGGCGTATTTCGCCCTCGGACTGCTGTTCGCTATCCCCTTCGTCCTTCGAGGGGCGGGGGTGGTCGAGCCGGTCGCGAAGGAAGGGACCTGGGGATTCAGAATCCTGATCCTCCCCGGCTCCGCGACGCTCTGGCCGTATCTGCTGTACCGCTGGGTAAGGGCGAGCCGGTGAATCGTCCCCTTCGGAAGACTCACCTGGTCCTGATCGCGGGGCTGACCCCGGTGGCAGTCGCCATCTTCGCTGCGTCCATCGCAGTCCGGCGCTCGGTTCCTCCCAGCGGGATTCCCGCGGCGCTTCAAGAATCGCTCCCCCCGATGCAGGAGATCGGGCGCCGGTTGATCCGGGCCGAGGGATTCGAGGTCGAGGTGCGTGGCCTGATGGACCAGAATGGCAAGCGATTCCTCGAATTCAAGCCACTCAAGGATCCTCACGTTGCCGACCTGCTGGCCTACATCGGGCCGGGGAAGAAGGATGCTTTCGATCAATCGGTGAGGTTGCTGGGTCAGGTCTACGCCTCCTGCCCGGTGCGCTTCCCCTTGCCGGAAGACTCCACCCAGACTCTCTCGGAGATCTACCTCTATAGCGGGGCCAGCAAGGAAGTTGTCGGGCGGGTCAATCTGGTCGACTCAGGGCAGGCGGCCCCGTGAGCTCCCATTTTCAGGCGGTCAACTGGAATCGACAAAAGCACATCTACGATGCCCTGGCCCTGGGCGGAGTACTGTTGTTCATCGCGCTGTTCGCCGGCGCCAGTCTCTACCACAATCCGGACATCACCGCCGAGACCATCCTCATTCGGGGACTGGGCCTCTCGGCTCTAGTGCTGCTGCACCTGATCCTCTGCATCGGGCCGCTCTGCCGGCTCAATCCCAGCTACCTCCCTCTGCTTTACAATCGGCGCCACCTCGGCGTGCTGATGTGCACCCTGGCGCTGGGTCACGGGGCCTTCGCCATTATCCAGTTTCATGCCCTGGGAGACCAGCCGGCCCTGATCAGCCTGCTCATCAGCAGCGGAAAAGTCCAGGACATCAGCCGCTTTCCCTTCGAACTGCTGGGGCTGGCAGCACTATTGATCCTCTGGCTCATGGCTGTCACCAGCCACGACTTCTGGCTTGAGCTGCTCAGCGCCAGAGTCTGGAAGGCGCTCCACATGCTGGTGTACCTCGCTTATGTGCTCCTGCTGGGGCACGTCGCGCTGGGGGCGCTGCAGGACGATCAGTCAGGCTGGTTTACCCTGCTGCTCGCATTAGGAGCGACCCTGGTGCTGGGACTGCACCTGATTGCCGCTCTGCGGGAACGCCCGGCTGACCAACTGAGCCCTGACGCGGATTGGGTCGATTGCGGCGGGGTGAACGAGTGCCAGGAGGGACGGGCCCGAACCGCGGTGGTCGGCAAAGAGCGAGTTGCCATTGTCCGCCATGCCAACGGGATTTCTGCAGTATCGAACATCTGCCGCCATCAGGGTGGCCCGCTGGGTGAGGGTCGCATCGTTGATGGCTGTCTCACCTGCCCCTGGCATGGCTACACCTATCTGCCCGAAAGCGGCCAGTCGCCCCCTCCGTTCACCGAGAAAATTCCGACCTACCAGGTTCGGGTGGTAAACGGGCGGGTGCAGGTGCACCGCCAGGCCAACCCGCCGGGAACTCACGTCCCCGCCGCCAAAGTCGACTCGAGAGGGAACTCGTGAAAGAGACCGAGTTCTACGTCGGATACTTCCCCCAGGCGGGAGCGGCGCTGGCCCGGTTCCTGAGGAACCGGGTGACCACGATTCTGGTCCTGGTCGCCGTCATCGCAGTGGTACTGGCGCTGGTGGCCCGGCCGCTGGGCACCGGTGTGTTCGAATACGGAACGATGCAGAAGTTTGACGGCCGCGTTATAGAAGCGCCCTATCCTATGCTGGCAGTGGCAAGACCCGGATCCGCCCGGCCGGTGTGGTCGTATTATCTGTTGGTGGGCCAGGGGAAACATGGAGCCGGTCCGGACGTCAGAGGGATGGACGGCAAGGAGGTTCAGCTGGCGGGCTCGCTGATCCACCGGGAAAGCAGTACCATGATCGAGGTTTCGGGGCGCCCCGAGCCCATCACTGCCCTCGACAAGCCACTGGACCCGGTCGAACCACTGGGTGAACTCACCCTCACCGGTGAGATCGTCGACGGGAAATGCCATCTCGGGGTGATGAACCCGGGTGAAGGTCCGACCCACCGTGGTTGTGCAGTCCAGTGTATTCGGGGCGGAGCACCGCCCCTGCTGCTGGCCACCGATACTGCCGGTCGAGCCTGGCGTTTCCTGCTCACCGATCGGATCGGCGGTGCGGTCGGAATGAAATTGCTGGATCTGGTCGGGGTACCGGTGCGAGTTACCGGTGAAGCGAGCCGTCGTGGCGACCTGCTGTATCTGGCTGTGGAACCGTCCACTATCGAGCGTCTTCGATGAGCCTCAATTCCGGGAGTCCCCGTCGAGTCAGCCGAGCCCTGGAGTATCCGGTGGCACCGGAATCCCTCCCCGGCGGCGTGATCGAAGCGGGACGCTACCGGCTCCGGTTCGCCCGAAACAGTGAAGACCTCGATCAGATCCTCCGGCTCCGCTTCAACATCTTCAATCTCGAATTAGGTGAAGGACTCGATCTCGCCTACGTGACCCAGCGGGACGAGGACGATTTCGATGCCCGGTTCCATCACCTGATGATCGAATCGCGGGAGAGCGGCGACGTGGTCGGCACCTACCGGATGCAGACCGCCGCGATGGCCCAGATCAACGGCGGGTTCTACTCGGCCGACGAGTTCGATCTCAGCGGTATCCCTCCCGAAGTGATGGCCCGTTCGGTGGAACTGGGACGCGCCTGCGTGGCCAAGGCCCATCGCAACGGCCGGGTGCTTAACCTGCTCTGGCGCGGACTGGCCTGTTATCTGGTCCACAACCAGCTGACTTGTCTCTTCGGGTGCTGCTCGCTTACCAGCCAGGATCCCCGGCTGGGGCGGGCGGTAATGAAACGGCTGGAAAGTGAGAACCTGGTCGATCACCGGGTTCGAGTCTTGCCGCTTCCCCACACCACCTGCGACGGCGACGACGACAACGGTCCCCCGCTCGATCCCCACATCCCCGCCCTGTTCCAGAGCTACCTCAACCTCGGCGCCAAAGTCTGGGGCCCTCCCGCCATTGACCGAGCCTTCAAGACCATAGATTTCATGGTCGGACTCGATATCACCACCGTCGACCCCAGCGTAGTGAAGGCATTCTTTAGGTGACCCTTCGGTTGGTCCTGGTCCCGCTCTGGACTGCAGGGTGGTACCTCGGCTGGTTCGTCCTTGGATTGGGACCCGGGGGCCGAACCCGCCGACTATGGGTGGTTCGCACCTGGGCCCGCGGGCTGCTGAAAATCCTCCGAATTCGGGTCACTAGTCAGAGAATCCCGCCCCATCCCCCTTTCCTTCTAGTTTGCAATCACCTCTCTTACCTTGATGTCATAGTTCTCTCCAGCCTGGTCGATACCATCTTCGTGGCCAAGCGGGAGGTGCGTGGCTGGCCTCTGTTCGGGGCTGCCGCAAACTCGATCGGCTGCATCTTTGTCGACCGGGAAGCACCCCGGGACGCAATTCGAGCGGGTGAAGCAATGCGTGACCGATATAGCGCTGGAAGTGGGGTCACCCTCTTTGCCGAGGGAACCAGTACCGATGGGTCGTCGGTCCTGGAGTTGCGTCCGGCATTGCTCAACTGGCCGGCTAACGATCGGGTTCCGGTCCGCACCGCTGCCATCTCCTACCACACCTCCCCCACTGATCCGCCGGCGTCCCAGGTACTCTGCTGGTGGGGCGACATGACTTTCCTCCCCCACCTCGCCGCAGTCTGCCGGCTGGGACCCAGCGAAGCCCGGGTTGTCTTTGGTGCGACACCGGTCTCGGCCGGAGACCGAAAGGAACTGGCCACCGCATTGCGAACCGCGATCCTGACCGACTTCACTCCCAGTGGTGGCCACTGATGTGCACCCTTAGCTGGGTTCGGCGGGAGGATGGATACACCGTCTTCTTCAACCGGGACGAGCGCCGCACCCGGAGCACCGGCGTTCCTCCGGCTGAGCAGATGATCAACGGAGTGCGCTTCCTGGCGCCGGGTGACCCTGACGGGGGCGGCAGCTGGATCTCGGTCAACGACCGCCGCATCACCCTCTGCATTCTCAATCAGTACGACGTACCTCGGCCCGAGATCAAAGAGCCGATCAGCCGAGGCCAGCTGCTGCTCAGCATGGCCCATCTCGGGTCCCAGGCCGAGGTGTGGAATGCGGTACGATCGTCGGGGCTGATGCAGTACCCGCCTTTCACTCTGGCGGTATTCGAGCCGGGGCTACCGGCCCATTTGATAGGCTGGGATGGGAACTCGCTGATCGACTGGACCTACGGGGCCAGCGGGATGGTGCTCAGTTCGTCGTCGGTGGCGCAGCAGGCAGCGGAAGACAGCCGCCGGCGGCTCTTTGATGAATCCATAGCGGTCGGTGCGATCGATGAAGCAGTGATCGAAGAGCTGCACCGGAGTCACAAGCCGGAGCAGGGCGCGCTGTCGGTCTGCATGCACCGGTCGGATGCGCAGACGGTGAGTTTGACCCGGGTGGTGGTGGGGTCGACCGATGCGAAGATGAGTTATTTCGGGGGATCGCCGTGCCAGGCGACGACGGCGGTTAGCCGGCAGCTGGTGGTGGAGAGGTCGGCGGTGAGGAGTTTGTGAGCCTATGCGCCTGCGGCCATCGGTTTTCCCCCCATAAGTACCGCCATCTGTCTCCCGCCCGCTTGCACGCTCGGGATGACAACTAACCGGAGAAACACCTGCTGCGATTCATGGCGATCCTGATCGGCCAGCCTTGGTGGGCCGCGGTTATTGGCGGTCTGCTGCTCATTGCCGCCCGGGCTCGGCCCAGCCGAGTGGTCACATCGGCCGGCGTGCTTTGGCTGGGCTACGCGGCGTACGAGACCGGGATGAAGCTCCGGTGGCTCTGCTCGGGCGAGTGCAACATCCGGATCGACCTCCTGCTTATCTATCCTCTACTACTCCTGGTCACGGCCATAAGTCTCTTCCTCCTCATGAAGCCCCGTCGCACCAGTTAGATGGAGGCTGGAGCGTGTTGGAGACAACTGGCGCGGCCACGCGCCTCCGCCGGCCCTGCCCGACGAGCCCAGCCGGGCAATAGCGGCAGCTGGGGCATCACTCCTGCTGGTTTGTTAGACCGCTGTGCGTCTTAGTGCACAGCGGTCGTCACCCGCTGTAGATGCGCCCTTACCTCTTACAATTCGCAACCCTCGGCGGGCGATCACTCTACTCGCTTTTCCTCTTCCTCGCGCTCGTCTGGTCACCGCCTGCGCCAGTTGCTCAGGCCCCCAGAGCATGCACGCCGTATTTCGACCCTGCCGAGCCTGACTCGATCCAGGGGCCGGATGGCCGCTGGGCGACAATACTCCATTTCCCAGCCCAGCTTCCCAACGCGACGGCTCTGCTCGTGAGGGATCCCGATCAGCCGAGTCTCTCTTACCTCGCCGATTTCGCCACGGTCGAATGGCCGCTTCCATTGGACACTGTTGCCCTCGGCACTTTCATGCGCGCCTTCGGACTCGAACCACGAGGTACCTGGCCCCCCCTGGACGACACAGTGGACTGCATTTTCCGATTTACCCCACCAGCCGACACCTTTCGCGGGCTTGAGGCATTCCTTGGTCGCCTGGCCAAGTACCCAGGCGTTCGATCGGTGCACGCGTTTCCAGGCGGGCGTTGATTCAGCCCGGGATGACCATGCGCTCACATGCATTCCTCTGGGCTAGCCTCTGCGTGTCGTGCACGGGTCCGCACTCTGGGGTCTCAGCAGATTCCGCTCCCAGTCCCACGCCAACTTCGCTTGAACTCGCGGTGATCAGGGATATCGCTGATGTGATGCCTACTCCCCGCATTCATGTCATCGCGCTCAACCAGACAATGCGGTCGTTCTTTGTTGGCAAGGATTCCGCGGGTTTCGTGGCTCAGTGGTCACGCAATAGTGCGCCGCCTGGTGTCAGGATGTTTCCCCCGCTGTGTATCGACAATACCGCACTTCTAGGGGCTTACTGGAAAGCCAATCAGAGCCGCGGACGATTTGAAGCAACTCCTATCTCCATCCCGCTTTCGGCCCCGGGGGCCCCAGAGCCTCGTGCAGTGGTCGGCTACGTCCTCACCTTTTCGCGTCTCGGGTTCAACCGCGCCAGGGACTCCGCACTGGTGGAGTTGGGATATGGATGCGCCGGCCTCTGCGGCGTATCAACCTTCTGGTTGATCACCAAACAGAAGGATCGCTGGCACCCAGCGCTTCTCATCACCCTCATGGATCACTAGGCTAGGCGATGACTTTCCCAGTTCGTCCTCGACTGCTCATGCTGCTCGCTTATCTCTGCTCCTGCGCGCCCGCGCCGTACTACGGCCCCCTCCGACCCGCGCGCCCGCAGCCCGATATTACTCTTCGCATTGCCGCAGTTAGCTATGCCTTTAGGTCCGGGACTCTGCAGTCCGACGCTCCCCCCGCGACGCTCTGCCTCATCAACGCCTTCCCTTCCGATCCGTGGCTGGAAGAGTCAAGCCCCGTCCAGGTAGACAGTCTCAAAGCTCTGGTACCCGGAGTAGATGTCTTTCCATACTCGCTCTGCGAAGCGAGAGGCAATGGCCTCCGGCTACCGGTCTTTGCAGTCCGCGTTTGGACCGCAGAATTCTCATCATCTGGCTATCCTGAGGTCCGGGTGGATATTGAGAACGAGTCCTTTCGGCCCGGGACGGCCAAAGTGAGCACCTCGCCTGGTCCACCCTACTACATCATCCGGTTCCATCAATATCTGGGAGCATGGCGTCCGGTAAGCATTGTTCAGCAGGGGGACCCGTACTGAGACTGTCTAACCACCGCATGAACCTGACACGCCTGCGGGCATCGGTGTTCTCTGCAACACTTCTGAGCTTAGCACTCTACCCTCCCTGCAGTTCTTTTAGGACCTTCTCGAGGCGCCCGTAGCTCGTTTCCATGCCGTCAGTCATGCCGCTGGAGACGGCGGCATCGCGCGCCTCCTTCGATCCGTATGCCATCAGCGTGACCAGGGTAGAAACGCCATTCTCCTCCGAGAATGTTGTCCGGATGATGGCCAGGTTGTTGGGGACCATCGGGCCCCCAAAGTCGCCGGGATCGTAGTACTCGGCCTGAACCAGGATTCCAGGCGCGGCAACTTCGCGGTACTCGCCGTGAAAGCCGAATTCCTTGCCCTCCTCATCGAAGCGCCAGTACCAGCGATACTTGCCGCCGGGACGGACATCCATTTCGCACACCGGCATGGACCAGCCGGGGTAGCCCCCAATCCAGCGTTGAAAGAGTTTCGGCTCGGTATGGGCCTGCCAGACCAGCTCGCGCGACGCCTTGAAGTCGCGGGTGACGCGCACTTCGGTGTCACTCGGCAACGAGACCTGGGTTTTGCTGTTGATGGTGGTGGTCATAGGGGCCCTCTCTACTGACGTTTGCGTTTTGATCTGGGAGGCTTTGCCTGCAGCTGGCCGAGCAGTTCATCGAGGGCGTTGTAACGGCGCTCCCAGAACTGGCGGTACTCCTCCAGCCAGGCGGTCGCTTCGCCGAGGCGCACGCCTTCGATTTTGCGGGGGCGGCGCTTCCCCACCTGCCCCGCCGAGACCAGGCCCGCCTGCTCCAGCACCTTCAGGTGCTTGGAGATCGCCGGCTGGCTCAGGGCGAAGGGTTCCGCCAGTTCCGCAACGGAGGCGCCTCCCCGGGCCAGCCGAGCGAGCATGGCTCGGCGGGTGGGGTCGGCCAGGGCGGCGAAGGTAGCGTCGAGACGTTGGGAAGGCGTCATCATAACCATGTGGTTATGATAACCACCTGGTTATCAATGTCAACCGGACCCGGGCGTCGGGATCGCAGCTGGCGACTTCGCTCGGGATGACAATGATCGAGTACCTTACCTGAATGCCCAAGATCCTCGTCCGTACGGCACTCGCCGTTTCGCTCGTCGTCCTGCTTGCATTCGGCCTGCGGGCCCTCGCCAAGGCGCGGACTCTTCAACTCGCCGGCCGTCTCGTTTCCCGAGTCGAGACCACCCGCCAGCAGGTCGCCCTGACCTTCGACGATGGCCCCGTGCCTGCCCTCGTCGATACCATTCTGGCCGTCCTCCGGTCCCATAACGCCCGGGCCACCTTCTTCGTCACCGGCCGCGAGCTCGCAGCGGCCCCAGCGGCCGGAGAGCAGATCCTGGCAGCCGGGCATGAGCTGGGCAACCACACCTATTCTCATCGCCGTATGGTGCTGGTCGGATCCGGAACCATCCGCGGTGAGATCGAACCGACCGACTCCCTCATTCGTTCGGTTGGTCAGCAAGCCCCGATTTACTTCCGCCCACCATACGGCATCAAACTGGTTGGTCTTCCCTGGTACCTGGCCAGGACCGATCGAACCTCGGTCACCTGGGACATTGAGCCGGACTCGTATGCGGAGGTCGCCGCTACACCGGAGGGAATCGTTCGCCACGTCCTCGACCGGGTTCGGCCCGGGTCGATCATCCTGCTCCATCCCTGGTACCGCTCCCGAGCGACATCGCTGGCAGCCGTGAGCCCGCTGCTGGATAGTTTGATCACCCGGGGATATCAGATTGTCCCGGTGCGTGACCTGATCCAGGAGACCCATCCGGCCGGATCCTGACTACCGCCTGAACTGACATTCAGGTGGGCGGGTCGTTATGCTGCATTGAGTTCCGATTGGTTACGACCACCCCGGACAAGGACCGCGACATGGACCCACAGCTCAGTGGTTTCGCTCTGGGATTGCTCTTCGGAGCAGCCAAAGTTGGGGCCATCGGCACCATCGGCTTTGCCATCCTCTGGTGGCGTACCCGTCGCAAGCTGCTGCAGCTGGAGCAGGCGCTGCCCGATCCTGGAGTCCTCGAGGAGCGCCTCGCGAGTCTGGAGCAGAACTCCGACTATATCGGTGCGAAGCTGGCCGAGCTGGGCGAGGGTCAGACCCGGCTGCTGCAACAGCTTGGCTCCCCACCCCGGCTGGCCGAACCTTCCCGGCGGGAGGGTGAAGACTCGCGGCCCCCGATTACACCACACTGACGGGAGACGGGAGACGGGAGACGGGCCGAAGTTCGTTTAAAGCGTGACCTGACGAGTGAGGGATGACAACGATCGATTAGTCCATCTCCGTGGTGAACCTCATCGCGGAGAAACTGGTACTCAGCTCCCACCGAGTCAGGATCCGAAGCACCCGTTCCCGCTGCGACTGGAATCGTGGCGGGATTGCAGTTTTGGGCTGGCTGAGGACGGGGGTCGGCATGACTCGAGTAACTCTGCAACGACCAGGAAAGTTCCCAGGCCCCCAGCCACCACGCTGACGGCTGGGGCAGATAACCCGGGAACCACCCGTCCCCTCCCGTCGTTTAACTCCAGTCAACCATTGGAGCCATTCATGAAATCGACCGACCTGACCCGCCCCGAAACCGTGGTCAGCTGGGCCTGCCAGCTCACCGCCGCGGTGATCCTGGGTCAGACCCTCTTCTTCAAGTTCACCGGCGCCCCTGAGTCCAGATACATCTTCTCCACCCTCGGCATCGAGCCGTGGGGCCGGATTGGCACGGGGGTGTTCGAGCTCATTGCCGTGGCTCTGCTGCTCTATCCCAAGACTCCGGTGCTCGGCGCGGTGCTGGCGGTGGGATTGATGGGTGGGGCGATCATGGGGCACCTGACCAAACTCGGTATCGAAGTGCAGGGCGATCACGGTCTCCTCTTCAAGCTGGCGATCACCGTGCTGGTGGCTTCGGCTATTGTGGTGGTGCTGCGGCGGCGGGAATTGCCGATCGTGGGGGCCCGGCTGTAAGGCGGGAGACGGGAGACGGGAGACAGAAGACGGGAACTAAGGTAGCGTCAGTGTCATCCCGACCAAGCCAGGACCCGAGCGAAGCGAGGGACCTGGCGAGTGGAGGGATCTCCGACTGAAGGTTCCTGTCAGGGCAAGCTCGGAGATCCCTGGACTTTGCTCGGGATGACAACGACGCGCCCTACGGGCTCGCTCGGGATGACAACACCCAGACCCTTCGGGGCTCGCTCGGGTGACCAGCCCCAGGCGCTGGGAAAACTGAAGCTGACGGTGCGTATCTTGGAGGACGACCTGCCGCTGGCGGAGAGTCCTCCTTTTTTCATAGGCAAACTCATGGCACCGCCCAAAGCTGCCCCCCAGGATGCCGCGGCCGTCAAGTTAACCCTGGAACACCTGCGGGAAATCCAGGCCTGGGGTGCCTCGTTCGATCCACCGGTACCCTCCCCCGGTGCCACCGCACCCGACTACTGCCTCGGCGCGTCCCGGTTCACCCTGGGCAAGCTGGTAGGGCTGTTTCCCCGGAACTCGCACCTCAACGGATTCCTGGGTTCTGCAACCGGTGGCAAGTCGCTGGGGATGGAATCGTCCCAGGTGCGGATGGCTTGGGGACGGATGTCCCCTCCGGAATCCAAACCCGACTTGAACCCCAAGGCCGATTTCGCCGACACCGTGCTCCCCGCCGCGATTCGGTGGGGTAAGGTTCGTGCATCAATGGCGGATGAAGTGGAGTTCGTGGTGATGGCCAATGCCAAGATGGGCGACCAGTTGCTGGCTCACTCCACGCCGATTTCGGTGGGGGTCGGACTGGAAGGCGGGAAATCCCGCGATCACTTCGTCACCCTGGCCCCGGACCGCTCGGGCAACATCTGGGCGATCGATTCCTGGGATTCGTCGACCACGGCCGCGGTGGTTCAGCTGCCGGCCGACTTCAAACTGGAGAGTGGTGCCACAGTCGACATGAACGCCGGCGAGACCCGGATTCCCAGCGCCAAGCCGTGGATCGGGTACTACCGGAACAAGCGGAACAAGGCGCCGCTGACGATGAAGATTGCGTTGTAAACGGGAGACGGGAGACGTGAGACGTGAGACGTGAGACGTGAGACGTGAGACGTGAGACGTGAGACG
>CAZOES010000135.1:4336-12254 GCA_964578865.1 uncultured Gemmatimonadaceae bacterium | reverse complement strand
CTCACTGGAAGCGCCGGTTGCCCACGGTCGCGATGGTGAGCCAGACGGCGATCGGCGAGTACTACCTGCGGCCGGTTGATTTCTAGCGGCGGTCCGACCGGTGGCCCGATCGGGTAACTGACAAGCCAAGAGCACCTCATCCCGAGGAGTGAAACGACGAGGGACCTGCTTTTCCCGGCTATCGAGCCGGGTTAAGCAGGTCCCTCCCCCTCGCTACGCTCGGTGTCGGGATGAGGTGTGCTTCCCACCCGGGAATCCCTCCCCCTCTCAATCGTCTCATCAATGAAGGCCAAACAATCAACCACCGCAGGGGGGAGCAATGATTACGCGTTCGCTCGTCGGGGCGACGGGCATTCTCGTGTGTACCAGCGCCGTCGCGCTGGCCCAGAAGTCCACTACAGCCAAGGCCACGCCGGCCGACGGCTTCACCATTCACGTCAGCGCGCCGCACATGATTTCGGGCCACGCCATGGGCCCGGTGCATCACTGGTGCAAACCGGTGGCACCCGATCCAATCATCATCTGCCTGCTGACCGATACCGCCGATCCCAACAGTCCGCTGACCGGAGTGGAGTACATTGTCTCCAAGAAGATCACTCGGCCGCTGGTGACCCTGGGAACCTGGAACGCCAACTTCCACGATCACAAGGAAGAGATCGCCACCGGCCGGGTCCAGGTTCTCGACCTGCCGCCGGAGGAGGCCAGGAAGGTGGCCGACCTGGTGTCGACTACTGATGGAATCATCTTCCATCTCTGGCCCGCTGGAGACCGGATTCCGACCGGAACCGTGGAGATCGGACAGTCGGTGGGCCATCGGCCGATGAGCAAGGCGGAGTATGCCGCACCGGTGAGTACGCAGTAGCGGGAGAGGCGCTTCTCAGGGAGGCGCACCTCATCCCGACACCGAGCGTAGCGAGGGGGAGGGACCTGCTATACCTGGCTCTGAGGCCGGTTAAGTAGGTCCCTCCGTCGTTTCACTCCGTCGGGATGAGGTGCTCGCCTATCCGCCCATCCATCCATCCGTTAGCTTCGACGCGACTCAAGCCGCCGGAGCTACACCTGAGCCCGTCTCCCGACTCCAGCCCAATGTCGTTCGCCCGTGCCGAGCTGACCCAGCTCGTCATGCCCCACATGCAGAATGTGCTGGGCGATCTTTTCGGCGGGCATCTCCTGGCCATGGTCGACCAGGCCGCGGCGGTCGCGGCCATCCGGCACGCCCGGGGTGCGGCGGTCACCGCCAGCTTCGATAAGGTCGATTTCCGCGAGCGCATTCCGGTGGGTGCGCTGGTAACCTGCGCGGCCCAGGTGGAGTTTGTGGGAAACAGCTCGATGGATGTGGCGGTCGAGGTCTACGCCGAGGAGGTGGCCAGCGGCAAGCGGCGTCACACCCACACTGCCCGAGTGGTGTTCGTCGCGATCGACGAGAAAGGGCATCCCCGCCGGGTGCCTCGACTGGTTCCTGAGACACCCGAAGAGATGGAGCGGTACGAGCGGGCCAGGACTTATCGGGAGTCGAGACGCCGGTGAGCGCTCCAAGTACCGAGTACCGGGTACCGAGTGGGCCCGGCGTGGTTGCAGTCTTCAGCGGTGGCGGTGCCAAAGCCTCGGCCACCGTCGGAGCCTGGCGTGCGCTGGAGGAAGCCGGGCTCAAGCCGGGTCATCTGGTCGGCACGTCGATGGGCGCGGTATTCGCGGCGATGTTTGCCTCGGGACTCTCCCCGGCAGAAACCCTCGAACGGATCGGCACGGTGGGCGAGAAAGAGATCGTCCAGGCCGAGCCGTTCGCATTCATCAAAGGACTGTGGGCCCGCGCGCTGCTGAAGCCCGAGCCGTTTCGCCGGTCGCTGGAGCGGATGCTGGGCTATCGCAAGTTCGAAGACCTGCCGATTCCGCTGACAGTGACCGCCGTGGCACTCGACACCGGCGAGCTGACGCTGTTCGGGGCCGGGGGGCGGTCGATCCCACTGCTCGATGCACTCTACGCCACTGCGGCCCTCCCGGTGTTCCTGCCACCGGCCGTCATCGACGGTCGGCGTTATGCTGACGGCGGATTGCGAGCGGTTCTCCCTCTCGAGCCCGCCAGCCTGATCCCGGCTCGGCTGGTGGTCGCGGTGGATGTCGGGCCGGGGTTCGATGAGGCCCAGGGAGGGGGCGGGCCGGGACTGCCGCCTTTTGTCGAGGTGCACAACGAAGCCAGCAGCATCCTCATGGCCGGTCAGACGGCCATGGCCCTGGCTATGTGGCGCAGTAATCCCAACCGGCCTCCTCTGGTATACGTCCGACCCCGGGTGGAGAAGGGTGCCACCTTCCGGGTGGATCAGGTCCGCCGTTACGCCGAGGAGGGGTACCTGGCGACCCGGGCGGCGCTGGCGGGCTTGAAATCACCGGCCACGTGAGCAGATTCACTGACCACTGTCTGTCTCGGCTTCAGTCACCCGATCCCCCGCTCCGATGAAAGCCTCCGAAGCCATGGTTCGCGATCCGTTCGTCGCTGTCGCCAATGCGTCGGCCAGCGAGATGGCGATCATGTTCAAGTCCCGCAACATCTCGGTCGTGCCGGTGGTCGACGATCACCGCACCCGCCGCTTTCTGGGCGTCGTGAGTGATCGGGATCTGGTGACCCGCTGTCTTGCCGTCGGGCAGGATCCCACCCAGACCCGGGCCGACTCCATCATGCGGACCGACAGCGCGGTGGTCGGGCCCGACACCGAGCTCAAGGGTTTCTCGCTCTACATGAATCAGGACCCCAACGAACTCCATCTGCGTCCCACCATCACGGTGGTCGATTCGGAGCACCGGGTCATCGGCTTCATCAGCCATCCCGAGCTGGTAGAAGGCCTCAAGATCGTCTGGCGCTGATCGTGTCGACTCCGCGGATCTTCACGGTGCGGGAGGCCGAAGCCACCCTGCCGCTGGTGCGGCGGGTGGTGAACGACCTGCTCGCCGCCTATCCCCGCTGGCGGGAGCATGTGGCCCGCTACGAAGTGCTGACCGGCCCGCTCAAGTCGAGCGATCAGGAGCCGGAAGAGCTGCGGCTCACCCGTGAATCGGTGACCCGTGAGGCCGAACGGATCAACTCCTTCATGCAGGAGCTGGAGCGGATCGGCTGCGTATTCAAGGGATTTGATGCCGGACTGGTGGACTTCTACGCCTTGAAAGACGACCGGCTGGTGTTCCTCTGCTGGAAGCTGGACGAACAGCACATCACCCACTGGCACGAGGTCGACGCCGGGTTCGCCGGCCGTCAGCCGATCGACAGCGACATGTTCTCCGAGACGGTGGTATGACCGGTCTGCTCTATCTGGCCCACATACTCGGCTTCACTCTCTGGGTCGGCGGCGGCGCCGGGGCGATGGTGGTGGGAATCCGGGGCAAGAAGGAAGACCGGCCGGCTCAGGCTGTCGTGGTGCGGCTGCTGGCCGGGATCCACCGTGCCGTAATGCTGCCGGGGATCATCCTGACCATTCTCTCGGGCGGGTATCTCAGTGTGCCGGCGGCACGGGCCGCTGCGCCCTCGAGTTGGCTCATGCTCATGCAGCTGGCGGGCATCATCGCTGCGATCCTGGTCCTCTTCGTCTCTCTCCCCGCGCTTGCCAAACTCACCCGTATCTCGCCCATCGGAGAGACCGCTCCGGTCTTCGACGCCCTGCGCAAACGCCAGGCGATGGCCGGGATGATTGCGGGTATGCTGGGATTGATTGCGCTGCTGAGCGGGGTGTTTCACAAGTACTGATGATACGCGCCCCGCGGATCATCAGTATCCCGAGCGAAGCGAGGGATCTCCGCACGTAAGCAGGTTCCTCGTTCCTCGTTCCTCGATCTTCCGGTCAAGAATTCCTTTGCAACGAGGAACCAGGAACGAGGAACGTCTTACCCTACCTGCCAACCCTGCCACCCGTACGACAGATGCTACGCACAGGACACTCACCGCACTTCGCCACCCGCGCAGTACACACCAGCGCCCCCAGTTCCATAATCGCCTGATTGAAAGTCCAGGCCGGGTTCCCCGCTCTGGGCACCAGCCGCGCACCGGTCGACCACACCCGTTTTTCACCCGCCCCGCCCCGCGCCCGCGGATGGAAGGCCCGCCGGATCACCCGCCCGACGTTGGTGTCGATCGCCGGAGTGGCCTGCTCGTAGGCAAAGGTCGCCACTGCACCGGCGGTATAGCGCCCCACGCCGGGCAGCTGGCGCAGGGCTTCGGTCTCCCGAGGAATCCTTCCCTGGTTCTGGTCGACCACCACCCGGGCCAGCCGATGCAGATTGGCGGCTCGGCGATAGTAGCCGAGCCCTTGCCAGACCTCTCTCACCTGGGCCGGTGCGGCGCCGGCCAGGTGCTGCACCGTGGGATAGCGCTGGAGAAAGCGGGGGTAATACTCGGCGACCCGCGAGACCTGGGTCTGCTGCAGCATGAATTCGCTGACCAGTACCTCGTAGGGGTCACGGGTCCGCCGCCAGGGGAGGTCGCGTCCCACCCTCCGGTACCAGCGCATCAGCCGGCGGCGGAACGCGAGGATTGTAGGGCCGTCAGGCTGGGGCATCGGCAGGGCGGGGGGCTATGGGCTATGGGCTGTCGGGAGTAAGCTACATGCATGGCCGCAGGCACCTCCACTCTCGACATTCGCCGTCCCATCGGCCGCTACGTACTCGGCGGGCTGGCCCACGTGGGCCGGTTCAGCCTGCTGGTCGCGGAAATGATCCGCGGCCTGGCCGAATGGCGGGTCTGGCTCCCCCGCACCATCGATGAAGCCGCCAACATCGGCTTCGGCAGTCTCCCCATCATCCTTCTCGTCGCGGGCTTTGCCGGCGCCGTCACCGCGCTCCAGACCGGCTATCAGTTCACCGGCAACATTCCCCTCTACGTCGCCGGTTCGCTGATCACCGAGTCGGTGGTGCTGGAGCTGGGACCGGTGCTCACCGGTCTGATTCTGGCCGGCCGGATCGGAGCTCGGTACGCGGCCGAGCTCGGAACCATGCGGGTCACCGAACAGATCGATGCCCTGGAGACGCTGGGTCGTTCGCCGGCGAGCCATCTGGTGATACCCCGGGTACTGGCCGGTGTCGTGATGATTCCGATTCTGACCATTATCGCCAACGTCACCGGGGTGGTGTCGGGGTGGGTCGCGGTGCAGCAAGTCCTGCCGGTGACCAATCACGATTTCGAGTACGGGGCCAGAATCTTCTGGCACCCCTTCGATGCGTGGTACTCGATTATCAAGGGGTTCGCCTTTGCGGTCTGCATCACCGTGGTGTCGTGCTATTACGGCTTCAGCACCGAGCAGGGGGCCGAAGGGGTGGGGAAGTCGACCACCGGCGCGGTGGTGGCGAGCTGTGTGATGATTCTGTTGCTGGATACGGTACTGGCGAAGTTGCTGTTGCACTGATGGCTGAGAACCAATGGCCAAGAGCTGAGAGCTGATAGCTAAAGTGCCCGAACCATGCGTCTCTGAGGGCTCGGGCTTCCGAGTCCTTAGGTCTCAGCTTTCAGCTTTTAGCCGCATGGCGAGCAAACGTACTATGTCCTTCAACGATGTGAGCGAGCCCGGGTGATCGAACTCCACGGCGTCAAGAAACGTTTCGGCCAGCAGGTCGTGCTCGACGGGGTCGATTTCACGGTCCAGGACGGCGAGACTCTGGCCTTGCTGGGCCCCTCGGGGACCGGCAAGAGCGTTCTGCTCAAACATATCGTTGGTTTGATCCGGCAGGACGCCGGCAAGGTGATCGTCGATGGGCAGGAAGTTGCGCTGCTCAAGCGGGAAGCGCTGCGGGAGCTGCGGTCGACCATCGGCTACGTCTTTCAGAACGGCGCCCTGTTCGACTCGATGAATGTGTTCGAGAATGTGCGGCTCGGCATCACCAACGAGGATCAGTTTCGCGATCTGGACTACTGCCGCGAACGGGTGGCCCGCTGTCTCAAACTGGTGAACCTGGCCCCCGAGACCATCGAGAAATTCCCGGCCCAGCTCTCGGGCGGGATGCGGAAGCGGGTGGGGATTTCCCGCGCCATCGCGGGGACGCCCAAGTATCTGCTCTATGACGAACCGACTTCGGGTCTCGACCCGGTGAACTCCGATATCATCGATGAGCTGGTAAAGAGTCTGGCCGCCGAGCTGGGGGTGACCAGTGTGATGGTGACCCATGACGTGCGAGGTGCCTTCCGGGTGGCCGATCGGCTGGCACTGCTCACCGGCGGCAAGATCGTGCAGCAGGGCACGCCCAAGGAATTCATGGCTTCCACCGTACCCCAGGTCCGCGAGTTTCTGGAGCGGGACTTCGGCAACCTCAACTTCGCCGCCTGAACCATGGATCTGCATTACCAGAAAGAGGTCACGGTCGGAACGATGGTGCTGGTGGGGGTCGGGCTCTTCTGGGCCGGCACCCTCTGGCTCAAGGGCGCCACGTTCCGCTCGCCGGCCCGGACCGAGAAGGTGCGCTTCACCGACATCGGTACGCTGCAGCCGGACAACGAAGTCCGGGTCTCCGGGTACGCCGTCGGCAAGGTCTCCGATATCAAGTTCCTTGCGCCGGGCCAGCTGATCGTCACCATCACGGTTCCGCCCGATCTCGAGCTCAAGAACGACGCAACGGCTGAAATCGTCAGCAGTGTCTTCTCCAGCGGCGCGATCCTCTCGCTCAAGCCGGGCAGCCCCGGTGCCCCGGAGAAACCCAAGGATCAGGAGATTCGCGGGGTCAGCGGCAACGACATCTTCGCCAAAGGGGCTCAGCTGGCCGATCGGGCCGACTCGGTTCTGATCGGAGTCCAGGCAATCGCCAATCAGAAGACTGCCGATCAGCTGCAGAAGACCCTGCAGTCGCTCCAGACGGTTCTGGCGACGATGAACCAGCAGATTCCCGGGACGACGTCGGAAGCTCAGAAGACCATGATCGCGCTGCGGAAGCTGAGCGAGCGGCTCGATAGCACCATCGCGGCCATTCCCATTGGCAACGCGATTGAGCGAGCCGATACCCTCGCTCGCAACCTTTCGACCATGTCGGTCCAGCTGACTGCCACCGGTGCCCGGATGGATTCGCTTCTCCAGAAGCTGAACAGTGGTCAGGGCACCCTGGGCAAGTTCGTGAACGACAGCGGGTTTTATGTCGATGCCCGGGCCACCTCGCAGTCGCTCAAGGCGCTGCTGGATGAGCTGACCAAGCATCCGGGCAAGATTCAGGTGCAGGTCAAGCTGTTCTGACGGGACGGTCAAAACGGTCAAGACGGTCGGGTCGACGCTCAGACGGGCGACCGTCTCGACCGTCTGTCTTTCGATGGACTATCCACATGGAGAAGGGACCGTCTCGACCGTCTAATCACCTACATGCCCGACCCCACGCTTTCCCTAAGCCCGAAGTTCACCGAAGCCCTCCTCTACGCCGGAGAGCGGCACGGCAAGCAGCGCCGTAAGGGGAGTGGCATTCCCTTCATGGCCCACCTGCTGGGTGTCGCCGCGATCGTGCTGGAAGACGGCGGCGATGAAGAGGAAGGGATCGGCGCCCTGCTGCACGATGCGGTCGAGGATCATCCCCGGGAGGGAAAGACCGAGAAGGAAATCCTCGAGCGGTTCGGATCCCGGGTCCATCGCATCGTCATGGGATGTACCGATACCGATCCGGCCGGCGGCCGGAAAGGCACCTGGGAATCCCGCAAGAAGAAGTTCATCGATCATCTCCGCAACGAAGCCGCTCCCGACGTCCTCCGGGTCGCCACCGCCGACAAGCTCTACAACGCCCGCTCCATCATCAACGACATGCGTCTGGTCGGCGATGAAGTCTGGAGCCGGTTCAGCGTGCCCCGGGAGAAAACCCTCTGGTACTATCAGGAAGTCACCCGGGCACTCAAGGAGCAGATTCCCCGCAGTCCCGGCCGGCTGGTTCGGGAATTGGAGGGAATCGTGTGGGCCCTGAAGCACGGGGTGAAACG
>CAZOES010000135.1:0-4236 GCA_964578865.1 uncultured Gemmatimonadaceae bacterium | reverse complement strand
GCTTGCCCCACCATCGACCGCAACGTGGCCTCGCTCGCGCTTACCCGCGAGGGAGAAACCATGCTGTTCGATTGCGGCGAAGGGACCCAGCGCCAGATGATGCGCTATGGAGTCGGCTTCGGGTTCCGGGAGATCTTCTTCACCCATTTCCACTCCGATCATCTGCTGGGCGTCATCGGGCTGCTCCGCACCATGGGGCTGCTCAACGTGGTGGGTGAAGCGGAGCGGGCCGACGGGCTCACGCTGTATGGACCCAAGGGCGCCAAACGGGTGCTCAACCACGCCCTCGAAGTCGGCATCGAACGGGTCAAGTTTCCGGTCGAGATCGTCGAGCTGAAAGCAGGCGAGACGCTCAAGCGTAAGGACTACGAGATTCTCACATTCCCCACCGAGCACCGGGCTGACAGCATCGGCTACGCCCTGGTGGAGCAGGAACGGCGCGGCCGTTTTGACCCCGATAAGGCACGGAGCATGGGAATCCCCGAAGGGCCGATGTGGGGCCGGATTCACAAGGGTGAATCGGTGACTCTTCCCGACGGTCGAGTCATCCCTCCGACTGAGCTGGTTGGCCCCACTCGTCCCGGCCGCCGGGTGGTTCTCTCCGGCGACACTCGGCCCTGTGAGGCGCTGCAGCATGCTTCGCGCGGAGCCGATCTGCTGGTCCACGAGGCCACCTTCAGCCACGAAGATCACCAAAGGGCCAGGGAGACCGGGCACTCGACCGCCCGCGAGGCCGCGGAGCTGGCGGGGGCCGCCGGTGTAAAGCGGCTGGTCCTGACCCATATCAGCCCGCGTTACAGCCGGGAGGCACCCGAGATCCTGGCCGAGGCGCGGTCGTTCTTCGCCGCGAGTGAGATCGCGCGGGACGGGATGGAGATCGAGGTGGGGTTCGCGGCGGAGGGGCCTGAGTCAACTGATTAGTGAGGACGAGGCCGCATTCGTCGACAGTGGCTGACATTTTTACTCAGGTACCTACATGCGTAAGGCCCTCCTTGCCGCGGTCCTCGCTGTCCTCCTCTGGTCTGGTATCTCGCCCCACGATCGCTTCACCTGGTTCCTCGAAGTCGCACCGGTTCTCGTCGGCGTCCCCATCCTGCTGGCGACCTCGAAGCGATTCCCCCTCACTCCTCTCGTCTGCGCCCTCCTCGCGATCCACGCCTGCATCCTGATGGTTGGCGGGAAGTACACCTACGCCGAAGTGCCATTGGGATTCTGGGTGAGCAACCTGATGGGCTGGACCCGCAATAACTACGACAAGCTGGGCCACTTCGCCCAGGGCTTCGTACCGGCGATCGTCGCCCGGGAGATCCTGCTCCGGACTTCGCCGCTCAAGCGGGGAAAGTGGCTGGCCTTCATCGTGGTGTGCATCTGCCTGGCGATCAGCGCGATGTACGAGTTGATCGAGTGGAGGACTGCGGTGGGGACCGGCGAAGCGGCGGACGCCTTCCTGGGTACTCAGGGCGACGTGTGGGACACCCAGGAGGACATGGCGATGGCCCTGATCGGTGCGATCTCGGCACTCCTCACCCTGACGTGGGTGCACGACCGGCAGCTGGAGCAGATCAAGAGCTGAGCCGAAACCGCCGTTGGTGCCCGTCGTAGAGGGCTGCACCTTACCCCAGGCCTGCTGCCATGCCGCTTCGCCGTCTGCTTCCGCTGGTTCTGCTGGGGATCGCGCCTTTGAACGCTGTTGCACAGTCGGCGCCGCTGGCGCCCGAGACCCGCCGCGCGGTGGTCGACTCGCTGGCGCGCAGTCTCGCCGACACGTACGTCTTCGCCACTCTGGGCCGGCAGATGGCCGCCGAGTTGCGCCGCAGGCTCTCGTCGGGAGCCTACGATTCGCTCACGCCCGAGGGGCTGGCCCATCAGCTCAATGGCGATCTCGCTGCGCTGGCGCACGACGGCCATTTGCGGGTCCGCTATTTCGGGCCCCAGTCAGCCGCTTCCCAAGGCGCTACCCCGGCGCTGGACGACTGGGCGACCTGGCTGCGCAGCATCAACTTTGGCTTCGAGCGAGTAGAAATCCTGCCGGGCAATATCGGACTGATGGAGATCCGGGGATTCCTGCTGCCGGAGGAAGCCCGGCAGGCCGCTCTCGCGGCCATGAACAAGCTGGCCGGTGTCGATGCGCTGATCGTCGATCTGCGGCGTAACGGTGGTGGTGAGCCAAGTCTGGTGGCTCTGGTCAGCAGCTTCCTCTTTCCGCGAGGCCAGAAGGTCCACCTCAACGATCTCCATTGGCGAGCGGGCAACCGGGTGGAACAGTTCTTCACCGATCCCGACCTCGATGCTCCGCGGTTCACCGGTCCGGTCTATGTGCTCACCAGCCGCCGGACTTTCAGCGCGGCCGAAGAGTTCACCTACAATCTGAAGCAGCTCAAGCGGGCGACCCAGGTGGGCGAGACGACCGGCGGGGGAGCCAACCCGGGGAGCGGACTGCTGCTGGGATCAGGCTATGAGGTTTTCGTGCCCACCGGCCGGGCGGTCAATCCGATCAGCCATGATAACTGGGAAGGGAGGGGTGCCGTGCCCGAAGTCCCCACTCCCGCCGACTCGGCACTCGCCGTCGCGACTCGGCTGGCTAAAGCAGCGATAAATCGGGCTCGGAGCTAGAGTACCCGGCGATGTAGCGAGGCACGTCGAACTTGTCTCTGGCGGCCTTGAGCGACTGATAACGGACGCTGCCGTAGATCGGCCGGCCGTAAAACGGCCGGTCGAATTTCCCGAAGGTCCACATGATCCCGCCATAGCTGTTGGGGTCCCGCCCGTCGAGTGAGTACTTGTTGTTGAGATGTTCCAGGACCGAGAGACACTCCCCCGCATTCCGGGTCCACATCAGAACCGATTTGCCCCACAGCATTCGCACGTAGTTGTGCATCCAGCCATCCCGCAGGTAGGAGCGCTGGCAGGCGTTCCATAACTCCTCGCCGGTTCGGGCCTGTTCCATCTCCTCCAGGGCATAGAGGTGAGGACGAGGGTCGGATTCGTGCCTGGCCAACTGCTCTTTGGCCCAGTTGGGGATCCCCGCGACGGTGCGGTGCTTGGGGTTGAAGTAACAGAAGTTGTGGGAGACTTCCCGCCAGGTCAGGGCCTCGTCGAGGAACTTCAGATACTGCTCGTTGGGCCCCGCTTCCCTGGCGGCCAGCAGGACCTCATGGATCGAGAGGTTGCCGAAGTGAAGCCAGGGGGAAAGCCGGCTCACCGCCTTGAGGTTGTTAGGATCGTTGCGACCGTCGGCGTACTGGGGCAGGCCGGTCTCGAGCCATTCCTGCAGCCGTTTTCTTCCCGCCCTGGTCCCGCCGGTGAACATCGGTGATGGGGGCACCGTGTGGTCGATATCGCACTCGGCCACAAGATCTCTGATAAGCCTTCCGCCCTGACCGCCCTGACCGCCCTGACCGCCCACCGGTACCACCGGCTCAAACGGCAGCTCGATCTTTCTGATGACCTTCAACTCTGCATCGCGCAGCGCCCACAGGTAGTTCGGCATCGCGTCCATCAGGACCGGCCGGATCCCTCGTGCCGTGCTGTGTTCCTTGGTGTGATAGGCCATCGGTACCAGGGTGGCCGACTCGACTGCTATGACCGGAGTGTCGACCTTTTCGCGCAGTCCCTTGATTTGCCGGGGAACAATGAAGGTGGGGTAGAAGTCGGTCACGACGAGGGCGGCGCGTTGGGCCAGGTCGACCAATGGAGACCAACTCTGAGGTACCGAGTACCGAGTACCGAGTTGGTCTGCGCCAGGGGCAATCCGGTACGCGGTACTCGGTACGCCCGCAGGCCATTCGGTGAACTGCCCCCGAGCGCGACTCAACCAGAACGCGTAGTTGATCCCCTTCGCCTCGAAGTCGGTGTAGAGATCGACGACCGACTGGAGGATCCAGGTGTGAAAGCGATCGCTGGCCCAGGGGTAATCGTGACGCAGACCGTGATAGATCTGCAGCGGAAGATTGAGCTGATTGGCCTGCTCGATCGCAAAGTTGAGCGCGAAGTTGTCGTGGGCCCGATGGGTGGTCTGCATCCAGTAGAGGACGAACTCCCCTCCCGGCCTCGGCTTGCTGTTTGGTGCAGTGTGGATCCTGAGATCGGTGTATTCCATTAGTGGGCTAGTGGGCTAGTGGGCTAGTGGGCTAGGAGCTAGGAGCTAGGAGCTAGGGGGCTAGGGGGCCGAGTGGGCCAGTGGGCTAGGGGGCGAGTGGGCTAGGAATGGTCCGGCGCGCGTTTGTTCGCGTCTAG
>CAZOES010000134.1:0-12293 GCA_964578865.1 uncultured Gemmatimonadaceae bacterium | reverse complement strand
AAAACAACCGCGCCAGTCGAAATCGACTGGCGCGGTCTTGTTGGCATCGGACTCGAGGCAACCCTCGGGCCTGGTGTCGTCTACGCGGTCACCGAGTGATCGCTTGCCCTGTTCGAGCCACGGATGCAACTGTCTCCACTAGACAATGGATCACCTCCTTCGCATGGGTTCAACATAGGGCGGACGGATGGAACGTAGGGACCCCCTGACTGCGTAGTCAAGAGTGTCGCTTGGCACCTCATCCCGAGGAGCCCCGAGCAACGCGAGGGGTACCGAGGGACCTAGTCGGCCGAAGCAGGTCCCTCCACCTCGCGATGCTCGGTGTCGGGATGAGGTGCTTAATTCAGAATCAGCTACAATGGATCATGTCCAACTCAAGTTACTGGTCGCAAACTCGCGCGCCCCGCTACAGTCTGGTCTTCGTCTTCCCCCTGCTGCTGGCCTACGAGGTCCTGGCCCGGCTGATCTCGGGCGAGTCGGGAATCCGGAACGGGGCCGACGTACTGCTCAAGAGCCTGTTTGTGCTCCTGGGCGGAGGCCACGGACTCACCGTCTTTGCGATACTGCTGGGCGGTACCGGGCTGTTCCTGGTGCTGCGCGACTGGCGCCAGAGCGGCCCGCCCAAGGGGAGTTACTTCCTGGGCATGACCATCGAATCGGTGGTCTATGCTTTTCTCTTCGGCGGTGTCACCAGCGCGCTTACCGCGCTGCTGCTGCACGGTCCCGGCGTGCTGATGCTGGTGCAGGCCACCAGCATGCCACTCTCGACTCAACTGATGGTTTCGTTGGGAGCCGGGATCTACGAGGAGCTGCTGTTCCGGGTCATCCTGGTTTCCGCACTCGCCAAGCTCGCCACGACCGGCTTCGGCTGGCGGCCACTCCCTTCGGGAATCTTTGCCACCATCCTCGGCGCAATCATTTTTAGTGCCTTCCACTACATCGGTCCGCTGGGCGATACCCTGACGCTTGGCTCATTCATGTTCCG
This sequence comes from uncultured Gemmatimonadaceae bacterium, assembly GCA_964578865.1. Taxonomy (GTDB): domain Bacteria; phylum Gemmatimonadota; class Gemmatimonadetes; order Gemmatimonadales; family GWC2-71-9; genus JADJOM01. Next base: position 11,308 of record CAZOES010000134.1, on the reverse strand, counting down.
GATGGTGGCAGGGCTGCTGCTGAGTGGATTGTTCCTGCTGCGGGGATTCGGGATCGCGGCGTGGACTCATGCGCTGTATGATGTGATCCTGACGGTGCTTGGGGGCTAGGGAGTGAGGAGGACCTGATCTCAGGCAGATCCCTGCGTAGTGAGGAGTGAGGAGGAACCCGCTCCATCTCACTCCTCACTAGCTCGGGCCATCCTGACGATTAGTTCCTCCTCACTGTCTTCTCACTTCCCAGCCACCTTCTCCTTATACAACGAATCCAGTATCGCCCGGTACGACTCCAGCGGTGCGGCCCCCCGCAGTAACCCCACCCCCTCGATGTACACCGTCGGAGTGCTGGCGATGCCGTGATTGGCGGCGCCCTCCGCTTCCGCCTGCACCAGCGCGCGAGTCTCGTGGTTCTGCAGGCAGCCGGTGAGGCTGTCCCGCGGTATGCCGGCGGAATCGGCCAGAGTGATGAGGAACGGTCCGGGATCCTTGAGCGGAGCCCACTTCTCCTGGTAAGTGAACAACAGATCGTGGATCGGCCAGAAGCGGTCGATCCTGGCGGCGCACATGGCGAACTCGGCCGCGGCAACCGCATTGGCGTGCAGCTCGGGGATCGGCAGGTTGAGGAAAATCCAGCGCACCTTTCCGGTGGCGAAGTACTCCTTCTCCAGCGTGGGCAGCACATCCACAGCCTGACGGCGGCAGTAGGGGCACTGGAAGTCGGACAGCTCGTAGACCGTGAGCGGCGCATCGGCTTTGCCCTTGGTCCGTTGCGGGATCAGGGCATCGTCCTTCTGCTGGGTCTGCTGCGCCGGTTTGGCCTGGTGCTTCGCCTGAGTCAGCGCGACACCGCCACCCAGCAGGAGCGCCAATGCGGCGCCGCCCCAGATCAAGGGAGAGGTGGCCATCAGTAGCGCGGCTGGCGTTTGCCGTTGCTGCGATCGAGGGTCAGCTTCTCCCCGGTCGCGTGGACGTTCCAGTACCACTCGCTGTAGGGATCCCACGCGTCCCACGATCTGGCGTAGATCCACCACTCTCCCCGGGGCAGGTGGATGGTCACCTTGCCATCGGAGCCGGTGCTGTCGGAGATCGGTTCGCGGCCGATCCCCGAACCCAGCTGTTTGGTGATACTGTCGTATCCGCGGTAGGTGCTATCTTCCCACCGCGACATGAGCTGTCGGAGACTGTCGATCCGGGGAGAGAGTTTGACCCGGGCCATCGAGAGCTCCCGCTGGGCGTCGTCCCGCCGCTTCTGCGCTCCGGCGAGACTGTCGCTGGCGGTGGAAAAGACCCGATAGAGCGAGTCGTAGGCCGGGGTGTTGCGCGGCAGGGAGTCGAGCTTGGCCTTGGTGTAGGCCAGCGAGCGTTGCAGCGATTGGAGCTTGTAGGCCGCGGCAGCGTAGGTCCCGAAGGGTACCCGGAACTGGGAGAAGAGGCTGTCGAGCTGGCGGGTCTCCCGTTCCGGCCGCGGACTCTTCTCCGCGAAGGCAGCGAGCACGCTGTCGCGGTTATAGGGCAGCGCCACCAGCTGCAGATGCGCCACCGGCGCATCCACCGAGTCAGGACCAGGAATGGCAACTTCGATCTGGACTTCCCGCCCGCTGTTACAGGCGGCGAGGACCAAGACTGCAGGGATGAACCAACGACGCACGAATACCAGGCTCCGGCAGAGGTGGCACAAAGCTATCTGCCTGATGGGGTTGCTACAACTCGTCCCGGCGCTGCTCTGGGGCCAGTCGGAGGCGATCCGCCGGCTATTTCCCGCCCGCCCCAGCAACTACCTCACTGACTCGGCCGGTATCGTCGATGGCAGCACCGAGCGCCAGATCAACGATCTGGCCGCCCGGCTCCGTCAGGCCACCGGCGCCGAGCTCGCGGTGGTCACCTTGCCGGGTATTGGCCAGTATGCGCCGGGTGATGTGGCCCTCACCATCGGCAGAACCTGGGGTGTCGGCGCCAAGGGCCAGATCGGCGACTCGGCCCGCAACGCTGGAGTGGTGTTGCTGTTGGTGCCCCGGACCAGCGAACACAAGGGCGAGATCTACATCTCGACCGGCCGCGGCATCGAAGGCATCATCACCGATGGCGCGGCGGGGCGAATCACCGACCTGATGTTGCCCGATCTCCGCGAGGGCAACTGGGGCGCCGCGTTACTGCTCGGTACCCGGGCCATTGCCTCGATCACCGCGAAAGGATTCGGAGTCACCGATTCCGCGCTGGCCGCGGCCGATCCGTTCCGGAGTCGGGGGCCGCAGGCGGTGGAGATCAATCCGGTGCTGATCATTGTGATCATCATCGTGGTCCTGATCATTCTGTCGAAGATCAACCGGGGTGGTGGTGGCGGGGGACGACGGCGGGGACCTCCAATCTTCTTCCCTGGTGGATTCGGCGGCGGAGGTTGGGGTGGAGGTGGCTGGGGTGGGGGCGGCTTTGGCGGAGGTGGTGGAGGTTTCGGGGGGTTCGGTGGTGGTGGCGGGTTCAGCGGCGGCGGTGCAGGGAGGAGCTTCTAGATGAACGAAAAAGTCGGTCTCCAGCTCGATCGCTTTCTGGCCGAGCTCGACCATGCCGGGATCGGGACGTACCGCGCGGTGTTGCACGGGTCGGCGGCGCGGGATCAGCATATTCCCGGCTGGTCCGACGTCAACGTAGTGCTGATCCTCGAGGCGATCACCACCGATGTACTGGAAAAGCTCAAGGCCCCGCTCACCCGCTGGCGCAACGAGACCGATGCGCTGCCCCTCATGCTGACCCACGGTGAATGGCTCCGGTCGTCCGACGCGTACCCGTTGGAGATCGCCGAAATGAAAACGGCGTATCGGGTGTTACGAGGCAATGACCCGCTGGTGGAGCTGGAGGTGAAACCGGAGGATCTGCGGCAGGCGCTGGAGCGGGAATTCCGGGGCAAACTGCTGCGGCTGCGCCAGGGCTACGCCTTGATGTCGGACGACCCCAAGAAGATGGGCGACTTCGTGCGCCGGAGCATTTCGGCGGTGTTGTTTCTCTGTCGCGGGTTACTGGTGCTGGCAGGGAGAAAGCCGCCGCTGGACCCGGTCGACTTGGCCAACATGGCCGGGCGGGTGGCCGGCTTCGAGGGCCCGGCACTGGCCCGGATCGTCACCCGCCGCGGGGTGGAAGAGTGGGAATGCACTGAAGCGGACATGAGAGGCTATCTTGCGGCCGTAGAGCAGGCGGCCCGCTTTGTCGACAACTTCCAGACCGGAGAACGGGCATGATGCGGTCCCCTAAGCTGATTCCCTTGATCCTGCTGGCGCTGAGCGCCAGTGGCTGTGGCTACAACCAGATCCAGACGCTGGACGAGCAGGTCAACAAGGCCCAGGGCCAGATTGCGGCCCAACTGCAGCGCCGGGCCGACCTGATTCCCAACCTGGTCGAGACAGTGAAGGGGTATGCCAAGCAGGAGGAGACCATCTTCACTGAAGTCGCCAACGCCCGCGCGAAGCTGGCGGGCTCGGTCCAGAGCGGCAATCTCGAGCAGATGGCCGAGGCCAACCAGGCCCTCAATGCCCCGTTGGGCCGGCTTATCGCCATTTCCGAGGCTTACCCGCAGCTCAAATCGGACGCCAACTTCCGGCAGCTGCAGGATGAACTGACCGGGACCGAGAACCGGATTGCCACCTCACGGCAGGACTACAATGAGGCGGTCAATCAGTTCAACAGCTACATCCGCCGCTTCCCCTACAACCTCACAGCCAAGATGTTCGGGCACGGAACCCCGAGGGCCTACTTCGAGGCAAAGGAAGGGACCGATACGCCGCCGGCGGTGAAGTTCAACTAGGCGGCTAGTCGGCCAGGCGGGTAGGCGGTTAGAAAAAGCACCAAGGGCGAGCTCCTCGCGGAACTCGCCCTTTTGATTTTCACTGGCCGCCTCGCCGCCTAACCGCCTCGCCGCTCAGTCCACCACCACATCCGGCAGCACGTACCGCAGCGGATCCACCGGCTTCCCGTTCACGTGCACTTCGTAGTGCAGGTGGGGACCGGTCGCGAGGCCGGTGTTGCCGACGTAGGCGATGATCTGGTTGCGTTTGACCACCTGGCCGGTCCGGGCTTCGACCTTGGAGCAGTGGGCGAACTTGGTCTGCAGGCCGTAGCCGTGGTCGATCACGATCACGTTGCCGTAACCCGATTCCCAGCCGGTCTTGATCACCCGGCCGCCGGCGGGGGCCTGGATTGGCGCGCCCATCGGAGCCTGAACGTCGATTCCCTCGTGAGGCCGAGCGATGTGCAGAATGGGATGTTCCCGCATCTGGCTGAACGCGCTGGTCAGCCAGCCGGCGGTCGGCAGAATGCTGGGCATCGCGGCCAGACGTTCCCGGTGATTCTCCAGACTGTCGGAGGCTTCACCAAACGAGGCGGCGAGGAGATTGGCCCGGCGAATCAGAGCGGCGAGATCGACCCGAACTTCAACCGCTTTGCGTCCCAGCGTTCCCGAGCCGGCCAGAGCCATGGTCATCGGGCTGGGCGGAGCGGCGGGGCCACCAATACCGGCCTGCTGCACCGCGGGATCGTTGGGTTCGAGATTGGCGAGCAGCCGGATGCGGGCATCCCGCTGCGCAATAGTCTTGATGGTGTCGGAGAGCATCGAGAGCTCTCCATGCAGCCGGCCCAGCTCGGCCTCGAGACGGGAGTTCTCCCGTTCCAGTGCAGCGGAGCGCTGCAGGTCGACCGAGTGAGAAACGGTGCCGTAGCCCAGCAGCAGCGCGATGACGCCTAACACACCCGCAAAACCCAAAACCGTCTTGAACAGCCGCTGCGACACCTCGATTGCTTTCGAGGCGCCAGAGCCTGGCGGCACAACGACGACGGTCCACTTCCGCTCGGACATGAGTCGGCCTGGTTGGGTTCGGGATGCTGACTACTATCGGTTGTTTCTTGGAAAACCTGTGCCCCAATCCGTGCGACCACAGGAACCCCCCAAGGGGCGGGTTAACATGCCCCCCAGTCCGGGGTGTGTCAAGTGCGGTTTATCACGTACAAGTTATTGACTGTCAAGGATTTGGTGGGGGTGGTTTGGGAAATAAACCCTCCGGTTTGCGCACCTTGGCAGTGGCGGGTTTCGGGCCCTCAGCGTGCCGCCAAGCGCCGGTCACCAAGGCATCCTGCCCGAGGTGCTCCCAGAGCTCCTGAGCCTTCCCGGGGAGGAAGGGGCCGGCCAGGACCGCCAGCCGGATCAGGCAGCGGGCCAGGGCGGCCAAAGCCGCGTCCAATTCGGGGTGTTTTTCCTGCTTGGCCAGGCTCCAGGGGGCGGTCTGGACGATGTACTGGTTGGCTGCCGTGACCAGTCCCCAGGCCGCCTCGGCCCCGCCCTTGAGGTCCAGAGCGTCCATCGCCCTGGTGTAGGCCGCAACGGCGTCCTGGCCGGCCTTATCGAGGCTGGTCTGGGCCCCATCAGGGACGACCCCCCCGCGATACTTCTCGATCATCGCGAGAGAGCGGGAGGCCAAATTGCCGAGGCCATCGGCCAGGTCGGACATGTAGCGCTCGTCGAACCGCTCCCAGGTAAAATTCCCGTCGGCCGCAAATCCGACTTCTCGCAGCAGGAAATACCGCAGGGCGTCGGCGCCATGTCGCGCGATCGCCTCGCGGAGATCGAGCCTCACCCCGGCGCTCTTGGAGAACCGGTCGCCACCGAAGTAGATGAACCCATGGGCCCAGACCCGATCGGGCACCGCTTCGCCCGCAGCGTGGAGCATCGCCGGCCAGATCACGCAGTGAAAGCGGGTGATGTCCTTGCCGATCACATGGAGCTGGGCCGGCCACTGGGCCTTCGAGCCGGGGAAACGGGGCGCGGTCCAGTAATTGGGCAAGGCATCGAACCAGACGTAGGTGGTCTGGGTCTCGCCATTGCTGGTTGGACGAGGGAAGGGCACACCCCAGCTGAACCGGGAGCGACTGGCAGACACATCTTCGAGACCCTGCCGCAACAGGCCCAGGATCTCGTTCCGGCGGGTGTCCGGCTGGACGAAGTCGGGACGGGAGTCCATCAGATCCTGGAGGAATTTCTGATAGCGTGACAGCCGGAAGAACCAGTTCCGCTCCTCCACCCACTCGAGGGTCCGGGTGGGATGGAGCACGCATTTTCCGTCGACAATTTCGGCTTCGGTCTTGAACGACTCGCAGCCGACGCAATACCAGCCGGAGTAGCTCTTCTCGTAGAAATCGTCGGGGTTCCTGGCAAAGATCTTCTTGATCAGCTCCTGGACCCAGGTGTGATGCTCCGGCTCCGTGGTCCGGATGAACTGATCATTGGATATGCTCAGTTCCTTCCAGGTGGCCTGGAACACCGCGGCGACTTCATCCACCAGTTGCTTCGGGGTGAGACCGCGGTCGGCTGCCGTCTGGGCCACCTTCTGGCCGTGCTCATCCATTCCGATGAGGAACCAGACATCGTCGCCCCGGAGCCGGCGATAGCGGGCAATACAATCGGCGCCAATTTTTTCGAAGGCGTGCCCCATGTGGGGATCGCCATTGGCGTAATCGATGGCTGTTGTGATGAAGAACCGAGCCACTCAGGCCTCGGGTGCTGGAGGAGAGCCCGGGTTGCTACCACCCTGACCACCACGGCCGCGGCGCCCCCGTCGGCGCCGGCGGCGTTTCTGGCCGTCCGACTGCGGACCGGATGGCTTGTCCGGGGCGACGGTCGGGACGGTCGAGACGGTCGGTACCGAGGGAGGCTTGGGTTCGCTGCGAGGTGGCTGCGCCTTGCGCTCCTGCCGATCGGGACGTTGGCGGCGTTCCGGCTCGCGCTTGGGCTGTTGCTGGGGTGGCGGCGGAGCCGGGCGCCGCTGCGGCTCGGCCACCACTGCCGCGGTGGTCGCCGGGCCCCTGGCCGCCGCGACTTCCATCTCGTCTTTGAGCTGCACCAGCGGAATGATCCGGGGTCCGTGCTCGTCGCTCCGCAAGAACACCCGTTCACGGAAGATGTCGACCGCGACCACCTTTTCCTTGCCCAGCGAAGTATCGAGCGCCTTCCCCTCTCGGGGGAAACGGCGCCGAGCGGCAACGTAGAACTCGTGCTCGTACTTGAGGCAGCAGAGCAGCCGGCCGCAACCACCGGAGATCTGGGCTGGATTGAGCGAGAGGTGCTGGTCTTTGGCGAGCGCCAGACTGACCGGCGAGAGATCCTTGAGCCAGCTGGAGCAGCAGTACTCCCGGCCGCAGCGCCCCACACCGGTAAGGCGGGCAGCCTCGTCCCGCACCCCGATCTGGCGCAGCTCGATCCGGGTTCGAAACTGGGCGGCGAGGTCGCGCACCAGGGCCCGGAAGTCGACCCGCTTCTCGGCGGTGAAGTACACACTCAGCTTGGCTCGATCCCACTGCCACTCGGCGTCGCTGACCTTCATCTCCAGCTTGTGCTGGCGGACCTTGTCGACCACCTGACGGCGGACGTTTTCTTCCGAGACTCGGAGCTCGTTGGCCTGTTTGATGTCTTCCTGGGTGGCTCGGCGCAGGATGGCTCTCAGAGACGAGGCGGGCGCGGCGGGCGCGGGGGGTGCCTCTTCTGAGACGGTCGAGACGGTCAACTCATCGGTCGGCAACGATGGTTGCTCTTCGTTTAGTTCGACCGTCTCGTCCGACTGTCCGACTGTCCGTCTGTCCGTCTCACCAGAATCGACCGTCTCGACCGTCTGATTTTCCGCTGATCCGTTCGCTTCGTCTGCGCCGACCGTCTGCTCGACCTCGATCGCCTTCCCTCCGGACTTCGCCTCCTCGATTCCTACTCCGGTCGAGCACGAGGTACATCCCCCCCCGCACTTCTTCTCGGCGATCTCACCGGCGGTATGGACCCGGCCGAAATCCTGGCCCCGCTCCAGCTCCACCACCACGGCTTCGCGGAGGCGGAGGGGCTCTTGATCGTCGGGCCAGAGGAAAAAGTCGCGGCGAGTGCCCTTGAAACGAACTTCTACCGTCTGGGGCATCAGGCTTCGGTGTAGGCGCCCATAGCGGCGTACTTGTCCGCCCGGCGGCGCACCAGCTTCTCCGGTCGCACTTTCCGGAGTTCATTGACGTGACGGATCAGCGCTTCGCGGAGCGCCTCTCCGGTTGCGTCGGGATCGAGGTGGGCGCCGCCCATCGGTTCCTTGATGATCTCGTCGACCAGTTTAAAGCGCAGCAGGTCCTGGGCGGTAAGCTTGAGGGCATCGGCGGCGCGCTCCCGCTGACTGGCATCCTTCCAGAGGATCGCGGCGCAGCCCTCGGGGGAAATCACCGAGTAGACCGAGTTCTCGAACATCAGGATCCGGTCGGCCACGCCCAGTGCCAGCGCACCGCCCGAACCGCCTTCGCCAATGACCACCGCGACTACCGGAGTGGGCAGCGCAGCCATCTCGAGGATGTTGCGGGCCAGCGCTTCCGACTGGCCTCGCTCTTCCGCGCCCAGCCCGGGATAAGCGCCGGGGGTATCGATCAGGGTGATCACCGGGGCGCTGAACTTGGCCGCCAGCTTCATGAGCCGGAGCGCCTTGCGGTAGCCTTCCGGATGGGCCATGCCGAAATTGCGCTTGAGATTCTCTTTGGTGTCGCGGCCCTTCTGGTGACCGATCACCATCACCGACAGCCCGGCGATGCGGGCCCATCCGCCTACGATGGCCGGGTCATCCCGGAAGGACCGGTCGCCGTGCAGCTCGACGAAGTCGGTGAAGATGGTGCTGAGGTAGTCGAGCGGATACGGCCGGCGGGGATGCCGGGCCACCTGGACCCGCTGAATGGGTGACAGGTTGCTGTAGATATCCTGCCGGAGAGTGTTGAGCCGCACTTGCAGCAGCCGGGCCTCTTCGCCGACATCAAAGCCTTTTTCCTCGCCCAGTTTCTGCAAATCCTCGATCTGCCGCTCCAATTCCAGCAGCGGCTTTTCGAAGTCGAGGGCGTAGTTGCTTGGCATAGTCCAGTGTAGGTTCGAGCTCAGTGTCAGCTGAAAGCTAAGAGCCAAGAGCTAAAGCGGTGAATGCACAGCGCTCCTTAGCTATCAGCTCTTGGCTATGAGCGATCATCCCGCTTTCACAAACGCCACCGCATCCTGCCCCAGCAGCATTCTCAAGCCCTGCACCAATTCCTGATCGGGGGCAATGCGGAGGCGACGGGAACGGGCCCGAAGGCGTTCGCCATTCCCATCACTCCATTCAATATAGAGCGGCGCGGGACCGGGGTGCCGGCTGCAGAGCGCCACCGCCTGCTGGACCACTTCCTTCGCCGGAGCTTCGGGGGACTTCCACCGCAGCGCCAGGCCCAGCGCACCGCTGGCCATCAGGTCTTCCAGCGGCCGGGCCCCCTCGATCACGAACGGGGCCCGCTCCTCGTCCCGGTCCCGGGCACTGTACCCTCCGGTGAGCAACACCGCCAGATCCTCCCGGATGATGGAGTTCAGCTTGGCCCAGGCATCGGGGAAGACGATGGCCTCGGCGGTGCCGTGGAAGTCTTCCAGAGTCAGCCGAGCGTACTCTTTGCCGGTCTTCTTGGAGATCTGCCGCTTCACCTGGGTGATCACCGCGGCCAGAGTCACCTGATGTTCGCTCCACTCGCTGAGGGTCGCGGTGGTGCGGGAACCAAAGACTTCGACCTCGGGGCGGAACCGCTCCAGCGGGTGACCCGAGATGAAGAATCCGATGACTTCTTTTTCCTTGGCCAGCCGTTCCTGTTCGCTCCAAGGCGGCATTTCGGGCAGACTGGTTCCGGCCGGCCGGGCCGGGACCGCGGTCTCGCCGAAGAGCGAGGCCTGTCCCGCCTCCCGCTCCTGCTGCAGCACGTTGGCCTCGCCCAGTGCTTCATCCAGCGCCTGGGTCAGCTGGTTGCGATGGCCGTTGAGCCCGTCGAGCGCTCCCGCCATGATCAGCGATTCGACCACTCGCTTGTTGCAGAGCCGGAGATCCACCCGCTGGACGAAATCTGCGAGCGTGGTGTAGGGCTTGTCCTGCCGGCCGGCGATCATCGATTCGATGGCGCCGCGGCCGACGTTGCGCACCGCGCCCAGCCCGAAGCGAATCCGCTTTTCCCCGGTCACGGTGAACTTGAAGCCGGACTCGTTGACATCGGGGGGCAGCACTTCGATCCCCAGTTCGCGGGCCTCGTTGATATACTGCACCACCTTGTCGGTGCTGCCGATTTCCGAAGACAACAGCGCCGCCATGAATTCGGCCGGGTAGTAGGTCTTGAGCCAGGCGGTGTGATAGCCCAGCACCGAGTACGCTACCGAGTGGGACTTGTTGAAGCCGTAGCGGCCGAAGGTCTCGATCTGGGTGGCCAGCTCGTCGGCCAGCTTCTTGGGATGGCCCAGCGCCACCGCCCGTTCGACGAACCGTCCCAGCTCCTTCTTGATCAACTCGGCATCCTTCTTACCCACGGCCTTCCGCAACACGTCGGCTTCGGCCAGGCTGAAGCCGGCGAGCACGTTGGCGATCCGCATCACCTGTTCCTGATAGGTGATGACGCCGTAAGTCGGTTCCAGCACGTCCTTGAGATCGGGATGCGGATAGCTCACCGCTTCCTGACCCAGCTTGCGCCGGATGAACACCAGATGCATCCCGGTGTCGAGCGGACCGGGGCGCAGCAGCGCGTTGGAAGCAACCAGATCGTCGAACCGGTTGCATTTCATGGCCCGGAGGGTGTCGGTCGCCAGGGGCGATTCGAACTGGAAGACACCGCCGGTGCGGCCGGCCCGCAGCAGCTCGTAGACCTTGGGATCCTCGAGATCGATGGCGTCCATATCCAGGTCGCGGCCATAGCGCTCCCGGATCATGTTGACCGCGTCGTGAATCACAGTCAGCGTCTTGAGGCCGAGGACGTCCATCTTGAGCATCCCGACCTTCTCCAACGGCCCCATCTCGAACTGGGTGATGATGGAGTCTTCCCCGTCGGTCTGGCCGGCGCCTTTGGTCGGCGCGGTACAAACCGGCACATATTCGCGGAGCGGTCCCGGCGCGATCACCACGCCGGCAGCATGCACCGAGGCGTGGCGGGAGATTCCCTCGATCCGCGAGGCCAGCTCCACGCAGCGTTCGTACTGCGCGTTGGCGTTCACCAGCTCGCGGAATTCGGTGACCTGTTTGAGCGCATCTTTCAGGGACAGGGCGAAGGCCGGCCCCGAGGGTATCAGCTTGGTGAGCTTATCGGCGTCACCGGGGGGAATCCGGAGGAGGCGGGCGACATCTTTGAGGGCCGCCCGGGCCTTCATGGTACCGAAGGTGATGATCTGGCCGACACTGTCCTTGCCGTAACGCTGGCGGATGTACTCGATCACCTCGTCGCGGCGCACGAAACAGAAGTCGACGTCGATGTCGGGCATCGAGACGCGTTCGGGGT
>CAZOES010000133.1:3716-12342 GCA_964578865.1 uncultured Gemmatimonadaceae bacterium | reverse complement strand
CCTGCCTGCGGCCGAAGCAACCGGCCGGCTCACGCTGATCCCATACAGCATTGTCAGTGGGCTGGAGATTGATCCCAAAAGTCGCAAGGTCGCCGCGGTCCACGTAATCGATGCCCGCACCAGGGAAGCCCGAGCCTACAGCGCCCGAATCGTCTTTCTCTGCGCCTCAGCCATCGAGAGCGCCCGGATCCTGCTCAACTCCTCCTCCTCGCAGTTCCCTACTGGTCTCGCGAACGCCAGTGACCAGGTGGGCCGCAACATCATGGACCACATCAAATGGGGCGGGGCCAGCGGTCGGTTCGAAGGATGGAAGGATCGCACCACCTTCGGCTCCAGGCCGAATGGGGTCTACATACCCCGGTTCCGCAACCTGACCTCAAAGCACCCCGACTTTGTGCGGGGCTATGGCTTTCAGGGCGGCGCGGGGCGGGAGGGATGGTCAGCGGCGGGGAGCAAGCCCGGGTTCGGGCCGGAGTTCAAGCAGCGACTATTCGAACCCGGTGCCTGGACCATGGGTCTGGGCGGATTCGGCGAGATGCTCCCGCGAGGGGAGAATCGCGCCACCCTGCATCCGACTCTCAAGGATGCCTGGGGAATTCCCACTCTCAACATCGATTGTGCCTGGAGCGACAACGAACTCAAGATGCACCGGGACATGAACCTGACCGCCGCCGAACTGCTGGAAGCGTCAGGTGCGGTTGATATCAGACCCGATTCTCGCGGCCCGAGTACTCCGGGTGGGACCAATCATGAGATGGGTACGGCGCGGATGGGGCGGGAACGAAAGACCTCGGTGCTCAATCAGTGGAACCAGGCCTGGGAGGTTCCCAACCTGTTTCTTACCGATGGCGCCTGCATGACCTCGAGCGGCAATCAGAATCCGTCGCTCACTTACATGGCGCTGACGGCGCGCGCCTGTCACTACGCGGTGGAGGAGCTGAAGCGGAGAAATCTCTAAAGCCAGTGTATCAGCCCGAAAGCGCCGCGAATACCGCGATCACACCCATCACCATCCCCAGTGAACTCTTCGCGGCGGTCGCCCAGATCCGGCCCAGAAACGCACCCCAGCCGGTCCGGATGGCGTTGTCCTTAGCAACAGTCCACTCGAAGATGGCCGCCCCAGCAAACGACCCGACGAACGAACCGATCACACTCCCGATCACCGGCACCGGGATCCCCACAAAGGCGCCGACCAGTCCGCCGAGCACCGCGCCCCAGGCCCCCCGCCGGGAGCCGCCGTACTTCTTGGTGTACTTGAACCCGATCCACCACTCGATCACCTCGCCGATCAGCGCGAGGATCGATACCGTCACCATGGTGGCAACCCCAACACCGCGGAAATCGGTGAGGGCCCCATAGCCGATGATCCCGAGCAGGATCACCCAGAGCCCGGGCAGGCCGAGGGCCACCATGACTAGCCCGGCAGCAACAACCACCACCAGCAGAACCAGCAGGAACCAATCCATGCGTACCTCCAACTCTGAAGCTATCACACCTCGGCGCCAATAAAACAAAACGCCGCTTCAGTAAGCGGCGTTTCGAACTCTAGAACGGGTCCTTAAGGACCCGGATGCGACCGAGCGACTTTAGGAGCGCGAAGCGCGACTCGTCGCGAGGGAGTCCTTCAGGGCCGAGCAAGGGCTTCAGCCCTTAACACCTTAACACATGGCTAGGGAGGGAATCGAACCCCCGACACGCGGATTTTCAGTCCGCTGCTCTACCAACTGAGCTACCTAGCCTTTGGGGCGGGGGAATATAAGGAAGGGCTTGGCTTGGGGCTATGGCCCGAGTTGGCTGAGGGCTGAGGGCTCATACCTATCGGCTGGGGAGGACAGCCCGTCGAGATTCCATGGTTCGGCACTATAGCTCTTAGCTCTCAGCTCTTAGCTTTTCAGCTCTCAGCCAGCACCAGCCCTACTGTGCCACAATCTTATACAGCTCCCCACCCTCGGTCGTGATGTACAGCTCCCCGGCGGCGTCTTCCCCGAACGAATTCGGCATCGAGCCATCGGGCAGGAATCCGGCGTATTCCTTCTTGTCGGTGGCCTGGCCCCCGGCCCATTTGAAGCTGCGGACAAAGCCGGAACAGAAGTCGGCATAGAAATAGGTCCCGCGGAGGGCGGGAATGGCCGAGCCGCGATAGACATTGCCACCCATCACGGCGCACCCTTCGCCGTGGCCGTAGTCCAGCACCGGCATGGTAATGCCGGTCATGTTGCAGCTGTTGCCGCCACCGTAGCACTGCAGCCCTTCGGTAGTCCGCCAGCCGAGGTTTTCTCCTCCCTGGCTGGTGTGGGAGATCACGTCGATCTCCTCCCGGTCGTTGTCTCCCACGTCGCCGATGTACATGTCGCCGGTGGAGCGGTCAAAGCTGAAGCGCCAGGGATTCCGCAGCCCGTAGTTCCAAAGCTCCTGCGAATAGTCGACGCTGGTGGCCCAGGGGTTGGTGGCTGGAATGGTGTAGGGTCCGGTGTTGGGCACATTGATGCGAAGAATGTTGCCCAGGAGTTCGCTGCGGTCCTGACCGTGGCCATCGGGGTCGCCGCAGCATCCCCCATCACCGATGCTGATGTAGAGATACCCATCCTTCCCAAAGGCCACCGTGCCGCCGTTGTGATCGCCGATCGGTTGGGGAACCGTGAGCAGCACACTCTCGGCCGTATCGGCCACATCGGAGGAAGCACTGGGGGCGTGAAAGCGGGAGATCACCACATTGATGTCGGGATCGACGTAGTGCAGCACGAACATGTGGCTGGTGGCATAGTCCGGCGCGAACGCCAGACCGAGAATGCCCTGCTCCGGACCGTCGTCCACCTTATCGCCGATATCAAGGAAAGGATCAGGAAGCAGGGTCCCGTCCTTGATGATCTTGATCTTGCCGGTTCGTTCCACCACGAAAAGCCGGTGTTGATCTCCCGGCGGCGAGGCGACGAACAATGGGTGGTCGAACCCTCCCAGCACCAGCGACGCTTCCAGCGGGGGAACCGGGCCGGAGGGCTCGCTCCCCGAATCATCGCTGCATCCAAGTGAGACCAGAGACAGCACGACACTTACTGCGGCCAGAGCCGACAGACGGGCGGTTGCGGGCATGGGAGAGGGGTTGGTGACGCCTGAAATATGGCGGGTTCTGCGCCGCAGGAGGTGAGCAGCCTCACGCGCCGGAGAACCGAAAGCTCCCCGGCATCGTTGGAAGGATGTCTGCCATCTGGAGCGTCCTGTGACTCGTACTCTGGTGTCCCTCGGTTCAGCCACCCTCATCACCCTGATGGGAATGCTGGCACTGAACACCGCCGCCCGGTCAGTGGCCTCGGCCCAGTCGAGAAATCCCTTGACCAATGAACGGCCGGTGGTTCGACCGGCGCCGGCCTGGGCCAACACCAGCTGGCTCAACACCCCGGGCAATCAGCCCATCACCCTGGAGTCACTCCGGGGCCGGGTGGTGTTGCTCAACTTCTGGACCTTCAGCTGCTGGAACTGCACCGGAGCGATTCCGTCGTTGGTAGACTACGACCGGAAGTATCGGGACCAGGGACTGACCATCATCGGGATCCACCGGCCGGAGTTCCCGCCTTACGCCGGGGAGCACAGCCGGGAAAACGTGGCCAAGGCGCTGGCGAAGTACCACATTGAATATCCCAACGCGCAGGACAACGATCACCGGACCTGGGACCTCTACGACATTCAGTATTGGCCCAGCTACGTCCTGATCGATCGCCACGGCGAGATTCGTTTCGAAGGCGCCGGTGAGTTTCACCTGAACGACGAGTACTACCAGCAATGGGATGGAAGACTCAGGAAACTGCTGGCCGAACAATGAGATGGGCCGCGGTTTCGCTTCTGATCAGCCTGTTGGCTTGCAGCGAGAAGTCTGACGGCACCCTGCGGGTCGAAAAGACCCGGGTGCCGGAGGGCGTTCGTCTCACTCTCATTGCCAAGCCGTACGTGCAGATCAACGCGCAGCTCAAGCCGTCGCTGGAGCTCAAGGACGGAAGCATCCTCCGTTTCGACTCGCCCAGCGTGACCGCGGACTCGGCCTATTTCACTGCCGCCCCGGAACTGCTGGTGCCGTCCGGTGTCGCGGTTAGGGGAAAGATCCGGGCCAGTGTCTGCGATTCGGGCCAAGCCGTCTGTCGATTAGCCACAGTTTCGGTGAGATAGTGGGCTAGTGGGCTGGTGGGCCAGTGGGCTGGGAGGTGACTCATATGAGGAGCCTACTAGCCCACTAGCCTACTAGCCCACTTCGACGCAATCTTCACCTTCATGCCGCACCCAACCCTCCCCAATCTGACAGTCCTGGATCACCCCCTGATCCTGCACAAGCTCACATTGCTGCGCGACAAGTCGACCAGTACCCGCGATTTCAAACAGCTGGTTTCCGAGATCGCGATGCTGATGGCCTACGAAGTCACCAAGCACCTCCCCACCGAACCGGTCGAGATCGAGACTCCGCTGGAGCGGATGACCGGCCGGATGGTGAGCGACAAGAAGCTCACTCTGGTTCCGATTCTCCGGGCCGGTCTGGGCATGGTCGATGGTGTAGCCCAGCTGCTGCCCACTGCCCGGGTAGGCCACATCGGACTGGCCCGGGATGAAGACTCCCTCGAGCCGAGGCATTACTACGCCAAGCTGCCGGGGGAGGAAAAGGATCGCGACTACTTCGTGCTCGATCCGATGCTTGCCACCGGCGGGTCGGCCACGGCGGCGGTCACCACCCTGAAGACCGCCGGTGCCCGGCGGATTCGGCTGCTCTGCATCGTCGCTGCACCGGAGGGAGTCCGGCGCATGCTGGAAGGGCATCCCGACGTCCCGGTGTTCGCCGCAGCACTGGACCGGGAGCTCAACAGTCACGGCTACATCCTCCCGGGCCTGGGTGATGCCGGAGACCGGTTGTTCGGAACCCGCTGATGTCGTTGAAGCCCGCCGCGCTGACCTTAGCTCTCGCTCTCCTCGCTTTTCCGGCACAGGCACCGACCAGGCAGGTTGTCATCACCATCGACGACCTGCCGGTGGTTTCAGTCCTTCCGCTCAATCAGGCCCAGCGCGACTCGATCACCACCGGAATCCTGGCCGCGACCAAAAAGCACGCCATCCCTGCCATCGGATTCGTCAACGAGAACAAGCTGGTCGACTCCACCGGAAACCTCGATCCGGCCCGGGTCGGTCTGCTTCGCCGCTGGTTGGACCAGGGGCTCGAACTGGGCAACCACACCTGGTCTCATCCCGATCTGCACCGAATCTCGCTGACCCAGTTTGAGGCTGAGGTTCTCAAGGGAGAGAAAGTCACCCGGAAACTGATGGTGGAGCGGGGCCAGACGCCACGCTACTTCCGGCATCCTTTTCTCCATACCGGTCGCAGCATAGCGATTCGCGATAGCCTCAATCGGTTTCTGCTCGACCACGGCTATCGGGTGGCGCCGGTAACCATCGATAACGGCGACTATCTCTTCGCCGCCGCCTACGATCGAGCCCGCGCCGCGGGCGACGCGGCAACCACAGCCCGGATTCGTTCGACCTACCTCGAATACATGGATTCGGTGACGGCCTTCTACGAACGGCAGGCGGTAGCCATCGTGGGACGGGACATTCCTCAGATACTTCTGCTCCACGCCAATCGGCTCAACGCCGACGGGCTCGACGAGCTGGCTTCGATGCTGAAGCGGCGGGGCTATCGTTTCATCCCACTGAGCCAGGCGGTCCGGGATGCGGCCTATCAGTCGGCCGATACCTTCGCCGGGCCCCAGGGAATCACCTGGTTGCACCGCTGGGCCATGACGGCGAAGCTGCCCCGCTCGATCTTCCGCGGGGAACCCGACGTACCGGAATGGGTGGCCAAGGCGGCTGAAGGAGTCTGAGCCGGCCCACTTGCCCCCTAGCCCACTAGCCCACTGTTTTCCCAGATGACTTTTCGCCTGACCTTCCACGGGGCCGCGGGACAGGTCACCGGATCGATGCACCTGCTTGAGGCTGCCGGGGCCAGGGTGCTGCTCGATGCCGGCCTGTTTCAGGGTCGCCGGGCCGAGGCCCACGCCCTCAACGCGAGTCTGCCGCTCGATCCCCGACGGATCGATGCGATCATCCTCAGTCACGCCCACATCGATCATTCGGGCCGGCTTCCCTTGCTGGTTCGCCACGGCTTTCACGCCCCGATCCTGGCCACTCCTGCAACCCGTGACCTCTGCGCGGTGATGCTCCCCGACGCGGCCCACATCCAGGAAAAAGACGCCGAGACCCTGCAGCGCAGGGGCAAGCTGGGACCGGAGAGCGAGCCGCTCTACTCGATCCCCGACGCGGTAGCGGTGCAGGACCTGATGATGGGTGTGCCCTACCGGCGGGTGCAACACATCCGCAAGCACCTCGCCTTCGAGTTCACCGATGCCGGCCACATCCTCGGCTCCGCCTCGGTGGACCTGCGGATCAGCGAGGGCTCCGGTCACCGGCTGGTGTTCTCGGGCGACATTGGACGGACCGGTCTCCCGATCATCCGCGATCCCGACCCGCCGGCCGGGCCGATCGACACCCTGATCATCGAATCGACCTACGCGAACAAGACTCACGAGTCGGTGCAGGACGCCGAGGACCGGCTGGGCGCGATCGTCCGGCAGGTGGCGGGCAAGGGCGGCAAGCTGCTGATCCCCGCCTTTGCGGTGGGCCGGGTTCAGGAGCTGGTCTACAGTCTCCATCAGCTGTTCAAGCTGGGGAAGATTCCCGGTGTCCCGATCTACATCGACAGCCCGCTGGCGGTGGATGCCACCGCGGTGTTCCGGCTCCACCCCGACCTGTTCGATCGCGACGAACGGATGATCGAGCGTACCACGGTGCTCTTCGATTTCCCCCTGGTACGCTACATCCGCGACGTCAAGCAGTCGAAGGAGCTGAATACCATCAACGGACCGGCGGTGATCATCGCGGCCAGCGGTATGGCGGAATCGGGCCGGATCATCCATCACCTGCGCAATCATGTGAGTGATCATCGCACGGTGGTGCTCTTCGTCGGCTTTCAGGCCGAGCACACCCTGGGCCGGAAGATCCAGGAGGGAGCCAAAGAGATCCGGCTCTTCGGTGACATGGTGCCGGTCCGCGCCTCGATCGAGACCATCGGCGGTTACTCGGCACACGCCGATCGTGACGAACTGCGCAGCTGGGTTCGCCGGCTGGGAGGCTCAGTGAAACGGGCGTTTGTGGTTCATGGTGAAGCCGAGGCCGCGCAGGCAATGGCCAAGCTGCTCAAGGAGGAGGGCGTCCGGCAGGTCGATGTGCCGCAGCTGGGGCAGGGCTTCGACCTCGGCTGAATTGTACCGGGCCGTCCTCACCGTCCCGACCGTCTCGACCGTCTATTACTTTCCCGCTCGTGCCTTTCCTCTCAACTCGCAGAATCATCGTCGCATTATGTATCGCCTCACTGGCGTGCTATGCGGCCTCTTTTATCGCGGTCTTCCTGACCAGTCGTCAGGACCAGCGCCAGCCGGTCGATGCGATCGTGGTGCTCGGTGCGGCACAGTATAACGGCAAGCCATCGCCGGTACTGCGGGCCCGGCTGGACCACGCAGTCGATCTCTATAAGGAAGGTCTCGCGCCGGCCGTGGTGGTTACCGGCGGCATCGGCGAGGGAGACCGGGTGAGCGAGGCGACTGTCGGGCGACAATACCTGGTGCAGCACAGCATCCCCGAGGCCGCGGTGGTAGTGCGGCCCGAAGGGCGTTCCACTCAGGCTTCAATCCGGTCGCTGGAACAATGGGCCAGGGCCCATGAGGTGAAGCGAGTTCTGCTGGTCAGCGATCCCTTTCACATGCTGCGGCTGCGACTGGAGGCTGGTCGCACCGAGCTGCAGGCCTTCACCTCTCCCACCAGAAGTAGTCCGATTTCAGCCAAGTGGAAGTCGGAACTTCTCTTTCTGGCGGCAGAGGCGTTCAAGATCCCTGTAGTCATCCTTCACCTAAGCTAGAGACGGACGGACGGACAGGCGGACCGTCGAATCGCTCGTGACCGGTGACCTTGTCTCCCCTGAAAACGTCGACCAACTTGAGCCATGAGCCTGATCTCCACCGAACGCCGGTACAACGGCCGGGTCATCAATCTGGATATCGATACGGTGGAGTTTCCCGACGGGTCCTCCGGTCCGCTCGAGATGGTACGTCACCCCGGGGCGTCGGCAGTCGTCCCCTTTCTCGACGACTCCGGCGAGCCTGATCCGCGGATCCTGCTCCTCAGACAGTTCCGCCACGCCGCGGATGGCTACATCTGGGAGATCCCCGCCGGACGGCTTGACCCGGGAGAATCGCCCGAGACCTGCGCTCGGCGGGAGTTGTCGGAAGAGACCGGGATGCGGGCCAGCCGGATTGAACGGCTTACCACCTTCTATACCACCCCTGGTTTCACCGACGAACGAATCCACCTCTTTCTGGCCGGCGGATTAGAGGAGGGGGAGCATCGGCGGGAGCACGACGAGTTCATGGAGGTCCACCCCATCCGGTGGTCGGCAGCACTGGAAATGATCGAGCAGGGCGACATTGTTGATGGAAAGACGCTGCTGGCGTTATTGTACGCTAAGGCGTTCAGGACCGTAGGAAGGCCGTAGGAGAAGGGAGGAACGATGGTGCTGCTTCGGTTCCTCAAATCCGCACTCATT
>CAZOES010000133.1:0-3616 GCA_964578865.1 uncultured Gemmatimonadaceae bacterium | reverse complement strand
GTAGGAGAAGGGAGGAACGATGGTGCTGCTTCGGTTCCTCAAATCCGCACTCATTTCCGGCAGGCGCCCGCCTGTCCCGCCGTCGGCGCAGCCCGATATCAACGCGCTCATCGAATCGCACCTTCAGGGCGATGCTCAGGCATTCAGTCTGATCGTGGCGCGCTACCAGGTGCGTCTGCTGAATTTCGTGTACCGCATGATCGGGGACCGGGAGCGGGCCGAGGATCTCGTGCAGGAAGCATTCCTCAGGGTGTATCGCCACCTCGATCGCTTCGATCGCAGCCGGAAATTCTCCACCTGGATTTACACCATCGCGTCCAACCTGGCCAAGAACGAGTTGCGCAACCGCAGCCGTTCGCCACTGGTGACGCTGGAACAGGCCCGGCCCCGGGACGAGGAAGATCCGCGTCCGGTCGACTTTGAAGACCCCGACAGCCGGCCCGACGACCTCTACGAGCGGCGCAACCTCAAGGCCCTGGTCGATCGCACCGTGGCCCAGCTCTCCTCCCATCACCGCGAGGTGTTTGTACTGCGCGAGCTGGAAGGGAAGAGCTACGAGGAAATCGCCGAGATCATGCATTGCAATCTCGGCACGGTGAAGAGCCGGTTGAACCGGGCCAGACAGAGCTTCGCCGAGCTGATCGGCCCGCACCTGGACCAGTGATTAGTGGGCTGGTGGGCTAGTGGGCTAGTGGGCTAGTGGGCTGGTGGGCTGGTGGGCAGGTGGCGTCATCTTCAGTCTCGTTCTGAATCGGCATGGCTGGAGTCTGGGCACTCAGTCCCTAGCCCACTAGCCCACTAGCCTACTTCTCTTCCAAAACATGGAACAATAGGCCGGTTGAGGCGTATAACTCCGTGAAGGGCGCGCCCTTACCCCCCACCGGGCGAAGGCCTACTCTCAACCAAGGCACCACCGAGATGCATTGTCGGCAGTTCCACCGCCAGTACGCTGCCTACCGGGACGGTCACGATCCCGAGCTGGCCGCCGAAATGGACGACCACATCGAGAGCTGCCCTCGGTGTGCCGCGTTCGACCGGGCAGTCCGCGAAGGTGTCGACGCGTTGCGCGGCTCCCAAATGGCGCCCTCGGCCGACTTCGTAGTGCGACTGGAAGAACGGCTGCAGAGCGATGAGCACGTGCCCGAGCCGTTGCCGCCCCGGGTCTCGCCCTGGGCCGCAACTGCAGCCGCGGTTCTGCTCGCCACCCTGGTCGGCCTGACGGTTCGGGAGATCGCAGTAGCGCCGACGCCAGTGGCCGCCGAGACCCCGATGGTGGTCACCCAGCCCAGGTTGCTGGCCGGGATTCCATTCATCGCGTTCGAGAGGATTGGCACCAAGAACAACTGAACTACAGCTATGGGCTATGGGCTGTGGGCTATCGAGTGTTGAGGCACCCTTCCCCTCACACCGAGCACACAGCCCGTCGCTTTTTTCACCCATAGCCTGTAGGCCCATAGCCATCAGCCAAAGCCTCGCCCCAACCCCTCCGCCGAGGCTATTTTCCGCCCATGTCCCGCCGCACCTACGACGACCTGCTGCGCGCACTGGGTCGGGGTGAACTGGCTCCGGTCTACTACCTGCATGGCTCTGAGGACATCCTCAAAGAGGAAGCCTCCCGCGCCATTGTCGATCGGGCGCTGGAGCCCCATGAGCGCGATTTCAATCTCGATCTGCGCTCCGCCGCGGGCCTCGATCCGGAAGCACTGCACAGCCTGATCAATACCCTGCCGATGATGGCCGCTCGGCGCTGCGTGGTGATCAAAGAGGTCGAGGCCTGGAAGAAGAAGGCCGGTCCCCGCGAAGTGCTGCTCAAGTATCTCGAGAACCCCTCGTCCGATACCGTACTGGTGCTGCAGGAGACCGCTCCCTCGGAAGAGAAGCAGCGGGAGTACGAGCCGGATAGCGATCTGGTCGACCGGACCTTTTCGGTCGACGTGAAGGCGCTCGAGCCCGACCGGGTACCCCGCTGGCTGGCTCATCATGCCAAACGGCTGGGAATCACCTTCGGGGAGGGGGCGGCCGAGCATCTCGCCGCCGCCACCGGCTACGACCTGGGGGCCCTGCGCTCCGAGATGGAGAAGCTGGCCGGTCTTCCCGATGCCGGGCCCATCAGCCGGGAACAGATTGGCGAACTGGTTGGGGTCCGGCACGGCGAGACCCTGGACGACTGGGTCGAAGCAGTGTTGAGCGATCAGTCAGCCAAAGCCCTCGAGCTGACTAGCCGGGTGCTGGATCAGTCGGGCATGTCCGGGGTGAAGATGGTTACCAACCTCGGCACCGGGCTGATCGGGCTCAAACTGGCCCGTTCGCTGTACGACAAAGGCAATCGAGGGAATTCGCTCGAGCGCGCCCTGTTCGATCGTTTCCGACAGATCCGTCCCTTTGGTCTGGGCGACTGGAAAGCAGTGGCCCGGAATTGGAGCCGGTGGGCCGAAGCCTGGCCGGCTGCCCGTCTCACTGCGGGAATCGTGGCCGCCCTCGAGACCGACAAAGCGCTCAAGGATTCGCGGATCTCGGATGAGGCGGGGGTGATGGTGGGGCTGGTGCTGAGACTGGGAGCGGGCGGGCAGCGGGCGAAAAACGGGCAGACAGCGGGCGGCGACAACTGGCGCGCTGCGCTCACCAACAATCCATGACGAAACTCTTGATGCAAAAGCCATCGCCCGCCCGCCCGCTTTTCGCCCGCTTCTTGCCCGCGTTAGTCGGCGGCCTCGCTTTGTTCGCCCTGACGCCCAGCTCGGCAAGCGCCCAGGACGACCCCCGCCTTCGCGACGCTTTGCGGATTGCTCAGGAGGGCGGAAGCGACTCGGCCCGGATCGTGGTGAATCGCCTGCTGCAGTCGACTCCGCCGACCGATTCGATCTATCCTGAGATCGTTTACACCCTGGGGCTGGTCTCCCGCAGCGTGGAAGACATGCGGCGGAATTACACCCGGGTGGCGGTGGAGTTCGGCTATTCCGCCTGGGCCGATGACGCACTCTTCCGGCTGGGCCTGCTCGACTATGCCGCCGGCAATCCGGGCGGCACCGTCAGCCAGATGAACAAGATTCGGAGCGATTATCCCGATTCTCCAATGATGGCACCGGCCGCGGAGTGGGCTGCCCGGGCCCTGTTCGACCAGAAGAGAGCTCGGGACGCCTGTGATTGGCTAGCGGCAGCCCTCCCCCGCACCGGGGAGGATGTCGAACTGCGCAATCGACTCGAGTTCCTCAATGGTCGCTGCAGCAGCGCCCAGCTCGCAGCAGACAGTGCCCGCTCGGCCAAGCCCGATACCGCTCCCAAGCCGCCGCCAGCCAATGCACCCCGGACCGGATTCGGGGTCCAGATCGGCGCGGTGAATACCCAGTCCGCCGCCGACAAACTGGTGGCCAACCTCAAGAACGCCGGGTTCAATTCCTACGTGGTGAAGGACGGCGCCCTCATCAAGGTGCGCACCGGTCCCTTCCCCGATCGGGCCAAGGCACAGAGCGCCGCGGCTCAGGTCCGGACCAAACTGGGTGGCGCACCCTTCGTGGTGAAAGAGCCGTGACCGGCAAAGCCGCCGACGCCGGCACCCCGCTCATGCAGCAGTACCGGGAGATCAAGTCCCGTCACCGGGACGCGATCCTCTTTTTCC
>CAZOES010000132.1:4472-12541 GCA_964578865.1 uncultured Gemmatimonadaceae bacterium | reverse complement strand
AGCTTGTCGTACGTGTCGCGGTTGGTGTGCCAGGTGTAGGTCCCGTAGTCCCAGCCCAGCGCACCGAGCCCAAACGCGGGGAGACCGTGGCAGGCGAAGGAGGCATCATCGCTGCCGCCGCCTGAGGGGAAGCCGGGGCCCGGCAATGTCACCTGCTTCTGGAACATCTCGGGCACCCGCTTGAACCAGTCGGCCAGATGGGCCGCGGCGTCGGGGATTCCTGAAGCACCGATCCGGACAATCCGCCCGGTTCCGTTGTCCTGATTGAACGCGGCATGCAGACTCTTGAGCACTTCAGGATGATCCTCGGTCCAGGCCCGGGAACCAACCAGTCCATTCTCTTCCGAGGCCCAGTGACCGATGATGATGGTGCGACGGGGCTTGGGATAAACCATCCGGAGAATCCGGGCGGCTTCCAGCATGGTCAGCGTGCCGGTGCCGTTATCGGTGGAACCGGATGAACCGTCCCAGGAATCGAAGTGGGCGCCGAGTACTACGTACTCGCCGGCCTTATCGGAACCGGGAATGGTGGCGATGGTATTGAACACCGGCTGCTCGGGCAACAGATCGGAGTCGAGATTGAGCCGGAGCTTGGGGCTCTGGTTGTTCTCGGTGAGGCGGTAGACCAATCCATAGTCCTCACAGCTCAGCGCGATGGCCGGCGCCCTGGTGTTGTAGCTGTCGAAGATCTCGATGGTCCCCCAGGCGTCTTTGGGCCGGGAAGTGAGTACGCCGGCCACCCCGCCCTGCTCCAGTCGCAGACCCAACTCACCAGTTCCCAGCGCCAGGCTGTAGCCGGTTCCCCGAACATCGGGGCCGGCCCACTCGCGACGGACCCTGGCCCGGAGCGAATCCATCCGCACCTTGGCCTCGGGCGTCGAGTTCTTTTCCCAGTTCTCCACCGGACGGCAGGTAGGCTGAGGGGCGGCAACCAGCACCAGTTTGCCTTTGGCTTGAGGCAGCCACTTCACAAACGCGGTGCTGTCGGGGAAACGGGGAAGGATGATGGTGCTCGCGACCAGATCTTTCTTCCTGGTGCCCGGGCTGAACCCCAGCATGGTCCCTTCCAGGGTCCGGACCCGGGGCTCGATGAGGTCGATATGGGAATAGCCCCGGCGCCAGCCGCGCCAGGTTCCGTACTTCTCGTTCCTGGCGGTAATTCCCCACGAAGCGTAGGTCTTCACCAGCCAGTCGTTGCCCCGCTTCAGTCCGTCGGTTCCGGTCATCCGCGGTCCGATGGAGTCGAACAGCACCTGAGCCAGTCGTTCAGTCCAGGAGCTATCCATGCCGATGGACCAGATGCGGGAGATGACGGGATCGGTAGACTGCGCTGAGGCGGTCAAGCTGAGGATCGGCAGCAGGGCCGCGCCGACGAGCAAGCTCTTGAGAGATCTGGTCATGCCTTGAAGGTGTTGGGGAGAAGCGATCGGCCTGGGAACCGAGGGGAGATCACCTCTAATACGCCGGAAGTCAAGAATTCGTTAACCCGTTTGTCAGTCCCCGTCCTACGAAGACCCTCCACGGCCGCCGATAGGGCCGACCTGCCAACCCAGCGATTCTCCTGCCTCAATCTGAACGGAGGGCAGTATGAAGGGTCTGGGAGGGTTGCTGGTGGCGGGACTGATGCTGGGTTGTGTGGCCAAGGCAGAGGAGCGGATCACCCCGCCAATGCGGGAGCTGCTGGTCACAGCGAAGGAATTCAGTTTCACCTCGCAGGACACCATCGAGAGCGGCTACATCCGGGTCCGGATGGAAAGCGCCGGGAAGGAACTGCACCATCTACAGCTGATCAAGCTGGAGAACGGGCTCACCGCGGAGCAGGTGCTGGAGCAGGCCCGACGGGAGGTGCTGGTGTTTCCTGATCTCAAGTTTGTAGGCGGGCCCAGCGTTCCGGGGCCAAGCGGGGCCAGCGAGGTGGTCCTCGACCTCGAACCGGGCAAATATCTGATGGTCTGCTACATGACCCATGGCAAGGTGAGGCATCTGCTCATGGGCATGACCCGCAAGCTGACAGTGATCCCGGCCCGGGAACCGGGTGCGACCCCGCCGCAGGAAGATGAGCGGATGGCGCTCCACTCGTACGGATTCGGGATGGACTCGGTGATCAAGCCGGGTGGACACGTCTTTCGGGTGGAGAATCAGGCCGAAGAGCCTCACGAAGTAGACATCGTGCGAATCCCCGATGGGAGCTCGGTCGAGCAGGCCATGGCCTGGCTCAAGCAACCGGGTGGTCCGCCCCCATTCGAGCCTTCCGGCGGCACCATGATCCTGTCCAAGGGCAAGGTGGCCTACGCCGGGCTGACCATGCGAACCGGGCAGTACATGCTGCTCTGTTTCGTGCCTGACACACGGGACGGGCGGCCCCACATCGCCCATGGAATGGTGCGGGTGATCAGCGTGCGGGAGGAGAGTGCGGTGGACTGGAACGCCGCTCGTCAGGACCTAGTGGTCCTCGATTCGCAGCGCGGAAACCCGCTCAACCGTTCGATCACAGGCCGCACACTTCAGGGCAAGCCGAAGAAGGTAAGTCCCTTTGCGGAGGGTGCCCAGTCCCAGTCTGCGTTGAACGAGTTCGACGGGTTCCGTGCCCGTTTCACTGAACAAAAGTGAGATGACTGGCCGCAGCGGCTTCGTAGATGGAGCTATGGTCAAAAGTACTTGATAGGTAACATTAGCCTGGATGCCGGAGGCTACGTACGACACCACCATCGTATCTCGGGAATTGAAGGTTCCCAATATGTTTGTCGGAGCATACTTGCCGTTAAGCCAAATCGCCGCTCCTCCCTCCCGCTTCCCTAGAATGAGGTCACTGATCGCCAGCGAGTCGATGGAGCTCCTCGGGACGCTTACCTGACTGTCAACAAGAATTGATCCGCGTCCTCCGGCCTCGGTCACTACGAGAGAAACCAAGTATTGGCCAGGCGGAACAGTCAGCTCGCTGATTCCAGTCAGATACTCTTGCTTCTGCAAAGGGTGAGGTGTGCGAAAGACCCGCACAGTATCTGTGTCGTATCTCACGCCGCTCTTCGTGTCAAGCGCCGTCGCTTGGGTACGGAGCCGATAGATCGACCCCCTGACACTGTCGATGCCTGCCGGTTCCACGGAGGCCCCAGACACTGCGAACATCGCTGCAATACGACCATCCCCTGCGACCGCGGACTCTCCGAACAGCCCATACATGCGGGCGATCGCTTCCAAGTCACCTGGGAAGGACCTCCTAAACTCGTCCGTCGTTGTCCCGATTCGAATGGCGGCACGCGCACGGTCCCGCTCCCTTACCAACTGTTCCGGCGCAACCCTCCGTCGCATGGAAAGGAGACAAAGATCGGCATCAAAGCCACAGCGCGCTTCCAGCATGTAGCGCGGCAACGCCGATACGAGGACAGATGGCCCAACTTGCCCCGAGAAATCCGCCTGTATGAAGTGAAATACGAGGGGTGATCCACTGCGGGTATACTTCCACGACACATTCGCCGGCGTTCCTGCACCACCGACATAGAATGCGATTTTGTCAGGCGGCCCGTGTCTCACATAGACCACCCCACGGTCATCGAGTATTGACTGATTGGAGTGAAACTCCTTGAACGATGTCTCGCCACCAACGACTGCATCCCATGCTTGTCCCCAGTCTGGTTCATCTATAGTAACCTTGTCATTATGACTAGGGCGGTCACTTGAGGGCGACTCAATTGAGTAACTGGCTTCGCCAGTTGAACCCCCTAGCCAGCCTTCACCATTGCGGCCACGGATATCGCGAGCAAAGTGTTTTAGTGCATAGTCGAGCCGCTTGTAATGTTCAATCAAACGTTCGCCAAACCGACGTCCCTCGCCGACATCTCGTCGGCCCCAGAAGGTCAGCAACCAGGACGCCCTAGCGCTTGTCGAGTCCCAATCTACGAGCTCCTCCGGAGAGCCAATCCAGGCGATATCGCTACCATACAACTTCCAAGCGGCAGGTGTTCGTGCATGTCGCGCTCCCGCGAAGTACATGCTAACCCCGCTGTCGCTATCCCCTTTCCGGAATAGCTGCCGTGCGAGGTTAAAATACCCGATGGACGTGTCACCCCCTACGTCTATGTAGGTCTCAAGCACAGCAATGGCGGAGTCGGTAGACCCTGCGGCGGCCTCCCATCGTGCCCACCCCAGTAGCATGGCGGGATCCGAGGACCCATTTCGAACCGCCATCCTAATTGCCGAGAGGATCCGGGGATCGGCCGCTCCCTCGGCCACGTCGCTTCGGCAGAGTTCGACGGCCGCCTCTCCGAATTTGGGATCAAGCTCAATAGCCCGCGCGAGGGCTGCCCGACTTCCTGCCGCAAAGCTCACCCCTGAAGGCTGCAATGGTCCTTCCCTCGCAGCCCCGTGAAGCCCTGCCATCACTGCCCTTGCCTGTCCCAGCCCCAACCAGGCATCGGGCCAATCCGGGTGCTGCGCCAGAACTCGCTCGAAGGCTCCCAAGGCGAGTTCGACCCCACTTCGATTGCCTTGAATACGCCCCCGACTCATTGTGAAGAAACCCCACCGCAGCAACTCAAAGGCGGCTGAGTCCGATATAGGGCCTGCAGTCCCCATGCCGAGACCTGAAGGCTCATTTAGTTTCGATTGGAGCAAGTCGGAGCGAAAAGACCGAAGCGCCTGCCGATCGGCAGGCGCTTGGGCGTTCAAAGGAAACAAACCGCTTGTAACCACGAAGAGGATGACAAGCCACAGAGAGTTCCGGCACTCAGGCGCACTGAGCAGACTATACATCCTGCCTGTAAGTGGATTCGTAAGGGTCTTCCACGTCTGACCTACGTGACGACACGACGACAACATGGGGTCACCACTTCAATCTGCGTTCCCTACGATGGCCCTCCATTACACGGGTCCGGGTTGACAGACGGAGTCTGCCAGTAGCAGCAGGCGTGCTCTACTGAACAATAACACCCAGGCCCCGGAATTTCGCCTGAAGCGTACGTTGAGGGACCGCATCCTTGGGACTGAGGATACTGGCTCCCACCACAACTGCCTCTTCCGACCCCTTGCACACCTGGTGGGGTAATCGCAACGCAACACGGTCCGTATACGCCAGGATCCATCGAGCAGTCCTGCCATGAGCAACTCCATACCGCGCAGTTGTCCAGAGATTCCTGATCGGCAGGCGGAGCCTGGGCTTGGAGTGCCACGGTCTCCTCGCCCGCCTCACTACACGACGTGCCTCCAACAATCATGGCGGCAAGCGTTAAACATCGAAACAGATGGGTCATTTGTCCCTCCTTCTCAGTGGGCTACTGTCCTCCAGACGTCGCTTCGGACCGTCGGCCTGCTTAACCTTGGCCTGCGCGGCAACCACAGCGGTTTGGAACTCCTCGAAGGGCACAGCACCCCGCAAAGTGCGGCCGGTAATCCTCCCGGATGCTTTGTTAGGCCCTACAATGAATCCAGGCGTTGCTGTGATACCGATCTCTTCAGCCACCTTCATGTCCTGTTGCACCGCCGCTATCGTGGCCTTCTGCCCTATGCACCGCTTGAACCGTCGGTAGTCAACCGGCAAGGCTTGAACCAGTTTGTCCACCGTCGAGTCCGCGAGACGCGGTTGGGCACTGAACAGGGAATCATGAAAGACCCAGAAAGACGTATCGCTCTGCTCCCTCACACATCTCGCGGCCTTGGCTGCGGCGAATGCGTTGGGGTGCATGGGGATCGGAAGATCTCGGACGACATACATCACGATGCCCTTATCTACGAGGTCCCGCCTGATTCGTGGCATCGTCGTTCGGAAGTGCTGTCCGCACCACGGGCATTGGTAGTCAGTAAACTCTACGATTACGACCGGCGCATCTCTGCTTCCGATACTACCAGCCCCTTGGATGTCCACCGTGGCAGTGTCGGCAGCGCTTTGCCTCGGCCGCGCCGGTTGCCCTCGCAACGCCTTGACGGATGCGCTCAAGCTGTCGACGCGGGCCGTAAGAACTGCCAGCCTCCTTTGAGTTGAACGGTCCACACATGAGGGCACGGCAAGGCATATGCAGGACAGGGCGGCTGCACGCCTCCACAGCGCCACCCGCCAAGTACCACTCCCCCCACTAGCCATTCTCGGCCTCCCTCCTATGCCGGAACTCTCAACCATATCGCGGCCGGCCCTGACGCTATCTAACTAGAAGCGCCTAACATAGTGTTTGCTCAATCACTGTCAAGTGCTATGGACCGCGTAGCTGTTCAGGTTACGAAGCCGAGGTAACTGACAGGCCCAACAACCATCACCGCCGCCGGACCGGCAAAGTGTGCCGGCTTTCGGTTCACAGTCTAGCACCAATGCGATCGAGAGGGCCTAGGGGGTGGCGGTCAGGCGTTGCTTCTGGAAGTCAATTCCTTGAGATGATCCGACAGCCGGATCGAGAGAGCCACCAGCGTGAGAGTGGGATTGACCGCTCCAGCGGTGGGGAAGCAGGAGGCACCGGCGACAAAGAAGTTGTTCAATCCGAAGACCTGGCAGTTGGGGTCAACCACCCCCCGGGAAGGGTCGTGGCTCATCCGGGTGGCCCCGAGATGGTGCCACCCGCCACTGGTAAAGCCGGGCCAGCTGTCGTCGGCCGGATCCTCGAGGTAGGGCAACAGTCGCACCCGCCCCAGATTGGCGGCCCCGAACTGCTCACCGATGAGCCGATAGAGACTTCGCAGCGAATGTTTCTCCAACGGCGTAAGCACCCAATTGAGGTTGACCCGGGGAAGGCCCAGCTCGTCGCGCTCGGCGGTTAAAGTCACCCGGGAATCAGGATTGGGTGCCTGTTCCATGCGGGTATACATCTCGAAGTCCTGGTGCAGACCCGACGCAAATAGCCGGCTCAGCGGTCCCACGCGAGCTTCCTTCTGATTCTCCCGAAGGATGCGCTCGCTTTCCCGGGGATCCTCACTGCTCCAGGTCTCGATGACCGGCTTGAGCTTGCGGGCTACGGTCAGGGGAACCAGCGACGCAGTGGCATTCAGCATCCGGTTTTCCCGCTGGGCCGAGCCGGCGATCGCGAGTTCGGCCCGGGCGACACGATTGGGCAGATAGAAGTCCACTCTCCGGGGACGGTCCAGACGCAGCTCGGCCGATTTTATCTCCAGGTGCTCCATGAAGCAGCGCCCGACCTGATCATGCTGGTTCCCCAGCCCGGCGGGAATCTGGGTATTCGAGGCGAGCAGGAGCCGGACATTCTGAACGGTGCTGCAGGCGAGCACGAAGTATCGAGCCTGAACTCGGCAGGTTTTCCCGGTGAAATTGCGGACCGTCAATTCCTGGACTGCATCCAGACCGGAGTGGGCTTTGAGGTCCACCACGGTGGCATAGGTGTATAGAGCGATGTTACGAGAGTCGGTTACGGCGCTGCGATACTTGGTGCCATAGCGGGTCGGCGGGCTGAAGCGCCAGAGTTTGTCAAACACCGGTCCCGGTTTGAAGGGAAGGGTTTCAAACCCGGCTTTGCGCTGCTGCCAATGATCGGGCGAGTAGTCGTAAGGGCCGAGGTCGAGATAGTCGTGGGCCCGCTGATAGAAGGGAATCAGCTCGTCGAGAGCAAAGGGCCAGCCGCTCTCCGGCACCCAGTCACGACGGCTAAAGTCGATCGAGTCAAGGACCGAGCAGAAACCACCCCAGTGTCCGGTGGTCCCTCCAAAGTAGCTCAGCCGAGTGGATTTGAGCGGATAGTACGGCTGTCCGCTGGTGCTTCCTCGCAGCAGTTCCTGAACCCGATCGTCATACTCGAGACCACCACTCTCGAGCAGCACCACCCGGTGAGGTGAACCCTGCCACTCCAGCGCGAGGGTGATTCCGGCGGCGCCGGCGCCGACGATGCAGAGATCTCCCTCGATCAGGGTTCCGTCGTCGAGCGTGCGGGTGTCGATGAGCATGCTCAGCGGGACCGGAGTGCATAGAGAGCGCACTGCCGGGCCTCGGTCAGCGAGAGAATCCAGCCATCGATCACGATGGTACGGCCGGACCCGAAGTCGTCGATCACCTCTTGTTGCAGCTGACCGGAGAGACGGTCAGTATCAGCCTGAGAATCGCTTACCGCGGAACCGACCCCGAGCAAGCGAGTCAGTGCGGG
>CAZOES010000132.1:0-4462 GCA_964578865.1 uncultured Gemmatimonadaceae bacterium | reverse complement strand
CTCTCGGTGGGATTGGCGGCGAGGTAACTCGCCCCCAGCTGGCGCAGGGTAGCATGATCAAAAATGCCGGCGAGGAAGAGCGGCGCGAGCAGTCGCGGAGGAGCGCCGGACAGGTTGGACCGAAGCAGCAATGAAAGCGCTGCTCCAGAGGCGACGGTTCCAGTTGTGAGAAGAAACTGTTTCCGATTCACAGCAGCCGGCCCAGTCCGGAGTATCCCCAAGGGGGGAGGATCTCAATAAGTGAGACCTAACCTCGCTTTCAGCTTATCGTATCGGGGATCGGAGCGAAGTGATGCGAGCCACGGTGCGTAAAGCGGTGTCGAGTAGAGCAAGCCGTCGCGGGCAGCCACAGCCTTATCGAACCAGGCGAAAACCTGATCTGCCTCTCCCAGACCGGCGTACCCCAGTGCAACCGTGGTGGGCGACGCCATTCCCCTGGCAGCCAGCCGGGCCAGCGAATCAGTGAGCGTGCGAGCCCGGGCTGTCTGTCCGGCCCGAGCATAGGCATGGGCCAGAATACCTCCGAAGGGATTCTCCGGCGCCAGCGACATGGCGTGTTCCAGATCGCGAATGGCTTCCTGATTGTCGCCATGCCAGAGATGGGCAGTACCAAGGAAGGCGTAACCGGTCCACAGATTGGGGGCCAGTTCGACGGCGCGCCGGCCGGCAGCAAACGCCGAGTCCCACTGGCCGGCCAGGGCACGGATGTAACCTAACTCTCCGTTGATGATGGGTGAGAGCGGTTCCAGCCGGGCTGCGGCCTCCAGCGCCGCAACACCTTCGCGGGGGCGATTGAGCACCACGAACAACTCCCCCTGCCACTGGTGGGCACTGGCGTTGGAGGAGTCGACCGCGATGGCGCGGGCCAGAGCCCGGTCGCTCTCGGCCCAGCGACCGGTGCTGCGATAGAGCTGGCCCAGGGCGGCGTGGGCCTCTCCCAGGGTGCTGTCCAGCCCCACCGCCCGGCCGGCGGCTCGCTCGGCGATGGGAAGAACCGAGTCGATCGGGGTACTGCCGTACACCGGCAAGAGGCTGACGGCGTCGGCCAATCCGGCCCAGGCGGCGGCGAAGCCGGAGTCGCGTGCGATGGCCTGGCTGAAATAGCCGGCGGCGGTGCGGAGGGACGCCGATCCGCGCTGGCGCCAGTAGAAGCGCCCCCGGAGATAGAGGTCGTAGGCTTCGACGTCGCGGGTGGCAGGACCGGCGGCCATGGCGTCGGGGCCGAGGGCCATCGAGAGCGCGCTGGCGATGGCTCGAGCGATCTGGTCCTGCACCTGCGGCATCTCCGCAGTCTTCTCTTCGTAGCTCTCGGCCCATCGCACCAGGCCGTCATCGGCTCCAATCAGCTGAACCGTCACTCGGACCCGATCGGCCCCGCGCCTCACGGTTCCGGTCAGGACGTTGGCGACCTTGAGGGCCCGGCCGACTTCGCGAGGGTCGGCCGACTTGCCCTTGAAAGCAAAGGCCGAAGCCGATGCGGCCACCCGCAGGGAAGGGATTCGGGCCAGCGTGGTCGTCAGCTCGTCGGTGATTCCCTCACTGAAGTAGGCATCGTCGGGGGAGCCACCGGTCAGCTCGAAGGGGAGTACGACGAGTGAGTTGGCGGTCGGGCGGTCAGGCGGTCCGGCGGTCATCCGATAGAGGATCCCGGCCATCGCTACTATGGCGATACCACCCAGCAGTAACGGAAGAATGCCGAAACGAGGTTTGGGCCGGGCCGGCGCCACCAGTTCGCCCGAGATGGTTGCGGCAGCCTCCAGGGCAGTCACCACTTCTTCGGCTGACTGGGGACGTTCGGCCGGATCCTTGGCGAGGCAGCGGCGGATCAGGGCCACCAACGGCGCGGGCAGGTCTGACCGGAGGCTTTCCAGCGGCTGGGGATCCTTGGCGACGATGGCGGTCAGCATCTCCCGCGGCGGCAACCCTGCGAAGGGGGCACGGCCGGCGAGGAGCTCGTAACCCATGGCGCCTAACGAATAGATATCGGCCCGGTGGTCCACATTGGGATCGGCCGCGGCCTGCTCGGGAGCCATGTAGTCCAGGGTCCCCAGCGAAGTGCCCACGGTGGTGAGCCCGCCGCCACCAGGACCGGCCCGGCCCTCGGCCAGGGCCTTGGCAATGCCGAAGTCGGTGACCATGGCGGCGCCACCGGTGCGCAGCACGTTGTCAGGCTTGATATCGCGATGGACCACGCCCTGTTCGTGGGCGTAGGCCAGGCCCCGGGCCACATCGCGAAGGATGCTGACGGTCTCCCGCACCGGGATCTGGCCCCGATTGGCCACCATGGCGCGGAGCGATTGACCGGCCACGTAGGGCATGATGTAGTAGGGCAGTTCGCCGGCGTTCCCGGCGGCGAGCACGGGGACGATGTTGGGGTGCTGCAGCCGGGCGGCCAGCAGCACCTCACGACCGAAGCGCTCCCGGTTCACCCCGGCAGCCAGTTCGGGCGCCAGCACCTTGATCACAACCTGACGCTGAAGCGAGCGATCCTGGGCCAGGAACACCCGCGACATTCCCCCGCCACCGAGCTCGCGCTCGATGGCGTACTGGTCGCCCAGGGCGGCCGAGAGATCGTCGGTGGGATTCATGCGCAGGTTAGACGCAAATCGGGGAGAGGTGGTTGCACAATGTTGCCGCAAAAGAGAACGGCGGCTCGACCGGGAAGGAAGAGCCGCCGTTCCGACCGATCGGTCCGGGCTTACTGCACCGCGTTCATCATGTCGAAGATCGGGAGGTACATCGCCACCACCATGCCGCCGACGATCACGCCCAACACGACGATCATCATCGGTTCCATCAGGGACAGCAGGGCGCTGACCGCCACGTCGACTTCTTCGTCGTAGAAGTCGGCGATCTTGGAGAGCATTTCGTCCAGACCACCGGTCTGCTCGCCGACGGCGATCATCGAGATCACCATGGGCGGGAAGACCTTGGATTTCTCCAGCGGGCCGGCGATGGTTTCGCCGCCGGCGATGGAGTTCCGCGATTCCATCACTGCATCGTGGATCACCCGGTTGCCGGCGGTCTTGGCGGTGATCTCCAGGCCGTCCAGGATGCTGACGCCGGAGCTGATCAGAGTGCCCAGGGTACGGGTGAAGCGGGAGACGGCGGACTTGCGCAGCAGGTCGCCCAGGACCGGGGCGTTGAGCAGCATCTGGTCGATGCGGAGCCGGCCGTCGCTGGTAGCATAGTAGCGCCGGATGCCGATGACGGCACCGGCGATGATCAGGATCAGCATCCACCAGTAATTGATCAGGAAGTCCGACATCCCGATCACGATGCGGGTCGGGAGCGGCAGCTCCATACCCACGCTGGCGAACATCTTCTGGAAGGTCGGGATCACGAAGATCAGCAGCACCGCGACGGCGATGGCCGCCACCGACATGATCACACCGGGGTACACCATGGCACCCTTCACCTTGCGGATCAGGGCGTCGCTCTTTTCGAGGAAGGTGGCCAACCGGATCAGAATGGTATCGAGAATACCGCCGGCTTCACCGGCCGCCACCATGTTGACGTACAGCTCGGTGAAGGCCCGGGGGTGCTTGCTGAAGGCGTCGGCCAGGGTATGACCGGACTCGACATCGAAGACCACCTGTTTGGTGACTTCGGCGAGCGAGGGATTCTCGGTCTGACGGGCCAGAATGTCGAGCGACTGGACCAGCGGCAGACCGGAATTGATCATGGTGGCGAACTGCCGGGTGAAGATCACGATGTCGCGGGTGCTGATCCCCTTCCGCTTGAGCGACGCGAAGGAGATCTGCTTGGGCTGCTCCCGCACGTTCACCATGATCATCTTCTGCTGCTTGATGTGCTTCAGCACATCATCGCGCGTAGCGACGTCGATCTGGCCTTTGAGAATCTGGCCGGTGCTGGCGTTACGCGCGGTATACTCGAAGACTGGCATCGTGGAACTCCTGGTGGCTTAACGGCGGGCCGCAGGGCGGCCGGAGGATTTCTCGGCGGCGCTACCCATTTCCTGCTCCTCGAGCGGCGTCTCGCCGCACATCCGGAGCAGTTCGTTCGGATCGCTGGAGGCGCGCTGACATTCCTCGAGGGTCACTTCCCGGGTCATGTACAGCTGGAACAGCGAATCGTTCATGGTCTGCATGCCGTGCTTCTTGCCCGACTGCAGCGCCGAGTAGATCTGGTGCACCTTGTCGTCCCGGATCAGCGCCCGGATCGCCGGGGTGGCCACCATGATCTCGCACGCCATCGAGCGGCCCTTCCCCCGCGCCTTGGGCAGCAGGCACTGGGTCAGCACCCCTTCCAGCACGAACGCCAGCTGGGCCCGCACCTGGGGCTGCTGGCCCGAGGGGAAGACGTCGATGATCCGGTTGATGCTCTCCGCCGCCGAGTTGGTGTGCAGGGTGGCGAGCACCAGGTGGCCGGTCTCCGCGATGGTGAGCGCCGCGGCGATCGTCTCCAGGTCGCGCATTTCGCCCACCAGGATGATGTCGGG
>CAZOES010000131.1:0-12549 GCA_964578865.1 uncultured Gemmatimonadaceae bacterium | reverse complement strand
ATCGGCGTCATCATCGGCAGTAAGGCCGGCGAACTGGTAAAGGCGATCGTCGATGGCCTCCTGATGCCGTTCGTCAACCCGATCCTGGCCTCGGCCGGCGGCGACTGGCAGACCTCGAAGTTGGCCCTGGGACCGTTCGAGTTTGCGGTCGGCTCGGTACTGGCGTCGCTGATCAACTTTCTGATCGTGGCGTTCCTGGTGTTCCTCTTCGCCAAGAAGGTGCTGAAGGAAGAGACGGTCGCGAAGAAGTAGTAGTTGGGACGGCCGGGCGGCTCGCTGTTATCTTCTCGCCCATGAAAATCCTCTCGGCCACCACCATCGGCGCCCTGGTGCTGTCTATCAGCACCAGGGCCGTCGCCCAGATCGAAGGTACTCCTCCCCCACCCCGTCCCTGGAAACTGCAGACCGATATCGGCCTGGTGAATACGGCGGGAAACACTTCCAATACCACTCTCAATGTCGGGGAGGCCGCCAGTTACACCGCCGGACGGGTGACGCTGGCGCAGAGCTTTTCGATGGTGTACGGCCGGACAGAGGGGAAGCGTTCAGCCGAGAACTACAACGCCGGAGTCCGGGGAGACTACGCCGTCTCTCCAGCGATGGGGGTGTACCTGCAGGGGAAGTACAATCGCGACCGGTTCGCCGGCATCTCTCGGCGCTTCGAAGAGGGCGCCGGTCTGACCCTCACCGCGGCCACTACCGAACGGGCGATTCTGGTCTTCGAAGCCGGCGCCACCGTGAACCAGCAGTGGAGTATCGACGGAGGAAAGGACGACTACGCGGCCGGTCGCGGGGCGATTCGTTTCAAGCGCATGCTCAACAAGGCGGCGTTCTTTGAGCAGCTCGCTGAAGTGCTGCCCAACTTCAGTACCAGCGAAGATGTGCGGGTCAACACCGAGACCGCCCTGGTGGCCCCGGTCTCTGCTCATATCGCGCTCAAAATCAGCTACGTCATCAAGTTCGACAACCTGCCGGAGCCGGGATTCGAGAAGACCGACCGGCTTCTGACTTCGGGGCTGCAGATGGTCTTCTAGCCTACGGCTTCACCCAGTGCGGGGCGCTACTCCACTGGGTCGCATCCAGCAGGGCAGGAGACAGCTGCCGTTCGGTGTTCCAATCGGTGTACTCCTCTGACTGAACCGCCTTGCCGCCGGAACTCATGCTGATCCTGGTAGCCAGCCAGGCACCTTTCACCGGTACGTAACCACTTAGATCGACATCGAGTAACTCACCGCCGAGATCGATCAGCATTCGAGTCAGCACCAGCCGGTCCTGTTCGACCCAGAACTGCGGCTTGCCGAGATCGCCGCCTGATGCACCGACGATCCACACCGGGCGGTCCTGCCAGGTACCGGTGCTCACCGTGGTCAAATCCACCCTCATACCAGCCAGATCCTTGACGGTTCGCTCGACCGGCTGGAGGTATACTCCCTCGATGAGCGGAAGGAACTCGTTCCCTTTTCCCACCGCCTTCACCACCTTGCCGGCCCGCACCGAATAGAGCGAATCGGAGGTGTAGAGCGCCCCGTTGCCGCCGGACGGATTGCCGAAGTCAATCCGGAGTCTGGTGCCCCCGTCGGCCGAGTGCCGCAGACTTTCATACCAGACCTGGTCCTGGGTGGAACCGTCCGGCCGGTGCATCACGGTCTTCTGGGTGAAAGTCAGGGTGTGATACCACTTGCCCTTGTACTTGTCGTGCATCTGCTGCAGGACTGCCTGACCGGTCTGGGGAGTCGATTGAGCAGCGACGATTGACGGGAGAGACATCGCCGCGAGACTAATCGCCATCCGCCATTGCCTGGAGAGCATCACTGGTTCCGGATTTGAGGGATTGGGGAACAGTCTGATGACCGGCTCTTACGCCGGTGTTGGGTGACCAGTTTCGACCGGTCAAGCACTTCGAAGCTCGAGCCGCCTACGGATCCCTGCGATACAGCCAAAGAGTATTGCTGAGCCAGGTCACATGGCCATCCCGCACTGGGCCCACCCGGACCCGCAGCGGCGGGACCGGCCCGCTCAATGCCACGGCCACGTAGCCTCCCTCCGGGTTCTTTCGCAGCAGGAACTCGAACCCCCACTGCATCATGATCAGGCTGTCTCCCCGCTGCTGGATCTCCACCGGCCAGCGGTTGTGATACTTCCCGACCAGCGGCGCAGCTTCGCCCGCCGGTGTCGCCGCCCATGGCAGTGGTTGCGGTGCCGCGGCGTGAGCCACCGGCTCCCATCCCAGGGCGATGGCGATGCTGTCGGCGATCGGGGCCAGCCGGATCCCGTCAGCATTGGTGAGCAGCACCAGCGCATTGCCGTCGTCGGGGCGCGCCTGGATGATGGCACTGTAGCCCCGCACCGCCCCATCGTGCCACACCACTCGGCGGCCATTCCGGAGATGCCCCACGAAGAGTCCGAGGCCATACTGATCGCCCGGGAACTCGGGCGGCGCATTCACTTCGGCCCGCTCCAACGTGTTGATCAGATTGGCGGGGAAGGCCGGCGCACCATTGATCCGGCCGTGGTCGGCCAGTGCGTTGGCCCAGCGGGCCAGGTCGGCCGCATTCGAATAGAGAAACCCGGCGGGCCAATGCCGCCGGTCGATAGGCACATGATCCAGCCCCTGCCAGCCGCTATCGCCCCGGACATGACCCGAGACGACTACTCCGCTGGCGAGTTGTTCCAGCCGGTAGCTGGATGACTGCATTCCCGCTGGAGTCAGGACCAGTTCCTTCATCAGATCGGGAAATGCCTGCTTTCGGACTTTGGCCAGGGTTACACCGGCGAGCGAGAACCCGGGATTGGAATAGGAGAAGACTTCCCCGGGAGGCGCCCCCAGACGTTCCGAAGTCCAGCCGCGGGGATAACTCTCGAAATCGGCTTCGGCTGCGGGCGAGTCTTCGGCCGGTTCGTCGAGCAACCCGCTGGTGTGGGTCAGCAACTGTCTCAGGGTAAGCTGACCAATACTCGAATCGAGACCCGGCACCACCTGCATGATCGACTCATTGAGACGGAACCGGCCGGAGCCGTTCACCGCCACTGCCGCGGCGGCGGTGAACATCTTGGACACCGAGCCGAGTGCAAAGATCGTGGTTCCAGTGACCGGCCGATTCTCGCCCAGTCGCATCACCCCTGATCCTCCGACCTGCACGATGCGACCCTGGCTTACGATCGCCCAGGAAACTCCCGGAATCCCGATCCGGCTCCGGATTCGGTCGACGGTCGTTCGGACGGTCGAGTCGGCAGCGGAAGCGGTTTGGCCGGCGAGGGGGACAGGGAGAACCAGGGGAGCGATCAACAATGCGGCACGGGCAATCATGGAATTCTCTATCGCTTAGCGAAGTTCCTCGGATTGATAGACCCGGCTGGCGGTGCTGGGTTCGAGGGCCAATCGGACCAGCGCCCCAGCCAGCACGGTCGCCGTGGTGGAGCGCCATCGATCCCGTAGCCGGGTGGCGCCGAACAGTCCGGCCAGGGTCAGAAGGACATTGGTGACCGAGGCGCCGACCCGTTCCATCAACCGGAACTCTTCCCGGTCGGAGCCGGTGATGAACGAAGGCCGAGCGATGACGTAGGGGAGCGGCCCCGACATCAGGTGAGCCTCGACCAGCGCCCTGGCGGCCAGATACCCATTGCGGGTGTCGGGAGTTACACCGATCGATGAGAGGTAAACAAAGCGGGGAGCATTGCCAGCCAGCCTGGCTGCATCGTACACCATCATGGTGAGGCCCACATCGACCGTGGCGAAGTTCTCCACCTTGCCCTGTTCCCGCCGCACCCGCCGGGTCCGCGATCGCGTGGTTCCCAATAGGGAAAAGACCACTTGGGGCTGCAGGGCCGCGAGAGTGGCCCGCATCGCTTCGGTCTCCCAGGGCGTGGTATCGACCCGGGCCCCGGCCGCTTCAAACTGCTCGCGAAATTTCACCAGTGATGAAGAGTCGGGGCGGATGTGCGCGACCACATCCACGCCACGGGCGCGGAGGGCGCTCACCACCGCCTGGCCGGTGTAGCCTGTCGCACCGGCCACGAATGCTGT
This sequence comes from uncultured Gemmatimonadaceae bacterium, assembly GCA_964578865.1. Lineage (GTDB taxonomy): Bacteria > Gemmatimonadota > Gemmatimonadetes > Gemmatimonadales > GWC2-71-9 > JADJOM01. The sequence continues at coordinate 8,525 of CAZOES010000131.1, read as the reverse complement.
GGTCAGCCTGGTCTCCGTTTGGGAATGCTGAGAGTACTCCAGCGGGGACCGGCCAGATGCCGGGCCAACTGTACGATCTGACCGATGTGGTAGGCGTAATGCGCCAGTTGGGTGTTGATCGCTTCGACCACAGGGCGGGCGTTCCCCCGGATCATCACGGTCCGGTTGAGGTCGGCCGGGCTGAGCTGATCCAGCGCTTCGAACAGCCTGGCCCACCCGTCGTCCCACCACTCGAACAGCTGCTCCCGGGTCAGCCCGGCCTCGACTTCAAACTCCGAGTCTCGATCCCGGTCGGGCTTCTCGCCATCGGATGTCAGAAAGCCGGTCCATCGGCTCCGCATGTTACCGGCGAGATGCTTCACCAGGACCGCGATGCTGTTGGCATCGGGATCGAGCTTGTCGGTCAGGCCTTTGTCATAGACCTGACGGATGGCTCCCTCGCCCAGCTTCTTGTGGGCCCGGAAACGCTCCTTGACGTCGCGGAGATAGGTGGCAGCGAGTTCGTCGTCACTCATAGACGGCTAGGCGGTTAGGCGGCAAGGCGGCTGGAGGCCGCTTCGGGTGGACAAAGATGGCGATACTAAAGCAGTTGGCGCCATGGCTCCAGTCACTATCCGCCTAGCCGCCTACCCGCCTAGCCGCTACAGCAGACTGGTGGGATCCCGGTCCACCACCACCCGCACCCCGGCACTCTCCGGCAGTCGCTCCGCCGAGTAGCGAACGATGCGGCCCAGCGGCTCCGGCTCACCCCGCAGGACGACGTGCCAGCGCCAGCGGTTCTTGATTCGCCCGATGGCGCAGGGCGCCGGCCCCAGCACACTGACCGGCAAACCCTGGCTGGCGACCAGCGCCGTACACCAGTCGGCCACCTGGACCGCGGCATCAGCCACCCGGGTCTCCGATTCGCCCGAAACCAGCAGGTTCACCAATGACGCGTTGGGAGGATAGGGCGGACTTTCCCGCTGAGAAAGTTCCTGCTCCAGGAACTTCTCGGCGTCATGCGCCGCCGCGGTGAGCAGGGCGTAGTGCTGCGGGTTTCTGGTCTGCACCACGACTCGCCCACCCTTGGGACCCCGCCCTGCCCGGCCCGCCACCTGGGCGATCAGCTGAAAAGTGCGCTCCGCCGCGCGGAAGTCGGGAAGATGCAGCCCAGTGTCCGCATCCACCACTCCAACCAGGGTCACATTGGGGAAATCGAGCCCCTTCGCGATCATCTGGGTCCCCAGCAGAATATCGACTTCGCCGCGCCCAACTTTGTCGAGAATCGCCTGGTGAGACCAGCGGGTGCTGGTCGTGTCCAGATCCATCCGGGCCAGTCTGGCCTCGGGGAACCGGGCCGCCAGGAACCGCTCGAGCTGCTGGGTTCCTACTCCCTTCATCCGCTGAATGGTGCTTCCGCAGCTGGCGCAGGCCGGCGGGACCGGCTCGTCATGGCCGCAATAGTGACATCGCAATCCCGCAGGCGCCTGATGAACCGTCAGTGAGATGCTGCAGTTCGGGCACTCGCGGACGGTACCACAGTCGGGACATTGGAGGATGGTCGCAAACCCCCTCCGATTGAGGAGCAACAGGACTTGCTCCTTCCGCGCCAGCGCCGACCCAACCTCAGCGTCGAGCCGCTCGCTCCAGGGAAGGGCCCGCGCTTCCTTGACCCGGGCGGCCGAGCGGAGATCTACGATTTCGACCGGAGGAAGCGGCTGAGAGCCGGCCCGGTCGGGGAGATGCACCAGAGTCACCCGATTCCCCACCCGGTGCATCGACTCCGGCGAAGGCGTCGCACTTCCCAGCACCAGCCTTGCCTTCTCCAGCCTGGCCCGGACCAGCGCGACATCCCGCGCGTGATACCTTGGCGCCTCGTTGTTCTTGTAACTCGATTCGTGCTCCTCGTCCACCACGATCAGACCCAGTCGTCTCACCGGAGCAAAGACCGCCGACCGGGCTCCGACCACCACTCGTCGTTCCCCCCGCCGGAGCGCCCGCCAGGCATCGGCCCGCTCGCCGTCCGACAGCGCACTATGGAGCACCGCCACCTCATCGCCAAAGGCGCCGCGTACTCGACTCACCGTCTGCGGAGTCAGGGCAATTTCGGGGACCAGTATGATGGCGCCCCCGCCCTGAGCCAGACAGTGACGCACCGCTTCCAGATAGACCAGCGTCTTGCCGCTGCCGGTTACTCCGAACAGCAGCACCGCATCTCCTGGCGGGGTATCGATGATCGCTTGAATCGCGGCGGTCTGCGCCGGCGTGGGCGAGGGCGGAGGGGGAGTCACCGGCACATCCCGGAAGGGATCGCGGTGCACCGCGACCAGTTCATCCTTCGCGATACCCCGATCGACCAGCGCCGAGATGGCCTGTCGTGAGAGACCCAACTGCTCGGCCAGATGCCGGAGCGGGGCCGATCCGCCCAACTCTTCCAGCGCCTCCAGAACCGCCCGCTGGGCCGGACGACGTTTGAACAGTTCTTCCCGCTCGGCCAAGGCTGGAACCGGATCGACCAAAGCGACCACCCGCTCGGTCGCCACCGCCGCATCAGTTTCAGGGGCCTCCACCCTGAGCTGCACCGCACCCACCCGAACCAGCCGGTTCACCGCTTCCCAGACCGGCCGTTTGAGGCTCTTGGCGATGGTACCGACCGGTGCCGACCCGCCTTTGCGATCGAGGTAGACACAGACCTCACCGGCCAGCCCGCCGGGAACTCCCTGCCCCGTCAGCTCCACGATGACCTTGGATTCTCCCCACATCGCGGCCGGGAGAACCGACTTCAGAGTCAGTCCCAGTGGGGAGCCGTAGTAACCGCTGATCCAGCGGGCAGTTTCCAGCAGATCCGCCGGCAGCGCGGGCTCGGGATCAGGCGCCGAAAGGATGTCGCGGGCAGTCTGCTGCGGCGCCTCGGAAGTGAGACCGGTGACGATGCCGATGATTTCCCGCTGGCGAACCGGTACCACCACCCGTGCCCCGGGAACCACCCGGTCGGCCAGGCTCTCCGGAATGCGGTAGCTGTACGGCTGGGCCAGTGGCAGTGGAAGCGCCACCAGCCCATACCTCTCGGTCATCGTTTGGTGAGACCCAGTCCAGGTGCGGTGGGCAGGCGAACCTGACCGCCATCGATGGTCGCGCCGGCGAACGGATCGCTGCCGAGCAGCGCGGCGCCATCGAGATCCACGATGTCGACCAGCGGAGTGAAATGGGCCGCGGCGGTAATGGCGATCGAAGTCTCGATCATGCAGCCAACCATGACCATCATGTGGTGGGCCCGGGCGATCGCAATCATCCGGATCGCTTCCCGCAGACTGCCGCACTTGGCCAGCTTGATGTTGATCCCGTCGACTTTGCCGACCAGCGGCGGGATGTCGGCCGCGTTGAGGCAGCTCTCATCGGCGATGACCGGAATGCGGGATGCCCGGGTAACCGTGGCCAGCCCCTCGAGATCGTTGGCCGGCAGCGGCTGCTCCAGCACGGTGACCCCAAACTCTTCCAGCACCGGCAGCATCCGGATCGCCTGCTTCACATTCCAGCCGGTGTTGGCGTCGACCCGCAGTTCCTTCTTGGTAAGGCTGCGGATAGTCTGCAATATCTCGACGTCACGGTCGGTGCCCAGCTTGATTTTGAGGATGGGGTACTGCTCCGCCTCCTCCACCTTGAGCTTGAGCTTCTCCACCGTGTCGATGCCGATGGTGAAGGTGGACCGCGGCGCCTGGGCCGGATCCAGCCCCCACATCTGGTACACCGGGATCCCCAGCTTCTTCCCCACCAGATCATGCAGGGCGGCCGAGAGAGCGCAACGGGCCGAAGGATTGAGCTTGAGAGCCGTCTCCCATTTCTTCTCGATGTCTTCGATGGCGAAGGGATTGTCGGGAAGCTGCTGACCGTAGACCTGCAGGGCGGCCAGAACGGTCTCGGTGCTCTCGCCATAGATCCGGGCCGGCGCCGCCTCTCCCCATCCCTGCACTCCATCCCCGTCGGTCAGCTTGACCCACACGGTTCGGTAGTCGCTCTGACCGCCCCGGGCGATGATGAAGGGGTGGCGGGTGCGGATGTTGAGGACCTCGACATCGAGTCGGAGGGTGCGGGACATTGCGGAGTTCACCGGGGGTAAAGGAGGCCGAATTATACCAGCCAACCGCCCGGTTTCAGAGTGCGCTCCTCCATTCCACTTTGCCCGAAGGGCGCTTCCGCAAGCGGGCCAGCGCGTCACCGATCGGCTCGTAGCTGTCGCTCTCCGGAAGCGCCTGAGTCACTGAGTAGAGACCCAGAGCCCGATAGCTCTCCAGCTGAGCCTCGGAAAACCATTGGTCGGCGGTAGTCTCGTGGGGGAACTCTTCGTGCTTGGTAGCGTAGTTGCGGACGTCCAGCGGTTCATCGCCATAAACCGCCGGCTTGATGTAGAGCAGCCAGCCGTCTTCCTGGGGATGGCCGTCCGCTTTCCGGTCGACCTTGGAATACCCGATCCGGGCGATGGCAAAGTGCCGCGCCTCTTTGGAGTCGCTCCCTTCCGCCGCCTGGGCTCGACTGTAGATCGGGATTCCGTCGGGGAAATCGATCGGAATCCCCAGGTCGATCCGGATTTTCCGGATGGCGTTGCCCAGATCCTCGAAGGAGGCCTCCGGATCGCAGCCGGCATCGCTCACCACTATGTAGCGGCACCGCCGTCTCACGACTTCGTAGAGTCCCAGATTCTCGAAGTGACCCCCATCCGAGAGATAGACATACTCGGCGGTCCGGTTGGTCTCTCCCCGCAACTCCCGCAACAGCCAGCGAACCGGACGCTTGACCCAATAGTCCGGGTAGGTCTGACCTCCGGTTTCACCCGGATTCCCCAGCCACCAACCCAGACGGGCATTGAAGAGGGTCAGCAGAAAAGTGACGATGGGTGAAGAGTGATAGCCCATGTTGGGGCTGGCCGCCGCTCCGGAGATCGCCATGGCGGTTCCCAACGAGATGCCGTTGGCACCGCCGTAGCGTTTGCCCTGGTCCACCGGATAATCGGTTGGCCGATAGCCCAGCGCCGGATCGCCCGAGCCCGCATGGAACGGACTGACGGTGAACGATTCGCCCTTCCGATCCTGCCAGGCCAGCTCCGGATCGGAAGTAAGGTTGAGGGTCATGTTCACCAGGTGCACCGGGCGGCTCCCGTGCAACTGCTTGGCGCCGTACAGGTGGGGACCGCAGGCGTAGTCCAGCAACCGCCGGTTGAGCAGACGAATACCGTAGAGATCGCGCCGGTCGGCAGTCAGCCTGGTCATCGCATCGCAGGACTCGCGCAGCGCTTTGGGCAAGGCCACTCCGTCCGGCGCTGCCCCGAGGTCGATGGGTTTGGTGAAGCCATTGAACTCGAAACAGAACGAGGTCAGCACCATGTCGGTATTACCGGCCAGTGCGGGAGAACCCAGCAAATCGAGAAACCCTTCCGACAATTGGGCTCGAATTCCCTGAACAATCCGGCTCTGGTCGCTCCGGATCTGATCGATCAGCGCTCTCCCGTCGAAGACCGAGTCCGGCTCGATCGCCAGGGGCCACAGCGCACCAACCGGAAGGTTGTCTTCCGGATCAAACCCGGTGAACGGGTCGGGACGCCGGGTCTTTCTGGTCGCGCCCAGATAGGCCCGGATCAGACGCTCACGGTACATGTGGTGCAAAGAGAATTTGTTCAGCGCCACGTTGCGGGCGGCGATCCAGAACACCAGCGCGATGAGCCCGGCCAGAAGCAGCAGCCCCGCAAAGTTCAGCTCGCAAAGCACTACCAGATGATCGAAGATTCCGGTGAGAACCTGGTCGCGAAATGAAAGCCCGACATTCCACCCGCTGGTCAGGTCATCCCAGAACCAGCCTGACCATGACTGTTGCCTTGTCAGCCCGGCGACGAACGACGTGAGAGCGGAGAGCCAGGCCAGGATCACTGCCAGGAAGACCGGACCGGCAACCCTGGTCGCGATATCGAGGACTCTCGAACGTTTCGAGGCCTGTTCCGACCGCCGTCCCGACTCGGTGCTGCCGCTCCACCCCGAAATGACCGAGCTGGAGAACAGCGCAATCACGCCGCTGACGGAGACGACCTTGGGTAACAGGTCGAAGAGCACCGGTCCGTAGAACACCACCCCGCTGGCCAGCACCCACACCGCGGCAGTGCGGAGCACGTACCCTCCCATCCGGGCATACCACTCCAGATCGGAGTCCTGACTGCGGTCGTTGATGCCGGCCCAGGCGGAGTAGAGATTGGTTCCCAGGACAAAGAGACACAGCAGCATCGCCGGGGCCAGCCACACATACCCGATGAGCCAGACCGGCTGCTCCGGCAAACCCAGCGCCAGCTGGGAGCCCAGACCGCCGAGCAAGCCGGCCAGGAGCCCGGAGAAGAGAATGCCGACATGACTCTTCATCCCCTGGCGCTTCTCGGTCGAGGACATCCAGCCGGCCCAGTGCGCGGTCGCCCCGAACACTGCCCCACCCAGCGTGAGGGCAGGCAGGGGAATACCCCACTCGGAGAGGAAACGGGGGAACTGTCCGATCCGGTACCAGGCCACGGCAATGACCAGGAGCAATGCCGACAGTACCATTGGAATCAGGCAATACACTAGAAACTCTCCGGCCACTTCCGCCATCTTCTCGGGCTTGGCATTCCCCGGATCGGCTTCGCCGTCCTCGTCGTGGGCATACTTGACTGAGAAGACGCAAAAGACCCAGGCCAGTCCAGCAATGATCCCCAACGGCCAGGGATGGACTCCCACGTTGGCGAACCAGGGATATCCCGCGGCACTGATCATGACTCGAGGGATCAGCAACAGCAGCAGGAGCCAGGGCAGCAAGACCAGCCAGTTGGCCAGCAGATTCCGAAGAAAGGTCGAGACCAGCGTCCAGGTATCGGGGGAAAAGGTCCCGGTACGCGGGCTGAGGTAGTTGCTGTAGCGGCGGAGTTGCTGAACCGGGTGGGAATCGGAGAGCGTATCGGCCGGGGCACTGATGCTGGCCTTGAGATCCCGCTCTACCCCGCCCAGACCGTTCTGATGCCGATGAATCCAGGCCGACAGCCAGGATCCGATATACCCGCCACCGGAAACCGTCGAGAGGTAATGGAATTTCGACAACTGGCGATTGCGGGCCAGCGCCTGCAGCACGCCCAGTCCGAACGAGGCGCTGCGAATCCCGCCGCCGGAGAGGCAGAGCGCGGTGCGCGACTCCCGACCTTCCAGTGCGTGAACCAGCCCGTGGACGATCGCTTCCCGCTGTTCGTCAAGCAGCACCTCGCCCGGCCCCAGCCCACTGGAAACCCGGGCGATCTCCGTGCTCCAGACCGCCTCCCATTGCTCGCTGGTGCCGGCAGCGTGCAGTTCGCGATACTCGGCCCGAAGAACTTCCCAGAGTCGGAGCGGCGGCGGTGGATCCGGATTGTCAGCTGGCATATGCCTAACATTGGGCAGGTGGAACAGTTTCGCAACGCGAGCTCAGCCCAGCGCCCCTACCGTAGCCGCCACCCCCAGCGCCACCCGTTCGGGGACATAGCCGCCCTCCAGCAGACCCACCAGCGGGGTCCGCGGCAGTCGTTCCCGCAGTCGCAGGGTCAGCTCGGCGTAATGAGCCGGCTCCAGGGTAAACCCGCCCAGCGGGTCGCCCCGCATCGCATCGTAGCCGGCTGACAAGAGTACCAGGTCGGGCGTCCAGTCTTCGGTGGCGGCGAACACCGCCGACCACAAGTCTTCCACGTAGCGGTCGGCCGGCGCTCCCGGTCCCCGGGGCACGTTGAACACGTTGCCCACACCCCGTTCCTCGGCCATCCCGGTACCGGGGTACCAGGGATGCTGGTGCAGCGAGACGTAACGAAGGCTCGGGTCCTGCTCCATCAGCGCCTGGGTACCGTTGCCATGATGCACGTCCCAATCGATGATCAGGACTCGCTCCCGCCCCGCCCGCTGAGCCCGCTTGGCACCCACCATCACATTGTTCACCAAACAGAAGCCCATCGCCCGCTGCGATAAGGCGTGGTGACCGGGAGGCCGCACCGCCGCAAAGGCGTGCCCCGCCCCGCTCAGGCTATGATCGATTGCTTCGGCCAGGGCACCGGTGGCGCCCAGGACCGCTGACCAGCTGTCACCGTTGAGAATCGTATCCAGGGAGAGAACCCCGCCACCCGATCGGCTCATTTCCTCCAGCCGAAGCAGATGTCCCTCGGGATGCACCAGCAGCAGATCCTCCCGCGAGCCCGGCTGGGCCTGCCGCAACTGGGCGCGGGGATCCTTCGAGAGGTGGGTGAGGGTCACCGCCAGACGTGGCGGAGTCTCCGGATGAGCGGGACCGGGATCGTGGCGGACGCAGTCGGGGTGGGTGAAGACGGGGATGGGCATTGGATAAAATGAAGGCTAAGAGCTAAAAGCTGAGAGCTAAAGCGTGCATAATACGCTTTAGCTCTTAGCTATCAGCTCTCAGCCATTGGCCTCCGGTGGCTTGCGCACCAGCTCCCGTAGCGCTCTTGCCTCATCCGCGATCTCCCGGCGAGCGGCTCGCAGTTCCGCCATCCGGCGTTGATGCCGCCG
>CAZOES010000130.1:0-12702 GCA_964578865.1 uncultured Gemmatimonadaceae bacterium | reverse complement strand
AAGACGATGTAGCGGCCTTCGGCCTCCGTCAGCTCCTTCACCACCGACTTGAGCCGCTCCTCGAACTCGCCGCGATACTTGGCGCCGGCCAGCAGGAGGCCGATATCCAGCGCCACGATATCCTTGTTCCGCAGTGACTCGGGTACGTCGCCGTTTACGATCCGCTGGGCCAACCCCTCGACAATCGCAGTCTTGCCGACACCCGGCTCCCCGATCAGCACCGGATTGTTCTTGGTTCGGCGGGAAAGCACCTGCATGACCCGGCGTACTTCCTCGTCCCGGCCGATGACCGGATCGAGTTTCCCCTTGCGGGCCTGATCGGTGAGGTTGCGGGTGAAGCGTTCCAGCGACTGATACTGCGATTCGGGGGACTGGTCGGTCACCCGGTGAGAGCCGCGGACATCGGCCAACGCCGCGCGGAGCGCGTCAGCGTCGACCTCGTTCGCACTCAGCAGCTGACGGGCGGTGGTCCCCTTCTCCTCCGCCAATCCAACCAGCAGATGTTCGGTGGAGACATAGGCGTCACCCAGACTCTTGGCCTCGGCTTCAGCCCGGTCGAAGACCTTGTGCAGCTCGCGGGAAAGCGTCGGCTCGGCACCGCCATCCTGGCGAGGGAGCCGGTCCAACTCTCGAGAGGTTTCCTGGGCCAGGGCAGTCACGTTGAGCCCGGCCTTCTGCAGCAGCGGCCGGACGACGCCCTCGTCCTGAGCGAGGAGGGCGGAGAATAGATGGGCATCGTTGACCACCGGATTACCGCGCCGGGTAGCCTCGGCCGCCGCGTCGCGGAAAGCCTCCTGGGCCTTGATGGTCAAGCGTTCGGGTCTGATCATGATGGTCTCCTGAGAATCGATTCCCTCAGGGCAAGCTCTGCGCCTGCTAAATCTGCCGTGGTGGCAGAGGAAGGGCCATGCGGGGGGCCAAATTAGACGGTCAAGACGGTCGAGACGGTCAACTCAGCGCAGGCAACCTATTCTTGCGCTTTGATAAGCTGACCATCTTGACCGTCTCGTCCGCCTCGACCGTCGTCACCGTCGTGCGATCATCTTGAGGGTATACCGCTCTCCATCCACACTGAGCTGAGCGTAGTACACGCCTTGAGTCAGCTCACGGTTCTTGCCGTCCAGCAACTTCCCGTCCCAGAAGGCCTCGTGCGATCCGCAGCGGAGCCTTAGACCGTCCAGCCGCTCACCATTCGAATTGAGCAGTACCGGCACCGCGACGACCTGGACCAGGACATTGTAAATCTTCAGACTTACCAGGGGCTGATGGTTCTTCTCGCAAAGTTCAGGGTTGAGAACAAATGGGATCGTGGTCGACGGGAAAAACGGATTGGGGTAATTCTCGCGCAAATCCACTTTCGGAGGCGGTCGTTCCTGGGCCGAAGCCCTGACGCTCGCCCCCAGCAGGAGCACGAGAGCACACCCCATCCAACCGAAACCGCGCATGGGTGTCTCCTGACGACGAATGATTCTCGGCTACCTGCCTCCAGGTGATGTTCTGTAAGGATCGTTCCCGGTTTGGGACGGCGCAAGCGCCGTCACGCGCCTGCAACCGGAGTGGTGCGCCGGCGGGCCAATAGCCGGGTGTCTCCCGAGCGGAGGGTGAGCCCAATGCGATCGGACCACTCCAATAAAGGAATGAGGAACTTCCTTGAGAGCCCCGTCTCATCCCGCAACGCCTGTGGTGTTATGAGTCCGCGGGCGGCTACCCGTCGAACGGCTTCTCGAAACTGCTCCAGCGCGGCCCCGCTGAAATACCGATCTCGATCCACCGCTTCGATTCTTCCCGAGCGGGCCGCCTCCTTAAGCGCCTCCACGAGGTCCGGCGATTTCAGGCTCGCCTGCAGCTCGGTGATCGAGGGGGGAGTGAGTCCGGCGGCTTCGATTACCCCGATCACCTGTTCCACCAACTGAGCATTTCTGGAGGACTTCGCCTGGTGCCCCTTGGCGCGGACCAACCCTGCGTCGACTACCAGCTCGCCCTGCCGGATCAACTGATCGACCGCATACTCCCCAGCCGCACCACGACGAACCAGCGATTGCCGCAGGGTTTCCCGGGGCATGCCGGGCTGAGCGGGATGCGTCTGGTGGAACCGGCCGACCAGTTCACCGGCTGCTTCGCTCGCCTGGACCACGCTCTCCATGGTGACCAGGTACCGGCCGGCCCGAACCACCCCAGAGTTCTGGATAGTCTGATCGACCAACCGGGGCGCTATTCCCAACACCGCCGGAATAGACTCGACCTCCAGCCCGGCTGGTCTCCTCGCCACTAACGCAGCCAGCCGCACCGCAACAGCAGGATCGTCAATCCCGCCGGGCCACTGGGCTCGCCCCGGGGTCGGCGCCGAATCGACAACCCAGCCCCCACCAATAGTCTCGATCGGACTGTAGGTCCGGAGCACAAACCGGTCTCCCCCGCGGGTAACCAGCGGTCGCTCAACGGCCAGCCGGATCAGAGCGGACTCCCCTGGCGCGATGAGCCTGGTCGAATGGACTCGGGCCATTACCTCGTCGGTGCCCAGATCGAGCCTGACCCGCGAGTGGTGCGCCAGCGGTCGAGGGGCGGTAGGCAGCAGTTCGACTGCCACGTCGATGGCGCTGGCGGAGTTCCAGGGATCGCCTCGACGAACCAGCACGTCACCGCGGTGAACCTGTTGGCGGTCGAGTCCGGCAATACCGACGGCGACCCGTTCACCCGGGGCGCTCTGGGTAATCACCTGGCCGTGCCGCTCAAGCGATCGCACCCGTCCCTCCGCGCCGGAGGGCAGCAGTGCCACCTGATCGCCGACCTTGAGACTGCCAGACCATGCCGTGCCGGTAACCACGGTCCCCACCCCCGGGAATGACATGGATCGATCGACCGGGAGCCGAAAGAGGTCCTCGCTCTCACGATTTCTCAGACCTCCAGTCGTACTCTCGATCAGCTCCAGGAGTTGGGTGATTCCGGAACCTTGCAGCGCAGAGGTCGCCAGGGGCCGGGTGAACTTCACCGGCGACCGAGCCAGCCACTCCGAGAGCTCGGTTTCGACCAGGGCCAGCATCCCGGATTCGACCAGGTCGCTCTTGGTGATAACGGGAATCCCGGCCGGAACTCGTAGCTGCTCGACAATGGCGAGATGCTCCCGGGTCTGGGGCATGATGCCTTCATTGGCCGACACGATCAGCAGCACCAGATCGAGCCCGGCCGCGCCGGCAATCATGGTGCGGATCAGGTCCTCGTGCCCCGGCACATCGATCACACCGGCGGTCCGTCCATCGCTCAATTCCAGGGGGGCAAAGTGGAGATCGAGGGTGATGCCGCGGCGCTTCTCCTCGGCCAGCGGATCCATCGACTTTCCGGTGAGCGCCTCCACCAGGGCCGACTTGCCATGATCGATGTGGCCGGCGGTTCCGATGATCACGCGGCCCACGCTTTCATCAGCCAGAACTCAAGCGCAGGAAGGGCCGACCCTTCGCCCATGTGGTAGCGGATGTAGCGGGCGGCCAGTCGTCGATGGGCCGCGGCATTGCGGTCGTCCAGTTTCGGCAGTTGCTCCCCTCCGGCGACCAGCAGCTCCAGCGCGGCACGGGCCTCGGCGGGGAGCAAGGTTTCTTCCGGCCCGCTGAGACAATGCTGGCAGAGGGCGCCGCCATCGGGAGCGCTGAATCGGGTCTGGCCGGCGGTGGGCAAGTCTCTACCGCAGCGAACGCAAACCTCCATCGCAGGGGTGAAGCCGAGTGCTCCCACCAGCCGCCATACCTCCTGGAGACTGGCGGCGGCAAGCTCCTCCCGGCTCACCGCCTCCAGCCTGGCGAGCCCCGCCTCGAGCACCTCGAAGCTCTCCGGATGCGGCTCGGCAGGAGCGAAGTGGAGGGTGACTTCGGCCAGAACCGTGGCCGTCGCGTAGCGGCCCACATCGCGAGCAATGCCCACCGGCACCCGGCCGACATCGAACGCGGTGAGGATGTGAAGTTCCCGGCGCTCGGAGAGGATCAGCTGGGCCTGGCCGGCACTGAGGATCTGCAGCGCCGCGCCGAACTTGCTCTTGGGGCGTGAGGCCCCTTTGGCGATCGCACTCTGGACCCCGTGCTCTCGCGTGGCCAGCCGCACGATTTTGGAGGTCTCACCGTAGCGGAAAGCGGAGAGGACGATCGCTGGGGTCGAGATAAGAGGCACGAAAAGTCCGAGTATAAGTACCGAGTACCGAGTACCGAGATGGATTCCCCGTCTCGGTACTCGGTACTTCGGTACTCGGTACTATTGAGGAGGAATCTCCGTCACCATCGCCGCCACCGGACACTCCGGCACATCCACGTTCCGGATCTCCGAGAAGCTCCGACGCAGGATATGCAGCTTCCCGGTCGCGCCGCCGGTGCAGCTGCCGCTTTCGATCGCATAGATCCGGCCGGATCCATCGACCGCGACCCCATTGTTATCGGGAATGGAGATAGCGTTCCCGGCCCCGCGGAGTACCTGCCGGTTCAGCAGATCGAAGACCATGAGTCCCTGCGAATTCGAGCTTACATAGAGCCGCCCGCCGCCATTGTCGGCGATTTGGCCGGCGCTTTGCCCAAAGCCCTTGAAGTTGCCCAGCTCTTCACGGCCCACCGGATCGAGCAACGAGAGACGGGAGTCGGCTACACCGTCTCCCGCGTTCAGGATATAGATGACGCCGTCGTTGGCGACGTCGGCCGAGATTCCGTTCCCTGGTCCCGGCAACAGAATGGAGTCGATACCCGTTGCCAGCCGGTTGGTCACCGGGTCAACCACCGAGACCCAACTGGGACCGAGTGGGTCGCCGGAATTGTCGAGATTCGCGTTGATTACAAAGACTTTGCCGCGGGTGAAAACCACCGCCTGCGGGGTCTGCCCCACATCCACGCTGGCGGTATCGCCGGTCAGGTAGTTGATGCGGGTGACGGTATTGAGATTGGGATTGGCCACGTAGACGATCGAATCGTCAACCATGGCCGCGCCGCTCGCGCCGGAGTTGACCGCCAGGTGCACCGTCCGATCGACCGTGACGGTCCGGAGGTTCACCACCGCCACCGCGTCATCGTCTCCCATCGGTACCACTGCGACTCCGCCCAACGCACTGAGACTGGTTGGATTGGCAGCCGCGGTGCCACCCAGCGGAATCGGGGTGACAACCGTAGGCGTGTTAACCCGGATCAGGCTCAGGGAACCGCTGGTCCGGTGGACCAGCAGGAGCACTTCTTCCGGAGGCGGCAGGGGAGCCGAAGCTTCGGCGCAACCCAGCGCGAGGGTGGCCGCGAGCATCAACGAGACGAGCCTGATCTGGCGCATGCTGAAAGATGAGGGGGAGCGGCCCCGGCTCCTAGACCGGGACCGGACCGTGCTTGCTGGAACGGGACAGCTTGCGGAAGGGTACACCGGCAGCTGGAAAAAGCTCTGGATGAAGCAGGTGGGCCAGGACCTCGAGGCTATCCACCAGGCGGGGACCCGGCCGGCTGAAATAGGCCACCCCATCTACCGCGTACATCCGACCTGACTTGGCGCATGGCAACTCGGCAAACCCCGGGCGGTTGGTCACCAGCGGGAACTGACGTTCGGTTTCCTCGATGCCGATGCCGCAGCAGGCCACCAGAATCACCTCCGGCTGCCACTGCAGCACTTCACCCCAATCCATGACCCGGCTGGCAACACCGGGGCTGGCGTGACCCTCTTGCCCACCAGCCATGGCGACCAGTTCGGGCGACCAGTGGCCGCAGGCGTAGAGCGGATCGAGCCACTCGAGCAGCGAAACCCGTGGACGCTGGATGGCTTGCCGGGTTCGTTCCCGGACATACTCAGCCCGGCTCCGTAGACTGCGCACCAGGGCGAGGGCCTGATCTTCCCGGCCGGTCAGCTGCCCCAACTCCAGAATGTTGGCAAAGACATCGACCAGGAGCCGCGGTGCGAGGCTCACCACTGCCGGGCGACCCGGTAGCCCGGCAGCTACATCGCGGGCGGTTGCATCGGGAATGGCGCAGACATCGCAGAGCCCCTGGGTTACCAGCAGATCGGGGCGCAGCCGGGCCAGCAGCCTGGTATTGATATCATAGAGCGGCAGGCCGGCGGCATGACGCTCCCGCACCAGCCGGTCGATCTCGGCGCTGCTGGCGTCCTTGGGAATACCGGTGCCGGTCACCCTCGGCAGATGATTCACCGATTCGGGATAGTCGCACCCGTGGGTGATCCCGACCAGCTGCTCCTCGAGGCCGAGGGCGCACAACATTTCCGTGGCGCTGGGGAGGAGCGAGACTATTCTCATTGGTATCTAGTTGGAGTGAGGTCGTCCCGAGCGCAGCGAGGGATCTCAAATTCTGGTTTCGAGCAGGATCTGAATTTGAGATCCCTCGGGCCTACGGCTCTCGGGACGACACTTAGCGTTGCCCTGCCTCTCACCACCCAAACCGCGCCCCCGCCATCAGCAGCCTCCCCCGGGCGGCAAACCCGACTACCGTATCGTAATCCTGGTCGAACAGATTCTCGGCCCGAAAGGTCGCCGCCAGACCGGGACGGCCCGGCCCCCGGCGCAGAATGTCGACCGCCGCATCGGCATCGACCGTGACATACGAATCGAGCGACGTCCGGATCTGGGGGAACGGGCGGAAATCGACATCATCCCGCTTGCCGACGTAGTTGAGCCCTGCCCCGATCGAGAGACGATCGACCGCGCCACGCACATCGAATCGGGCGCTGTGCTTGGGCCGGCGGACCAGCGGCTTGCCTTCGACAAAGATATCATCGGCGCTGGTAGCGAACCCGGCATCATCGACCCGGGTGAAGAGGTAGGTGTACGAGGCGCCCAAGGTGAACTGAGGCACCGGACGAACATGGGCGATGAGCTCGACACCTCGCGCGGTCGCCTTGGCCACGTTCTGGTAGGTCGGGGCGGTCGGCCCGGCGGCGCCATCGTACTGAATCAGGTCGCGGAACTTCTGGTCGAAGTAGTTGGCCGCGATCAGTCCATCCCCCGCCAGGAACGACTGTTCCAGCCCGACTTCCCAGCTCCGGGCCTTCTCGGGATCCAGGTCTGGATTGCCCCGCTCGAAGAAGCTCTGGGCGTAATTCTCCCGCAGCGACGGTTCCTTGAATGAGGTACCCACCGACCCGCGGGCCCGCAGCGTCGGCGTGAGCCGGTACGCTGCTCCGGCCCGCGCGGTGAAGTGACTGCCGAACTTCTCGTTGTCATCCAGCCGGACACCGAGATTGATCAGCGCCTTCCCGGAGAGCTCGATCAGACCTTGACCGTACACTCCGTAGTTGTGGCGAGTGGTGTCGAACGTGCCACTGGTTCCGCCATCCAGAAGTGCTTCCCAGACCCCTTCCGCTCCACTAATCACCCGGACCTGACGGCTCAGATTGAGATTGGCACTGACACCGGCGGTGCGACGCAGCATCCGACCCAGGTTCCTGGAATAGAAGCCCAGCGAGTCACCCGGGCTGTCGGGCTGATCCGACGAACCGGTGACCTCCCGCCGGGAATCAAGGTGGGCTCGCACTTCGATCCGGTTATTGAGCCGGCGGCCCAGATCGAGCCCCAGAGTGGTCGCCGCGAGGGAGGACTGCTGATTGCTGTCGACCACCGCGCCGGTGAAGTCAGTCGGGAAATGCAGAGTGTTGTCGTCCCGCCGGCCGCTGAACGTCACATCGGACTTGCTGTCCGGGCGCCAGGTAACCGCGCCGCTGCCGACCCAGGCTTTGTAGCTGCTGTTGAAATCGTAGATGCCGTCGGTTTTATAGCGGGAGAGGCTGCCGGAGAAACTCACCGGTCCTTGTCCCCCGGTAGCGCCGATGGTGCCGGTCCAGGTGCCGAACGTGCCGGCCTGGGTCGAGGCATTCGCGGTAATGCCCGGAACGCCCCGGCGGGTGAAGATCTGGATCACCCCGCTCACCGCGTCCGATCCGTACAGCACCGATACCGGTCCCCGGACGATCTCGATCCGGTCCACGTTGTCGATGCTCAGGGTTCCGAAATTGAAGGCCCCGCCCGGCTGGTTCACCGCAATGCCATCGATCAGCACCTTGGTGTAGTCGCTCTCCCCGCCCCGCAGAAAGAGCGAGGAGATGCCACCAAACGAGCCGGTTGGTACCGGCATGGCGCCCGGCACCTGCTTGAGCGCATCCTCGACGAAATAGATCCCCTGGGCCCGGAGATCGTCGCCCTTGAGCACCGTGGTGGTCGCGATCGACTTGGAGAGGGGTGTCGCGGTCCGCTCGGCAGTAACCACCAGCTCGGGCTGCGCGACGGTATCGCGCTGCACCGCCTGGGCGGAAAGCGACGCGGCGAAGGTGAAGCTGACGGCAAGACCGCCCAGTGACGCGACAATTCGGGAGTAAGACACGGGTTCCTCGAGCAGTGCCGGCTATTCGCCGGGCTTGAGTGGGACGACCTGCGGCGCGCCATCGCACCAGTTGGTGACGGCGACCCGCCATTCGAATACCGGCGAAACGAGTTCCGACTTGAGCACTTCGGAGGGCGGCCCTTCGGCGATGACCTTGCCCTTGTCGAGCAGCAGCATCCGGTCGGCATAGCGGGCCGCCAGATTGAGATGATGGGTCACCAGCAGGGTCCCGATCCCCTCCCCCGCCAGCTTCCTCACCAGCTCGAAGACTTCCATTTCATGACGGATGTCGAGCGCCGCGGTCGGCTCATCCAGCAGCAGGGCGCGCGGATTCTGGGCCAGTGCCCGGGCGACTCGAACCCGCTGCCATTCGCCGCCGGATAGCGTGTCGGTGCGCCGGTCGGCCAGCCCGATCACGTCGGCCCGTTGCAACGCTTGAGTCACCGCCAAGTGATCGGCCTCGCCGGGTCCGGCCAGAGGACCGAGATGAGCGTAGCGCCCCAGCTCCACCGTCTCTCGGACCGTGAGCGGAAAGAGGATTTCCTCCCTCTGGGTTACTACTGCGATCACCTTGGCGAGATCGCGCGGGCGCCAGTGGCTCAGTGCTTTTCCCTCGATTCGCACGGTTCCGGCTTCCAGGTACCGAGTCCCGAGTAAGGCGCGAAGGAGGGTGGTCTTTCCGCTTCCGTTGGGGCCCACCACGGCGACCAGCTCGCCCCGCTCGAGCGACACGCTCACACCCGAAAGGGCCTTCGCTTCGACACCGGGATAGCGCACCACCAGTCCTTCACCCCGGGCGATCATGCCAGCCTCCGTCGGAGCAGCACGGCGAACAGCGGCACTCCTACCAGGGCGGTGACCACGCCCACCGGCAGTTCGACCGGCGGAGCCACCGAGCGGGCCAGCGAGTCGGCCAGCACCAGGAAACCGCCTCCGGCCAGGAACACCGAAGGCAACAATGAGGAATGGAGCGGACCCCAGAGCCGGCGTATCGCGTGAGGTACCAGCAGACCGACAAAGCCGATCGCGCCGCTGGTGGCGACCGCCACCGCAGTAAGGAACCCGGTCGCGAGATAGGCGATCCGCTTGACCTGCTCCGGGTCGGCGCCCAGGTGCCGGGCCTGTTCTTCACCCAGAGCCAGGAGATCGAGCGATCGGGCCTGGTAAATGAGGAGAGCCAGCGGGACCGCTCCGTACAAGGCGAACATCCCGACCGTGGTCCATGACGCCGACCACAGTCCACCCAGCATCCAGCGGAAGGAGTTCTGCAACCGAGTGGCGTCGACCAGCATCAGAATGGCGGTCACCAGCGCCATGGCGAACGAGCTCACTACCACCCCGGCGAGCAGCAGCACATTCGAATCCAACCGGCGACCAGCCACCAGACTCAGCCGATAGACCAGCAGCAGCGTGGCAATCGCACCGACGAACGCCGCCAGCGGCACCGCCCACAGGTTCGAGAGGCCGGCCGAGATTGCCGCGACCGCACCGAGGGTGGCACCGCCGGAAATTCCCAGCACGTAGGGATCGGCCAATGGATTGCGGACCAGCGCCTGCAGCACCGCGCCCGATACTGCCAGCCCGCCCCCAACCAGAAAGCCCAGCAGCACCCGGGGAAGCCGCAGCTCTCGAATGATGGGCGCCGATTCGGCACCGCCGTCCTGCAGTCCCGCCCAGACCTGCTGGATCGGGATCCGGGTGGCACCGAGCGAGAGTCCCGCGCCCAGTGCCACCAGGGTGAACAGGATCAGCGACGGCCAGCGGGTCTTCACCGGTGGGCCTCGGCGAGCAGCTTGCGAAGCTCCAGCACCAGTTGAGGTGCGCGGGGACTGGGTCGGCCAAAAGCCGGATTGCTGAGATGAACGAAGCGGCGATTCTTGACCGCGGGGATCACATTCCACTCGGTGCGCTTCACGATTCCCGGCATTCCAGTGTCGCTGACCAGAATGAGATCGGGATGGCGGGCCAGGATCGCCTCGATGCTGACGGTGGCCGACGGGGTGGTCACATCACCGAACGTGTTGCGGCCGCCGGCCAGTGAGAGAATCTCGCTCTGGAAGCTCCCCGCTCCGATCGCCATAGGTGGCTGATCCCAGGCGAGAATCAGAACGCTGGGCCGGGTGGAATCGGCCGGGAGCTGGATCGATGCCAGCTGCTGCTGCATCGCATTGGCCAGCGAGTCCCCTTCCCGCGGGTGACCCACCAGCGGGCCGATCAGCCGGGCCAGCCGTCCGACATCTTCGAGATGGTTGAAGTCGAGCTGCAGCACTGCCGAGCCTGCGGCCCGGAAGCGCTGGGCGGCGTCGATGTTCTGGGGAGACTTGTAAAGCAGAACCAGGTCGGGACGCTGGGCCAGTACGCTCTCGATGTTGGGCGGAATTCCGTCGCCCACATCGGGGACGGCCCTGGCCTCGACCGGGTAATCGCACCAGCGCGTCCGGCCTACCAGCCGGTCGCCCGCGCGGATCGCGAAGACCAGTTCGGTCGTCGCCGGGCTGAGCGACACGATGCGCTGAGCCGGCTGAGCCAGACGCACGGTATCACCAGCGTCGTCGATAGCGACGAGCGCACCGGAAGGCGTGCGACTATCGGTTCCGCAGGCGGCGAGTGCGGCGAGAAGAAGCCAGGCGAACGGCCTCAACAAAAAACGCCCATCTCGTAGACCTGGGAGACGGGCGATCAAAAGCCTGGAGGCTGGTGACGCCACCGGTCCCTCCCCCGAGGGTGTTGAATGGTGGCGCGAGCCGAGAGGTCTCCTGGCTTCGGGCCTCCGCTCGCCTTCCCGGTTTCCCAGTGGCGTTATGAGCGGAGTATGTAGAGCCCGTTACAGTGGCGGGGCCGCGCCGGTATTACACCGGCTTCCGAGCGTCCCGACTCGCGTGCAATCAATTATTAGACGGGGCGAACTTAGGCAGAAGAGCCGCTCTTGGCAAGCTGGGCTGCGACTTCATCCTTGAGTCGGGCCCGCTCAGCTTGATACTGCTGCCACTCCTGGGCCGGAGTGGTTCCCTCCTTCCCCGCATATCTGGCATCGAGCCGGGCCAGACGATCCAGAGCGGAACCTTTGGGCGAAGCCATGGGCCGTTTCCGAAGCACCGTCCCGGCCACCACCGCCAGCACGATTGCCAGCGCGCCAACCAGACCAGGCAACAGCCACTGGGTAGCGCCGGGGCCGGGGAAGTCGATCTCGATCACCGAACCGGCGGGCGCAGGGCCGGCCCACTGGCGGAAGCTGCGTCCTTCGATCTGCTGACTATCGGCCTTGGCAATCCCGCCGCCCTTCACGGCAAGATTGAATTCCTCCAGCAGGATATTGAACATCCCGATGGTGTCCGGGATGCTGAGATGCACCGGGCCGGTATTGGCCGGGAGGGCATAGGTGAAGATCACCTGCTTCTCCCCCGGTGCGATCGGGGCAAAGAGTCGGACCAGTCCCTTCCGCACATCCAGCGCGTCGCCCGAGAAGTCACCGCTGCCGGCTTCGAAGTTGACCGCTCCATCGGGGATCCCGGTTTCCCAGGTGGGCTTGGCGCTATCGGCCGAGACTCGTGTAGCGTTGCCGGCATTGGAGATGACCACGATCTCCAGCACTGCTCGGCTTCCGCCCTGCGATGGTTTGCTGACCACCAGGTGACGTGACACTACCGTGATCGGAGCGGTGGACGAGGTATCGGAGACCACCACCACCAGACCGGTGTCCGGTGCCGAGGGATTGGTATGGACCGGGCTGGAGAAATACTCGATCCCCTGCCACCCCGAACTCAGCAGATAGATCGACGAGGTATCGGGAGTGAAGCGGAAAGAGAACTGACCGCGCGGACCCGAAATAGTGGAATCCAGCGGCCCCTGCACCGCGCGCCCCACCCGATGGAGGACGACTCTGGTATTGGGCACTCCCACCGTGTCTTTGGCGGTAACCCGCATGACTCGGCCGGAGACGATTGCGGGCTTCTGGGCGCAGAGGGCTGAGACGTTCAAGACGGTGAGGACGGTCAAGACGGTCACCACTCGGCGAAGTGGACCGTCTCGACCCTCTCGCCCGTCTCGCCCGTCTGCCGTCACGGCTGAAACTTCCCGAAATCCTCCGGGTCCATCTTCTCCAAGTGCGCCTTCAGCTTCTGCGCGTCGAGTGAAGGATCCGACGGCGGCGAGCCGCCCTCGTCGATTCCCTCTTCCAGCAGATCGGGGTCGGTGAAGATGGCGGCGCTCACCCGCAGGGCCAGGGCGATACTGTCGGAGGGACGGGCATCCAGCTGAAAGATGTGGCCGTCCCGGGCCAGCCACACTTCGGCGAAGTAGGTCTTGTCCTTCAAACCGCTGATCACGATACGTTGAACCTCCGCGCCCAGACCCATGATCACCGACTTCAGGA
>CAZOES010000129.1:0-12722 GCA_964578865.1 uncultured Gemmatimonadaceae bacterium | reverse complement strand
GGCTGCCGATGTAGATCCACGAGCCCGCCGTCATCTGGCCGTACATCATCAGGCCTTTGCGGTCGAGCTGGTTGAAATGCTCCCAGGTGGCCCAGCGTGGCACCAGGTTAGAGTTGGCGATCAGGACTCGAGGGGCGTCGGCATGGGTGCGGAAGACTCCCACCGGCTTGCCTGACTGGACCAGCAGAGTCTGATCGCTCTCCAGCCGGCGCAGCGTGGCCACGATCTGGTCGAAGCTTTCCCAGTCTCGGGCTGCCATCCCGATGCCCCCATAGACCACCAGATCACCCGGGCGCTCGGCGACCTCGGGATCCAGGTTGTTCATCAGCATCCGGAGTGGAGCTTCGGTCAGCCAGCTCCTGGCACTCAGGATGTTCCCCCTCGGGGCCCGGACCACGCGCCCAGGATCGGAACGAGTCCTGGGGATGGACGGAGGATTGGAGATGGAAGTCATATCAACCTCAGGAAATGCGGGCAGTCGATCGGGCGAACACTACCGGCAGCAGTGCCGGCCCGGCTTCCTGAATGAGATGCCCGTTTCGGACCAGCGTGGTCGCGGCCAGCATGTCAGGATGCATGTAGCGGTCGTCGTCCAGATGGGGCACCAGGGTTCTTACCCGAGCCCGGACTTTCTCCAGCGGCGCACTGGACTTGAGCGGAGCCCGGAAGTCGCATCCCTGGGCCGCCGCGAGAAGCTCGATGCCGATCACAGCCGCAAGATTGTCGACCATGGTGGCCAGACGACGGGCCCCGTGGGCGGCCATGGACACGTGGTCCTCTTGATTGGCCGAAGTAGGAATGGAATCCACGCTGGCTGGCACAGCCCTGGTCTTGTTTTCGGCAACCAGTGCCGCAGCGGTGACCTGGGGGATCATGAACCCGGAGTTGAGGCCGGGCTTCGGTGTGAGGAAGGCCGGAAGACTAGAGAGCACCGGATCCACCAGCATCGCAATTCTCCGCTCGGCGAGGGAGCCAATCTCCGCCAAACCGATTGCAATCATGTCGGCGGCGAAAGCCACCGGTTCGGCGTGGAAATTCCCACCGGAAAGCGCCTCACCGGTATCGGGGAAAATCAGCGGATTATCCGACACGCCGTTGGCTTCGGTGCCGAGGGTATCCGATGCCTGACGAAGAAGGTCGAGGACAGCACCCATCACCTGAGGCTGGCAGCGGAGACAATAGGGATCCTGGACCCGGTCGTCACCGGTGAGATGGGAAGCCCGGATAGCACTCCCTTCCATGAGGCGACGGAGGGCCTCGGCGGTCTCGGCCTGGCCCCGGTGGCGACGCAAGCGATGAATGCGGGCATCGAACGGTGCGTCCGATCCGCGCGCGGCATCGGTAGTCAGGGCTCCAGTCACCAGAGCCGACCGAAACAGGACCTCGGCATCGAAGAGGGCCGCCAAGGCGTAGGCGGTGGAGAACTGAGTTCCGTTGAGCAGGGCCAGCCCTTCCTTGGCGCCCAGCTCGAGCTGGTTGAGCCCGGCCTGGGAAAGTGCCTGGGCCGCCGGGACGATCTTGCCGCCAACGAAGAACTCACCGACGCCGATCATCGCGGCAGTCATGTGGGCCAGCGGAGCAAGATCTCCCGAGGCGCCCACCGAGCCCTGGGCCGGCACCACCGGGGTGAGCCCCCGCTGCAGCAACTGCTCCAGCAGCGTGATGGTGGCGGGCTGCACTCCCGAGGCGCCCTGTCCCAGGCTGGCCAGCTTGAGCGCCAGCATCAAGCGGGCGACCCGCTCGGGCATCGGGTCGCCCACTCCCGCGGCATGGGAAAGGACGATGTTCCGCTGCAAGGCGGTGAGATCTTCCGGTGCAATACGAACACTGGCGAGCTTGCCGAAGCCAGTGTTGATACCGTAAACCGGTGCACCTTTGGCAACGATCGACGCGACGGTCGCCGCGGCGCGCTCGACTCCCCGCATCGCGCCCTGCTCGAACCCCACGGCTTCACCCCGATAGATCGCTTCCCATTGGGCGAGGGTCACGTTGCCGGGGGCAAGCAGAATGGTCATAGGCCCTCGAACACTCGCTGATACAGGGGATTGAAGCCCATGCGGTAGACCAGTTCGGCGGGACGATCGATATCCCAGATGGCAAGGTCACAGCGCTTCCCGGCCTCCAGGGTGCCGACCTCATGCAGCCGGCCCAGCGCGCGAGCCGCCTCCCGGGTGACCCCCAAAAGGCACTCGGTGACGGTCATGCGGAACTGGGTGGCCGCCAGGTTCAGGGCGAGCAGAAGGGAGGTCAGCGGAGAGGTACCAGGATTCATGTCGGTGGCAACCGCCATCGGCACGTGATAACGGCGCAGCAGATCGACCGGTGGAACGTGCCGCTCGCGGAGGAAATAGTAGGCCCCAGGCAGCAGCACCGCGACGGTGCCGGCCCGCGCCAGGGCAACCACACCGTCGGCGTCGGTGTACTCGAGGTGATCGGCCGAGAGGGCCTCGAACTTCGCGGCGAGCGCGGCGCCATGCTGATTGGAAAGTTGATCGGCGTGGAGCTTGACCAGCAGCCCCTCAGCCCGGGCGGCGCTGAAGACCGCGGAGATCTCGGCGGGAGAAAAGGCGATGGTCTCGCAGAAGCCATCGACCGCGTCGGCCAGCCCCTCGCGGGCCACTTCCCGCATCATCTGACCGCAAACCAGCTCGACGTAGGTCTCCCGGTCGTCGCGATACTCTGGCGGGAGCGCATGAGCGCCGAGAAAAGTGGTCAGCACATCGACCTTGCGGATCCGTTCCAGGTCTCTGGCTGCGCGCAGCTGGCGGAGCTCGGTCTCCAGCTCGAGACCGTAACCCGACTTGATCTCGACGGTGGTGACCCCCTCGGCGATGAGCGCATCAAGACGGGGGAGAGCCGAAGTGACCAGATCGCCGCGGCTGGCGGCGCGAGTGGCCGTAACGGTGGAGAGGATGCCCCCGCCCTGCCGGGCAATTTGCTCGTAAGTGGCGCCGCCCAGACGAAGCTCAAACTCGTGGGCCCGGTTGCCGCCGTGGACCAGATGGGTGTGGCAGTCGATCAGTCCGGGAGTAATCCAGCGGCCATCGCAGGGAATGATCTCGGCCGCATCGAGACCGCGAGGAGCCGCGTCCACTGGACCGGCATAGACGATTTGCTTGTCCTTGGCAGCCACGACGCCGCGCTCAACCACACCCAGACCGGGGGTACCCGGCACCATGGTGGCCAGCCGAGCATCCCGCCAGATGCGGTCAACTTTCATGGGCTTGGTGTGCGGTAGAGTGAGGAGATGGCTGATAGCTGAAGCTAAGAGCTATAGTGCACAACAACAGGCTGGTGAGCACGAGATAGCTCTTAGCTTTCAGCTCTCAGCCGAAGTTCAGCGCGCCCGGCAGGACTCGAACCTGCGACCCCCTGCTTAGAAGGCAGGTGCTCTATCCAGCTGAGCTACGAGCGCAATTTGGCCGTTAGCCGTTAGCCCATACGCCGACAAATCAGCCTTGTTGCCGGAGCCGAATCGAGCCATCACCCCGTGGATTCGATGGCAAAGCTAACGGCTAATGGCTAATGGCTAGTGGCTAAAGCTAAGCCCGAAACCCCTTGTCCTCAAAGCTCGTACACCCGGTCAGGTCCCACCTGCTCCACCTCACTTTCCGGAGGTCCCGTGATTTCCCTGTTGCTCGCGTTGATGACATCTACCCCTGCCGTGGTACCGGCGCCTGCTCCGGCCGACGGCGAGGCGCTGATCAAGGCGATGTACGACAAGTACAAGGGGAAGTGGTATAAGACGCTGACGTTCGTCCAGACCACCAGCGACATGAAGAAGAACACCAAGGAGACCTGGTACGAGGCTGCCAGGATTCCCGGTATTCTGCGGATCGACATCGCGCCGGTGGACAGCGGCAAGACCATCCTCTTCCGCAACGACTCGATCTACCAGTTCCACCTGGGTGAACTGAAAGGCTCCGGCCCCTTCGTCCATCCGCTGATGGTGCTGGGCTTCGACGTGTACTTGGATCCGGCTGAGAAGACCATCACCCGGCTCAAGAATCTGGGTTTCGACCTCTCCACGATCCGGGAAGACAGCTGGCAGGGGCGCCCGGTCTACGTGGTGGGCGCGGCCAAGGGCGATACCGCCACCAGGCAGTTCTGGATCGATAAGGACCGGCTGCTCTTCGTGCGGATGCTGGAGACCGGGAAGAGCGCGGCCAAGCCGCTGGTGGAGACCCAGTTCAACAAGTACATCCCGGTGGGCCAGGCCTGGTGCTCGGTGGAAGTGAAGTTCATCGTCAACGGAAATCTGCAGACGATGGAAGAGTATGCCGATGTGAAGGGCGATCCGCCGCTCCCCGATGACCTGTTCGAACCGACCAAGTACGGGCCGCCGGGGTGGGTCGTGACCCCGGTAAGGCGAGGAACCTGAAAAGCGTGAAAAGTGAAAAGTGAAACGACGCGCGCTCAGCCGTTTCACGTTTCACGTTTCACTTTTCACGTAGTTTAGAAAGAGACGGTCTGCTCTCTCGGATCGGTGCCGACAAAGTAGAGCGTCTTTCGGACCCCGCCCGGTTCGCGGAGCAGCTGGATCAGGTTCTGCTGATCCCGGAACATCTCGAACAGGAGCCCGTTCAGCATCCCGAGTTGGGTGAAGCTGGACGGGCTTTCTCCTTCCAGGACGTACCACACCACCTCCTGCGACGAGGGGTCCTTCTCGGTTCCCGAGGCGGAGACCTTGAGGCTCAGCCGCTTCCCGTCTGCCTCAAGGATGACATGTCTGGCGAAGTAGCCGCTGAAAAGCGAATCGGCACGCGCCTCGGCCGTGATGCGAAAGGTGGGTTGGGTGGCGTACAGCTGGAGGGCTTTCTCCAGATCATCCTTGAAGAGTCGGATACGGCAGGCAATGGTCCTGCCTTCAATGACCATGCGGGTGTGGGTCAGATGGAGATCATGGACCGAAGGTACAGAAGTACCGAGTACCGAGTACCGAGTGAGATTCTCGGCCTGCCGAACTCGGTACTCGGTACTCGGTACTGATACTGACAGCCCAGCAATCTGCAGTAGTGCCAGGATCACGATGTCGGCGCCGGCCCCTTGCTCCAGGTGTTGTTGTCCTTGTTGATGTCGACAAAGACTTCGTCGGGGTCCAGCACCACCTTGCTGATGGTCTTATCGGTGAAGAAGCCGTAGGTGAACGACTGCTCGTTCTTTCTCCAGACATCGACGCCGAGCTTGACCCGCTGGGTGGTGCCGTCGTCAAAGGTAACGTCCATCTGGATCGGCATCACCAGCCCGCCCTTGTTGTCCACCTTGATGCGATAGTAGTTCTTGCCCTTGCTGTGATCGCCCACCAGCGAATCGGCCGGCTGGGCGTCGACCGAAGCGATGGCCTGGTCGTTGGCATAAGTGGTATAGAACCAGCCGCGCCAGAACCAGTTCAACAGCTCGCCCGCCCCGTTATCGACCGAGCGGAAGAAGTCGGCCGGCTGGGGATGCTTGAACATCCAGCGCTTGGAATAGCTGGAGAAGGCCTGGTCGAACAGCTGGGTGCCCAGCACCTGCTCCCGGAGCATTACCAGTCCCGCGGCCGGCTTACTGTAACCGTTGTTGCCGAACTGCCGATGGATAAAGTCCGATTCGGTCATCAAGGGGACCTGGTCCGGATCCTTCATGTAGTTGACCAGATTCTTGGCCGGACCGCGCTGGCTGGGATAGTTAGGATCCCAATCCTTCTCGGCGTAATACTGCAGGAAGCTGTTGATCCCCTCGTCCATCCAGGTCCACTTCCGCTCGTCCGACGCCACGATCATCGGGAACCAGTTGTGACCCACTTCGTGGATGGTTACCGAGATCAGGGCCCGAGCCAGCCCGGCCGAGTAGGTGCCATCCTCGGCCGGCCGGGCGCCGCAGAAGGCGATCATCGGGTATTCCATGCCGAAGACGGGACCATGCACGTTGGTCGCCTTGGGATAGGGATACTCGAATGCCAGCCGGCCATAGGTCCGCATGGTCTGGGCGATGGCCTTGGTCGAGAGACTGTCCCACAGCGGCATGGCATCGCGGGGATAGAGCGAATGCATCTCGATCACCCGGCCGCCGGGCCGGTACCGGAAGCCGGCGGCATCCCAGACATAGGTCTTGGAGGAGACCCAGGCGAAGTCGCGCACGCTGTCGGCGTGGAACTTCCAGGTGATGGGCCCATTCCCCGGGGGGCGGCTGCCGGGGGTCATCACTTCGTCCTTGGAGATGATGAATCTGGGATTCTCCGAGGTGAGGGCCTGGGCCAGCCGCTGACGCTGGGTGGCGGTCATGACCTGCAGCGGGTTGAGCAGCGCTCCGGTTGACCCCACGATGTGATTGTGAGGTACCGTCAGCTCCACGTCGTAGGTGCCGAACTCGAGGTAGAACTCGCCCTGGCCGTAGAACTGGTCGGTCTGCCAGCCGTTCACATCGTCGTACACCGAGGCCCGGGGATACCACTGGGCGATCTCATAGAGCCAGCCATCCTTCACCAGCTCGCGGACCCCGCGACCGTTCCGGCTGTTCTCCGGGACGATGAACTTCCAGTCGATCTCGATCACTGCGGTCGCACCGGAGGCCAGAGGGGTCGGCATCACGATCTTCATGACCGTCCCGTTGATGACATACTCGGCGTCGGTCTTGACGGTCCGGCCAGCCCGGGTGGTCACCAACTGGACCCGGCTGATCTTCTCGCCACCGTCGAACGGGTCCGGGAGCAGGAACTGGCGAGCCTGGGGCGACAGGTTCCGGGGCAACGCCGGCTCGTCGCGAATGGTGCGGCTCACCGCCGGGTCATCGATGTTCTGATCGACCTGGAACCAGAGGTACTCCAGCCGGTCAGGCGAATTGTTGTGATAGGTGACCCGCTCCGACCCGGTGATCGAGTGGGTGACCGTGTCGAGGGTCGCCTTGATGCTGTAGTCGACCTTCTGCTGCCAGTACCTGGGACCGGGAGCACCGGAAGCATTCCGGTAGTCGTTCGGGTCGGGGAATTCTTCCACCGCCCGGAAGCTGGACTTGTTGGTCTTGGGATTGGCCTCAGCGTTCAGCCACTGTTGAGCCGAGGCTGGACGGCTGAGCATCAGGGCACCGAGGCCCAGCGCCAGCGCCAGGGTCTGACGGTACGAGGTTGCCATCGAAAGTTTCCGTTAGGGTCGGACAACAGACGGACAGACGGACAGCATAGGTACGAAACTGCGAACTCCTGCTCACCCGATGCGTTCGACCACCATGCGGATGCCCATCGCGGCTATTCCACCGGAGGCGACCAGCACCCAGTCTCTACGGGCCAGTCGAAGAATCCGTTCCGCGAGGACACCGAGCGAAAGCACTGCAACAACGATCAAAAGCTGGCCCAACTCAAGACCGACATTGAACGACAGCAGCGGAACGAATATCGACTCCTCACCGCCCAGCAGGCTCCGGAGATAGGTCGAAAAACCCAGCCCATGAATCAGCCCAAAGCAGGCAGCGAGGACATAGCGGAACAGCTGGCCCCGATCCGACGGGCCATCGCTTCCCCGGACCGCCAGGGAGATCGCCATGAGGCTTGAGATCACGATGGTCAGAGCAATCCCGGTTTCCACCAGGGCGGCGTTGACCCGAACCAGGTTCAGTGTGGCCAGTGCCAGAGTAATCGAGTGGCCCAGTGTGAAGGCGGTGACCAGCCACAACAGCCTGCGCCACTCGGCCGGCCGGTAGGCGACGGTCAGCGCGGCGACAAAGAGGATGTGGTCGTAGCCCCGGAGGTCTGCGATATGGTGCAGACCGAGACGCAGGTATGTGAGGATCTCTGAGCCCATTCGGCGCGGTCCATACGGGGGTCGAGGGGGCCGGTTTCGGACTGGCCTGGTGAGCTAAGACACCGACAGCAGGACGGTTTGGCAGCGGTAGAACTGGGGTCCGAAGTCGCTTCCGCTGCTTGCGCCATCGTGCGACGGAGTATAGGGTTATGCTGTGCGCATTGGTTCAGCCCGCGCATCGTTCAACCGCACAACGCCCCCTCGATGGGCCTGGCATCCAGTGACCACCGGCAGCAAACCGCCGGATGTTGCCAGTTTGTCGCCAGGCTGTTCTTACGGGACTCGCTAGCACACCGGGTGCGAGTCCCCCTCTCGAACCCGGAATTCGCATGCGCCGTCTCAAGATCGGCATCCTCGACCTGGTCGCGAAGCGCCCCCAACCAGGCCTGTACGGTCGCATCATGAATGCGAACCTGGCGAGCATCATGCCCCAGGTGCTTGGCGTCTGGTGCGAAAACGAGGGACACCAGGTCCACTACGTCTGCTACACCGGCGTGGAAGACCTGATGAACGAGCTGCCGACTGACTTGGACATCCTGTTCATCGGGGCCTTTACCGAAGCCTCGATGGTGGCCTACGCGTTCAGCAACATGTTCCGGAAACGCGGCGCCATAACGGTACTGGGTGGGCCCCACGCGCGCTGCTACCCGGAAGACGCCCGCAAGTACTTCGACTACGTGCTCGGCTTCACCGACAAGACGCTGGTGATGGAAGTGCTGGCCGAGTGCGAGCAGCACCGCCCGCTGGGCCGGATGCTGGCGGCTACTCAGCAGCCGAGAGAACTGCCGGGCCTGGAGGAGCGCTGGAAGTTTATCTCCCAGACCCTCAAGAAGGCGCCTACGGTGAAGTTCGTGCCGATGATCGGGAGTCTGGGCTGCCCCTACACCTGCAGCTTCTGCATCGATTCCACGGTGGATTATCAGCCGCTCAGTTTCGCCGGCATCCAGTCGGATCTCAAGTTCCTGCTCACCAAGATGAACAACCCGATCGTCGGCTGGCACGATCCCAACTTCGGGGTCCGGTTCGACGATTACATGAACGCGATCGAAGCCGCGGTGCCGCCGGGGAAGATGCGGCATATTGCCGAGAGCAGTCTGGCCCTGTTGTCAGAGCCCCACCTCAAGCGGCTGCGGCAGAACGGATTCCAGGCCATTCTGCCGGGTATCGAATCGTGGTACTCGCTGGGCAATAAGTCGAAGACGCGGGAAAAGAGCGGGATGGAGAAGGTGAAGGTGGTCTCCGAGCACATCAACATGATTCTGCGGTATGTGCCCTACGTGCAGACCAACTTCGTGATGGGACTGGACTGCGATTCAGGACCGGAACCCTTTGAGCTGACCAAGCGGTTCCTCGATCTCACCCCGGGGGCCTTCCCGGCCTACTCGCTCAACTCGTCGTTCGGCCGGGCCGCACCGATCAACCTGGACTATCAGAAGGCCGGACGGGTAATCCCCTTCCCCTTCCATTTCCTGAATAACAATCACGCAATGAACATCCGCCCGCTGGGGTACCAGTGGAAGGATTTCTATACCTACCTGGTGGACCTGACCCGCTACTCGTTCTCCTGGAAGATGATCGGCCGGCGGTTCGGGGCCACTCCGGCCGCGATTCCCCGCTGGATGAACTTTGTGCGGGCGGTATCGTCGGAAGGGTTCGGCCGCATCAAGTACCACACCAATCTGCGCGGCCTGCTGGATACCGATCCGACCATCCTGGCCTTCATGGAAGGCCAGACCACCGAGCTGCCGGCATTCTATCACGCCCGGATCAAGCGCGATCTGGGACCGTTGTATGAGTGGCTGCCGGAAGGCGCCATCATGCACGACCACATGGCCTACCTCAAGAGCACCGAGACTCCGGTGCCGGCGGCGCCGGTTGCGCTGGGCAGAAACCGGGAGGCCGCCGCCGCGCCTTCTGTGGCGTCGCCGGGAGTTCAGCCGAAGGCCTAGAACCGCACCTCCATACCGATTCGCACTCTCCGGCCGGGGCCTGTGAAGTTCTGCAGGCCCCGGCTGACGTTGTACAGGGCGTCAATGGCCCGGGTCTGTTCCACGGTGGTAAACAAATGGTCGCCGTTGCCGAACTGCTCTTCCGCGTTGATCAGGTAAATGCAGTTCGGGACGGAGGGCGCACCACCACGGGTCCAGCCGCCACAGCCGGCGCGGGGGTCCTGAGCGCCACCGAAGGACAAGTCGATGGTGCCATCGGGCTGCCTCACCCCATTGGCGTCGGACTCGTTGCTCAGCTCAGACAGACCAGAGTTCCGCGCAACCGCGAGATCAGTCGAGTTGGAGGTCTTCCCGGTCTGTCCGAAGACCCGGATCACATTCCGGGTGTTGAACAGGTTGCGGGCATCGACGAAGGCGATCAGCTGAGTGGAACCGAGATTGAATCCCTTGCTCACTTTCAGGTCGAGCAGTTTGAGAGCCGGCAGCCGCTCGGCGTTGAACTCACCAAGGATCCCCGCGGGGCATTGAGGTCCATCGGAGAAGGCAGATTCGTTGCCCGGGAAAGCGGCGCACTTGGTAAATGCGGTCCCACTGGCGACCCGGAACGCGCCGTACACTCCGACATCCCGCAGTATCCCGCCCAACGCGGTGAGACCCGACTCGGTCTGGTACAGCACCGCCCCCGCGAGAGTGTGAGGGCGGGATAGCGTCGACGAGACATCGGGACCAAAGTCCTCGAGGTTGGCGTCGGAGAAGGTGTATGAGAGCCAGGCCCGGCTGCTGGAGCCGATCGTTTGGCTCAACCGAAGGTCGAGGCCGGTAGTTTTCAGCTCCTCGGCGTTCTTGAAAAAGAAGATATCAGCGAAACTGTTCTTGGTCGGATCGATCAGCGAGACCAGGCGGGTGGCGACCAGGTCCTCATCCTTACGATAAAACACGCTGGCATCGCCGGTCAGGCGAGGGGTCAGCTGTACCCGAGCTCCCAGCTGGCCGATGGTGGCGCGCTCAAGGTCGAGATCGCTTCCGTAGATCGTGTTGACCGAGGTGGTGGTGATATCGGTATTGATGCCGGCAAACACCGCGGCAAAATCGGGCAGCTGAGCCGTCTTGGCGATGCCACCGGTGAACCGGATCATCGGTGTGGCCTGATAGGCGACCTGGACCGAAGGACTCACCTGGCTGTGGGCCTGGTCCTTGATGAACCCAGCAGTCGGGTTGGCCGGGTCGAACCCGGGCGCACTCGATATACGGGGGAACTCGGGCCGGCTGGCCCCGGACTTGAACCGATCGTAGCGGAGGCCGGCGCCGGCTTCGAGCGGGCCCGACTTCAAGCTGTAGTCGCCGAAGATCGCCTGATGACTGGGAGACTCGATGTAAGCGTTGGCACCGGCCTGGGAGGTGAGCTGGCTCTGGTAGAAGTCGACATCATAGCTGGTCACCTCGGCACCCACCCGCAGCCGGTGGAGCCGGGCGAAACTCGCGTCGACCACCCCCTTCCCCACCAGCCGGTTTTCCTTCGAAAGCGTCACCCAGCCAACCGGCCCTCCCGCCTCACTGAACCCGGTCAACCCATAGGCATTGTTGCGATAGACATCGATGAGACTGTACTGGTCCGGGTTCTTGATGTCGTAGGGTGAGAGCCGGCCATCATTCACCCTGAAGTTGTTCACCAGCTCGTCGTTCACCGCGAAGTTGTCAGTGGTAAACCGGAAATCGAGGGGAGAAACCAGGAATCCGCCGAAGGGATCGCGGGTATCCTCCTCGCCGGACAGGGTAAGCGGGCCGCCGGTAATCCGATCGGTCTGCCAGGAGAGTATGGCCTCGCCCCGCAGCTGCAGCCCTTCGCCCTGCTTGAGCGGACCGGTCCAGGAGCCGGTCACCATCCGGCTCCACATCCGAGCGGCTGAAGTCTGGTTCAGGTTGTAGAGATTCTGGTAGTCGAACTGCCGATCCTGATTCTGACTGGCATAGGCGGACAGGCTGACCCGATGACCACCACCAATCTGATACCCGACGTGGGCATTGAGGGTATATGCTGAATTGGCACTGCGAGGGATTCGGATCCCCTCCGACTTCTTGAAGCGGAGCACATCCACCGTCACCGGAGTACCACCACCATTATCGAAAGTCACGGAGGTATCCACCCCGGCACTCAGGAAAATGGGAGAACCATTCTGGTCCTGGCCCAACCGCTCCGATTGGGCACCTTCGAGCACCGCGGCTCCTCCGAAAATGAAGCGACCCACCCGGTGATCGCCGTTCAGGGTCAGCCGGTTGAAGCCGAGTCCGTTGGACTTGCCGAATAATGCATCGGTGCCCCAGCTGGCGGAGATTGGGCCCCGGCTGACGCAGGGACCATCGGTGGAGAGAGCCAGGGCGCCGCCTCTTCCGCCACCCAGCTCCGCCGGAGCAACCCCGGTGAAGAGAAAGAGCCGATCGAACCCGTTGGTGCCGATGGCCAGTCCAGTACCCTGCTCGCCGAAGTAGCTCCCCCCCACCAGTGCGCTGCTTCCGCGATGTCCCGGGTTGACCGGCACCCCGTCGACATAGTTTGCGATCGCTCCCGGCCCGGACCCGCGAATACTGAGATCCCCCTGGTTCAGCGAAGTCACGCCGGGTTCCAACGCAAGGAGGTCGGCCAGACGGTCAACCGGCAGCAAACCAGCCTCACCGGTTTCGACCACGGTCCCCGGACCCCCTCCGGATCCACATTGGTTAGCCTGGCCTGACAGGAGTGCAGGCGATACCAGGAACAACAGCGCGAGCGAGAGCCGGCGCAGGACGCCAAAGCGGGGAGATCTCATCGATGGGCTGGTTAGATAAGGCTGGACTTCGGCCGAGAGCCAGAGAGCTAACAATCTGAACGATCGGCGGCCCCGGTGGAAGGGGTGGATCGAAGCAACCCAGGATGTTTCAGTGGAGACCGGCTGGTGGAACGTCAGGAAGGACCAATCGGGGCGCCGGGATTCGAACCCGGGACCTCCTGCTCCCAAAGCAG
>CAZOES010000128.1:0-12830 GCA_964578865.1 uncultured Gemmatimonadaceae bacterium | reverse complement strand
GGATCCCGCCACTCGACCCTCACTCAGATCACCCGGGAGAACGTCTCCCGCCTCGGTGTGGCCTGGACCTATCGAACCGGCGATGCATCCCACGACGATCACAGCGAGGGGCCCAAGGAGGGATGCGGCCGCTGCCACACCGGGTCCAGCAAGTTCGAGGCAACCCCAATTCTGGCCGAAGGGCGACTCTACCTGAGTACCCCGCTCAACCGGGTCATCGCGCTCGATCCGGCGAGTGGCAAAGAGCTGTGGCGTCACGATCCCAGGATCAAGATCGAGCTCGAACGCAACGAAGGGTTCGTAAGCCGAGGCGTTTCCTACTGGGCGGGTGACCGCCGGAAGGCCTCCAAGCCGGCTCCCTGTAGTTCCCGAATCTTCTTCGGAACTATCGACGCACGACTCATTGCGCTCGATGCGTCGAGCGGCGCGCCCTGCGCCGGCTTCGGTGCGAACGGCACCGTGCGGCTGGATCAGGGCGTCGGGCGGGTGCAGGAGGGACAGTATGGAGTGACGTCGCCTCCGGCCATTGCGGGTGACGTTGTGGTGGTCGGCTCGTCCATCGGGGACAACCGCCGGCTCGACATGGAACGGGGAGTGGTACGCGGCTTCGATGCCCGGACCGGAATGGAGTTGTGGGGCTTCGATCCGATTCCCCGGTCCGCCCGCGATTCGATGTACCGGACCTGGGACCCAACCGCCGCCGCGAAAACCGGCGCTGGTAACGCGTGGGCCCCTCTAGCGGTCGATACCTCGCTGGGGCTGGTCTTTGTGCCGACCGGATCTCCGGCTCCCGATTTCTTCGGCGGTCTCCGGCCGGGAGACAACCGCTACACCAGTTCGGTGGTGGCGCTGGATGTCCGAAGCGGGGCGGTGCGCTGGTCGTTTCAGGTGTCGCATCATGATCTCTGGGATTTCGATGTGGGCTCCCAGCCGACTCTGGTCACCCTGCCTAGGAACGGGAAGCAGGTTGCCGCGGTCGCGGTGGCGACCAAGATGGGTCACATCTTCATTCTCGACCGGGCCACGGGAAGCTCTCTCTTCCCGGTGGAAGAACGCCCGGTGCCGGCCAGCGATGTTCCCGGTGAAGTCACTGCGCCGACTCAGCCCTTCCCGCTGCTGCCCAAGCCGCTCTTCCCCGAGCCGCTTACCCGGGACGGTCTGTGGGGACTCGACGCCAGTGAACTGAAGGCATGCCAGGCGATGTTCGATGGGATGAAGAGTGGCCCTATTTTCACCCCGCCCAGCGTGAAGGGCACCGTGATGTATCCGGCATACTCGGGGGGAACCACCTGGGGCAGTGCCAGCTGGTCGCCCGAGAAGAATCTGCTGGTGACCAACCTGATGCGGCTTCCCTTCTGGGTCAGGCTGGAGCGCCGCGAACCGTCAGACTCGAGCGGAAACCAGATCGGTACGCCCTACAAGATGAGCCGGGCCATGCTGGCTTCACCCAAAGGACTGCCTTGCAATCGTCCGCCGTGGGGGAGTCTGGTCGCAATCGATCTGGCCACCGGTGAGCAGCGCTGGCAGGTGCCCTTCGGTCAGATTCCCGATCTGGCCAAGGTCCCGGGATCGGATCAGTGGGGCTCGCCCAACATGGGCGGATCGATGATCACCGCCGGCAACCTGATCTTCATTGGCGCGGCGATGGACAACTATCTCAGAGCCTTTGACCTGGAGAGCGGAAAGGAAGTCTGGAAGGGTCAGCTACCGGCCGGCGGTCAAGCGACTCCAATGACCTACTCGGTCAACGGCACTCAGTACGTAGTCATTGCCGCGGGCGGCCATGGCAATCTGGGTACTACTTTCGGGGACTACCTCGTGGCGTTTGCTTTGAAGTGAGGAGAAACTAATCGCAGGTATCGTTCCTACTAGTGAGGAGTAAGGAGGGCGGTTCCTCCTCACTCCTCACTTCTCGGCACTATCCTGACGATTAGTTCCTTCTCACATCTCACCCACAAATCTCCTTCGCCTCCGCCAAGCCCTTTCTCGGATCCCGGGTCGGGATGAACTCATGCGCGATCCAACCGGTGAACCCGCTATCGGCGATGGCCTGGGCAATTCCCTTGTAATTGAGCTCCTGAGTGGGATCCAGTTCGTGCCGGCCTGGATTTCCCGCAGTATGGTAATGCGCAATCCAATGGCCATGGTCCCTGATGGTACGGATCACATCGCCCTCCATGATCTGCATGTGATAGATGTCGTAGAGCAGCCGGACCCGGGGTGAGTTGACCGAGTACATCAGCTGCAGGCCGAACGACATCCGGTCGCCCATGAAGTCATGATGGTCAACTTTGCTGTTGAGCAGCTCGAAGCAAAGGTTGACCTCTTCTTCCTCGGCCAGCGCCTTGATCTGGTTGACCGCTTCGACCGTGGCTGCGAGGCCATCCTCATCGCTCTTGCCATCCCGGTTTCCCACCATCGCGATGACGTTGGGAACTCCACTCTTCCGGGCCGCCCGGATGGTCCGCTCCAACTCGTTCAGCAGGAGCGAGTGATTGGCCCGGTCGTTGAGTCCCCTCCGGATGAAGTCGCGCCGTTCGGTTGGGGTGCCCATGGAGCAGATCAGCCCGTGGTCGATGGCCAGGGGCCATTCCTTTTCGGTCAGCAGATCCACGGCGCCGAATCCCAGCTGCTTCACCAGCGGGAAGAACTCCTGGTCCGGTATGTCTCCGAAGGGCCAGCGACAGACCGATTGTCTGAGCCCGGTCGCGGCCCGACCGGACCCTTTGGTACCGGCAGCAGCGAGTTGGGGCGAAATGACGTTGGCCACACCGGCAACCACGGCGGTTCGAAGCAGCTCTCGACGATTAGGCATCCGGTTCACTGATCTGGGAATTTTCTCGGTACCTGGGCCAGCGTCAGACTGATCAGTTTCATCCTGGCGGTTTCGCCACCCTTGTCCCTGGACTATCTCGAGGTCGGATCGGGCCAGCGAACCGATTCTCCTGCCCGATCAGACCATGTACGAACGGGCCGGATTCTTCTCCCCCAGGATTGGACGGCTGAGTGAGAAAGGGGTCAAATCCGACGGGGTCTTTCCTTCGATCGCCAGCTCACTCAGGATCCGGCCGATCACCGAGGCAAACTTGAAGGCGTGGCCGGCGCCGATCGCAATCGCGATCCCGGGATGCTCCGGCAATGTGTCGATGACGAAGTCGCGATCCGGCGTCAGGGTGTAGAGACAGGTCTTGGTATAGAGCACCGGACCCAGCGCCTTGGGTAGATACTTCCGGGCCCAGCCTTCCACCCGGGCGAAGTTCTCCTGATCGGGCTCGAAGCTTCTGGTCTCGGCGGTCACCGGCCGGCCGCCGGCGTCCTGCGCCAGCTTGGTGGCCGGTTCTCCGAAGACTGGAAATCCGTAGTAGCAGGGATCGTCCATCCAGATCCAGACCGGAAATCGGCCCGGCTCAAACTCCTTCAGATAGGGCGAGGCGAAATAGGTGACCTGCTCCTGGGTCACCTCCAGCGGTAGTTCAATACCCAGGTGGCCAAGCAGCTGGTTAGACCAGGGACCGGCGGCCATGACCAGCCGGCGGCAACGGAAGGCCTTTCCCCCCGACACCACTTCGACCTCTCCACCAACGGTCCGGATTGAACTGACCGGACTCCTCTCCCTCAGATTGGCGCCGTGCTCCCGGGCCAGCCGCTGGTGAATCGCGTTGGCCCTTGCGGCCATCGCGATGCCGCTTTCCGGCTGATAGAGTCCATGGCAATCCTCGGTCAGCTGAAACTGGGGCCAGCGGCGCCCGATTTCCTTTGCATCGAGATGCTCGAACTCGACCCCCTCCGCCCTCATGCTGTCCATGTAGGGGTCGAGCGGAATCCGGGTATCCCCCGGAGCGATATCAAGTCCGCCGGTCTTGAGAATGCAGGGCTCCTTCGCGTCTGCTTCGACGGTCGCCCACGACTGGTAGGCCCGCCGGGCCAGCCGCACGTAACCCGGTGTGTGATAGGAGAGTCGGATGATGCGGGAGTGATCCTGCGACTCCCCCCGCACATGTCCCAATTCGAACTGCTCCAGGCCCAGCACCTCTTTCCCGGCGCTGCGGGCGAGCCAGTAGCAGGCTCCGCTGCCCAGACCACCCAGACCCAGCGCGATGTATTCGAAATCGGTCCGCATGGCCACAAGCTCGCACCGGCCCAACCCGGCCGCCAGTGTCACCAGTGGCGGTTCCCCCTCTTGACGGACCCGGTTTGGGGAGAAACCTTTGTCCACATTGTGAAACAGCATGCCACAAGAGCAGGGACCCAGGCGGTCGAACGGGCCTTCGCTGTCCTCCGCTCCTTTACCGATCAGGAGCGGGTCTGGGCTCTGGCTGATCTTTCGCGCAAGCTGGGTCTGGCCCGGCCGACCACGTTGCGATTGCTGGGCGCGCTGGAACGAGAGGGGATGGTGCAGCGGACGGTGCCGGCCAGTTCGTATCGGCTGGGACCCCGGGCCATCCAGTTGGGCGCGCTGGCCCAGCGATCCAACGAGCTTCCCATCGCGGCTCACCGGCAACTGGAAGAGCTGGCGCTCCGCACCGGGGAGACCGCCAGTCTGGAAGTGCTCACTGACCACGAGATCATGGTGCTGGCCGAAGTGCGGGGCCGCTTTCGGGGCAGCGCATCGGAGCGAGTCGGGGCCCGCTGGCCGGCCCATGCCGCGGCGACCGGAAAAGTGCTTCTCGCCGCTGCCATGGACGAAGCAGGAGAACCCTGGACTCGATTCGTGGCCAGTGCCAGAAAACTGCCCCGCTACACCGAGCGAACCATTACCAGTCTGCCCCGTTTCCGCACTGCCCTCACCGAGGTCCTGCGCGACGACTACGCTCTGGCCGTGGAAGAACTGGAACGGGGCTATGTCGCCGTTGGTGCTCCGGTCCGTGATTACGAAGGCCGAGTGGTCGCGGCCATCTGTCTCGGTGGGCCCACTACTCGGCTCTCCCCGCAGCGACTGCCGGCTCTGATCCGGCGGGTGCGGGAAAGCGCCAAGCGGGTCTCCCAGCAGCTGGGCTACGTCGAATCGGGACTGCTGAGCCGGGCGGAGTCGCGCGGATGATGCATGCCGACTCGAAGTGGCCCTCCCTGCTGCTTGCCACGGCGCTTCTGGTCACCAGCATCGGGGTGATCCGACCCTCGAGCCCCAAGGGCCACCTGCTGATCGTCGGTGGCGGCTCGCAGCCGGAAGCGCTGGTGCAGCAGTTTGTGGATCTGGCCGGGGGATCGGGGAAGGCCCGGATCGCGGTGGTGCCGATGGCCAGTTCGGAGGCCCAGGCCACCGGGGACGAAAAGGCCGAGGAGCTCCGAGGACTAGGCGCCACGGTAACTGTGCTTAACTTGGTGCGGGCTCAGGCCGAGTCCGCCCAATACGCCCGACAACTCGATTCGATGACCGGCATCTGGTTTACCGGAGGGGATCAAACCCTCCTGGTCCCGGTGCTGATCGGCACTCCGGTACTGGAAGCCATCAAGGCCCGCTACCGGGCCGGGGCGGTAGTGGGAGGCACATCGGCCGGCGCGGCGATCATGAGCGACTCGATGATCACCGGCAATCAGCGCCGGCCCGACAGTCTGGGCTATTACGGCGACGAGTATCCCGCGGTGAGCCGGTCGTTCATCGAGATCACCCGGGGATTCGGGTTTCTTCCCGGCACCATCGTCGATCAGCACTTTCTTCGCCGGGAACGGCACAATCGTTTGCTCTCGGCGGTACTGGAGCGGCCTTCAATGCTCGGTATCGGTATCGATGAAGGGACCGCGGTGGAAGTGGAGCCCGATGGCCGCTGGCGGGTGAGAGGCCGGAGCGCGGTCTCGATTTACGACGCCCGCGGCGCCACCATCACACCGAGTGGGGCCCCTGTGCTGGGGGCCAGTGGGGTGAGGCTTTCGCTGCTGCCCCCGGGCAGCCTCTACGATCCAAAGAACGGGAAGGTCATCCTGGGACCCTGAACTGATTCGACGACCGCCGGTGACCTGGCCGGGCCAGGCGGCTGATGGTTGACGCACCGACGCACGAAGTATCCCAAACGCACAATACGCGCAGCTTTCTCTTCACTCGGAGGTTCTCCTCATGCGCTGGCGTCGTTCTACCCATTTTCATCCCGGGCTGCTCCTGGGCCTCGGGCTGCTCCTATGGGCCTCAGGCCTGACCGCCCAGACGGTCCGCGGGGTCGTGACCGACTCGGCGACCCAGAAGCCGCTGTCGGGAGCGATTGTACTGATCGTAGGCACCAACAACCGGGCCATCACATCGAGCGAGGGTCGCTATCAGCTCAATAACATTGCGGCTGGTGCTGTCAGTGTCCGGGCTCAGATGATCGGCTACGCCCCAATGATCCGGCAGGTTACCGTGATTCAGGGGGAAGAGGCCAACGTCGATTTCTCCCTGAGAGTCAGGGCGATCGAGCTGGAAGAGGTGGTGGCGATCGGATACGGCACGACCCAGCGCGATAATCTGGCCACCGCGGTGAGCACCGTGGGGCAGGAAGACATCACCGGTCAGGCCAACGCCAGCGCGGACGCTGCGCTGCAGGGCAAGGCGCCCGGTGTGCAGGTCATCCAGAATGCCGGCAACCCCGGCAACGCTGTCAGTGTCCGAATCCGTGGCTCGGCCTCCATCACCGCCAACAATCAGCCCCTCTACGTGGTCGATGGCGTGCCGGTAGTCTCGGAAGATCTCTCTCAGCTCGGTCTGGGTGGCCAGGGAATCCGGGCCATTACCGGTCTCAGCTCGGAAGACATCGCGTCGATCGATGTGCTGAAGGACGCGGCTGCGGCCTCGATCTACGGCTCGCGCGGTTCCAACGGCGTGGTGCTGATCACCACCAAGCGGGGCCAGGCGGGGAAGGGAACGGTCACATTCAACAGCTACATCGGCACCCAGTCGGTCTCCAAGAAACTGGACCTGCTCAGCGGTCCCCAGTACCTCGAGTACATGCGGGAAGCGGCCTCCAACGATGGCTACGATCCGGACGACTGGTTCCCTCAGACCGGCGCCAACACCGATTGGCAGGATCAGGTCTTCCGCCGGGCTCCCATCAGCGGCGCCGAGCTGGCCGCATCGGGCGGCACCGAAAAAATGCGTTATCGGGTATCGGGAAGCTGGTTCGACCAGAAGGGCGTGGTGATTTCCTCCGGCTACCGCCGGATCGGCGGCCGGGCCAATCTCGATTTCTCAGCCACTGACAAGCTGTTCATCTCGACCAACGTCGCGATCACCGGCGAACGGAACGACCGGATCGAGGCGGACGACAACCTCGAAGGCATCGTGGGCAATGCCATCGCCCACGAACCGTATTTTCCGGTACGCCAGCCCGACGGACGGTTCACCAACATCAGCGACGGCATGGCCTATGTGAACGCGGTCGACCTGGCCGAACACAATACCACCAGAGCCAACACCAACTCTTTGCTGGCCAACGTCGAGGCCCGCTACTCCTTCACTCCCAATCTGTCATTCACCAGCCGCTTCGGAGCCGACTTCTACGATCTGGAGGAACTCCAGTTCCAGTCACCCGAAGTTCCCGGCTCTGACGGCGCCAAGTACGGCGGTGTGGCCAAGCGGGGTAACTCCAAGGCCCGCCGGTACGTCTTCGACGCCTTTGCCAATTTCGATAAGACCTTCCAGGGCCGGCATGCGCTGAGTCTCACCGGCGGCACCAGCGTCGAATATGAGCGGCGAGACAATGACTTCCTCCGCGGCGAATTGCTGACTGCAGAGACGATGAAGGAAGTCACCAATGCCACCAACGTGACCCAGTTCAGCGGGACCTATGCCGAGAACGGGCTGCTCTCGTTCATCGGCCGGCTCAACTACAGTCTGGACCAGAAGTACCTGCTGGGTCTGGCGTTCCGGAGTGACGGCGCCTCGGTGTTCACTCCCAACAACCGGTACGGCTTCTTCCCGGGAGCCAGCGCCGGCTGGGTTGCCAGCCGGGAGAATTTCCTGGCTAACAACAAGACTGTCAGCCTGCTCAAGCTGCGGGCCAGTCTGGGTCGCACCGGTAACCAGGCGATCAGTGATTACCCCTACCAGAGCCTCTACTGCACTTCGAACTACGGCAACGAGGCCGGCTACAACCCCTGCACCCTGGGTAATAAGGATCTCAGTTGGGAAAAGACCACTCAGCTGGATCTCGGTTTTGACGTCGAGCTGTGGAACGGGCGGGCTGCGTTCACCTTCGACTGGTATCGCAAGCGAACCAGCGATCTGTTGCTGAGCCGTCCGGTTCCCGCCAACACCGGCTTCACGTCCTTCGTCGACAATATCGGTGGGATTCAGAACAAGGGTGTCGAGTTTGCCCTTACGGTGGTGCCGCTGCAGCCGAGTCAGGCGGAGAAGCTCAGGGTCGTATCCACGGTCAACTTCTCGTTCAATCGGAACCGGGTCACCTCGCTCTACCGGGATCAGCCGTTCTCGACCGGATACTATGATATCAACCGGGTCGCAGTGGGCCATCCCCTCGGCGAGTTCCACGCCTATCACTTCATCCGGGTCGATCCCGCCACCGGCGATGCGGTCTACGAGGACGTGAATGGCGACGGCGACATTACCTCGGCCGACAAAACCTTCGTGGGCAGCCCCTGGCCGGACTTCACCGGCGGATGGACCACCACGTTTACCTGGAAGCGCTTCGATCTGACCAGCTTCTTCCAGTTCAGCAAAGGTGCCAAAGTCTTCAACGGGATGCGGGTCTTCTCCGACGAAGGCGGCTACAACTACGACAACAAGTTCTCCGATGTGCTGCGGCGCTGGCAGCAACCCGGCGACATAACCGATCAGCCGAGGGCCAGCTTTGACGGGGTCTCCGGGGCCCGGCTGATCTCGGATCGCATGATCGAGAACGCGGGATACCTCCGGCTGCAGGATTTGACTCTGGGTTATCAGCTGCCGGATCGGTGGGCCGGCGCCATGGGTATGGCCAACGCCCGGTTCTACGTGCGGGGTCAGAACATCTTCACTTCCACCGACTACAAGGGCTACAACCCCGAGGTCAACAGCAACGGCAGCACCTCGAACGCCTCGGTGGCCACCGACTTCTACGCCTATCCGCTCGCCCGGACCTGGTCCTTCGGCGTGCAGGCGGGGTTCTAACCATGTCCATATCAACCATGCTCTCGACCGACGCCCGCCGTTGGACTCGCCTGGCGCTCCTCCTGCCGCTGGTACTCGGGGCCGGAGCCTGCAGCAATCTGCTCGATACCAGTCCGCCCGATTCGGCCCCGGAGGATGAGGCGGTAGTCACGCCCGCCGGTGCCCGGGTGGCCCTGGCCGGCGCATACGCCGCCCTGCAGAGTGGGTTCTATTACGGCGGCACCATGACCCATTTCGGCGATCTGTATGCCGACAACGCCGTCCACACCGGAACCTTCACCTCCTATCAGGACGCGGCGGCACACAGTTTTTTTGGTGACAACAGCGATGTCACCGGCATGTGGAACGCGATTTACAACGCCGTCAAGCGGACCAACACGCTGCTCGCCAAGGTGCCCAATATCACCGCACTGGACGCCGGCGAACGGGATCAGATTCTGGGAGAAGCCCACTTCCTGCGGGCGCTGCACTACCACAATCTGGTGAAATACTATGGCGGCGTTCCGATCCGGCTGACCCCGATCACCGATCCCAGCCAGATCCAGCCGCTGCCCCGTTCGACTGTGGCCGAAGTGTACACTCAGATTCTGGCCGATCTGAACGAGTCGTTGGCTTTGATGTCCAACGCTACCAGCTCCAACCACGCCTCACTCGGTGCTGCTCATGCCCTGCTTGCCCGGGTCTATCTGTACCAAGGCAACTACGCCCAGGCGCTCAGCGAGGCCCAGCAGGTCGACGGATTCGGTTATGAGTTGACCCAACGGTATGCCGATCTGTTCAACCGGGACGACGCCGAAACCACCGAGAACATCTTCAAGCTGACCTTCACCTCAAACCTGAGTCAGGCTAACCTGTTTGGGTACTACTGGCTGTCCGATGCGCTGGATGTCGGAGCCGGCCGGTATGAGATCGCGCCGAGCCAGGACCTGATCAATGCCTACGACACCACCGGCACCGATGCCCGGTTCCTCTGGAGCATCGCTCCCGATCCTTCGGGCGACGGCTTTGTGGAAGGCGCGGCCTACGGCACCAAATTCCCCACGCCCCAGGGCGCCGAAGACTTCCACGTCATCAGGTATGCCGAGGTGTTGTTGATCAAGGCCGAAGCGTTTGCCCGGGCCGCAAAT
Organism: uncultured Gemmatimonadaceae bacterium; assembly: GCA_964578865.1. Lineage (GTDB taxonomy): Bacteria > Gemmatimonadota > Gemmatimonadetes > Gemmatimonadales > GWC2-71-9 > JADJOM01. The sequence continues at coordinate 2,627 of CAZOES010000128.1, read as the reverse complement.
CTCGATAGCGCTGTGGCCACCTACAATCTGATCCGTGAGCGCGCCGGTCTGGCTCCCCACGTCCTCAATACCGACGTGACCACCCAAGCCGAGGTGCTCGCGGCCATCGACCATGAGCGGCGCCTGGAGTTGGCGGAGGAGGGAGACCGTTTCCCCGATCTGACTCGCGATCCCACCCGTGCGATCGCGCTGCTCGGTCTGGGCGGGCCCAATCGGTTGCTCTTCCCGATTCCCCAGGCTGAGATAGACATTGCGCCTGAGGTGACGCAGAATCCGGGGTACTAACAACCGGGAGACGGGAGACCGGAGACGGAATTAAACGTTAGGAGGGGCCTGCCAGTGCTTGGGAGGCCCCTCCTTTCGTGTAGTTCCCTCTCCCGTCTCCCGTCTCACGTCTCACGTACCTCTCTATCGTAGGGCATCGCTTCTCGAAGGTCCGGCCAATACCACCGCCGGCCGAGCCAGAGAATCACCGCACCGCCGGCGAACATCACCAGTGCCTGGCCGGCCGAATCGCGAAAGTCGATCAGCGGATCGCTGGAAGGATCGCCGAGGCTGATCAGGGGCAGGATCTTGATGGCGATGAGATTGTTGAGCCCGTGGGCCGCCATGGTCAGCAGTAGCGAACCGGTGCGCAGATAGATCAGGCCGAAGGCAAAGCCCAGCACAAAGGCGTTGACCGGCGAGGGGTGCAGCAGCGCAAAGGCGATGGTGCTGGCCAGCAGGCCCCGGGCGCGCCCCCACTTGAGGGCCCAGCGGTGGAGCAGGAGACCCCGGAAAATCAGCTCCTCGACGATCGGCGCCAGGATTACCGCGCCGCCGACCAACAACCATTCCTGGATGCCCTGGAGATTCTTGGGCTCGAGCCGGTCCATCCGCTCCAGCCAGGCCTTCAGGCTTTCCGGGCTGATCCAGGAGACCGGGGTGTATACCAGCCAGATAGTGCCCACGTCCAGCGCGACCAGGGCGGGGATCAGTGCGAGGATGGCGATAGTTTGATCGGGAGGAACCGGCCCACCCAGCAGCCGGCTCAGCACCACACCATTGCGGCGGGCCAGAAAAATGGCCCAGGCCAGTAACACCGGATAGGCAAGAAAGGCCAGCACTCCGGTCGTATCGGTCCGCCCTGCGAGGGGGATCGCCAGCAACAGGGTTATGACCAGCCCGCCGGTGAGGAGGACCCGAGCCCGCAGGTTGGCGAAGGGGTTCTCGCGGCTCGGGTGGTCCTCGGGCATCAACTTGCACCCCCCGACCGTCGCGACCGTCTACTCACCAAGTCTTCGCCTTAGATAGTCTCTGATATCCAGGCTGAGACTCTCCATCGGCGCGTAGAAGCCCTGCTGGAATACCCGGCTCGCCATTCCCCGTTGAACCGATTCGCAGATCACCCAGTCCTGCCGATTGGTGATATCCCAGAACTCGACTGCGTCGGCCGGATCGAAGTCGGCGCGGGCCATCTCCGAAGGGTGGAAGAGAAAATCGCAGAGTACCGTGGTGCGGCCGAAATCGTGGGGCCACAGGGTGAACATGGCGGCGTGTTCGGCCGAGAGTGACAGCATGAAGTTGGGGTACATCAGTTCGCCTTTGTGGCGAACCAGCTCGTCCTCATTCAGGCCGGCGAAGGGACGCCGGGTGGTGGTCCCGCTCATGGTGAAGGTCCAGGCTCCCTCCCGGTGGGGCACTCCCCGGTCCCAATCGAGATCCATGCCGCCCTTCTGACGGAACGCCGGCACCACTTTGCAGAGCTCGGGATGAACCGGCCCGCAGTGATAGCACTCGTTGTAGTTCTCCAGCAATACTTTCCAGTTCGCTGCTACTTCATAGCGGATCCGCCGGGCGATCCGAAGCTCGGCCAGGGGGTAGCGTTTCACCCGTTCAGGTGCACCGCCCAGTTGCTGCTCCAGGGTTCCCCCCTCTTTGGGCGAAAGCTTGAGGAAGACAAATCCGCTCCAGGTCGAGACTGCGGCGGGATGAAGCGGCAGGTCTTCCTTGCAGAACTGATCGCCTTCCTCGAGGTAGGGCGCTGTCCGGAGAGCGCCGTCGAGATTATAGGTCCAGGCGTGGTAGGGACACTTGATCCCCGAACTGAAGTTGCCGCTGGGTCCGGTCTTGCTTCCCGCAGCGTGCGGCTTGGGGTCCACTCCCAGCACCAGCTGAGACCCGCGATGGCGGCACACGTTGTAGTGGGCGTGGAGGGCTCCTTCGCGCGAGCGCACCAGGAGGAGGCTCTCTCCTGCGACGTCCAGCAGCAGGTAGTCGCCCGGATTGGGAACCTCCTCTTCCCGACCGACGCAGAACCACTGGGAAAAGAAGACTCGCTCCTTCTCACGTTCGAAGGCGGCAGGAGTGAGGTAATGGTCGCGGGGGAGGGTGGGCTCGAGGCTCATGCAGCCAATCTATGGTACTTCGCCGCCCTCGGGGCCGTAGAAGAAGACCCAGGCGGCGAAGTCATCGGTAAACTTTTCGAAACGATGCTCTTGTCGGGCCGGCACGAAGAGTACATCGCCGGGACCGAACTTGACTCGCTCCGGTCCATTCTGGAATTCTCCGCTCCCCCGCATCACCACGTACACCTCATCGCGAAGGTGAGGAGTCTGGTCGTCGATGCCGCGAGGGGCGTACATCCC
>CAZOES010000127.1:0-12861 GCA_964578865.1 uncultured Gemmatimonadaceae bacterium | reverse complement strand
CCAGTCAGTATTTCAGCTTCGGGACCAAGATGGGGATCGATGCGACCCGGAAGTGGAAAGACGAGGGGTTCAACCGCGAGTGGCCGGAGCTGATCACGATGGATGCTGCCACGATCAAACGAATCGATGAGCTGTGGCCTCGTCTGGGGATCAAGCTGCCATGAAGACGTTCCGCGTTCCCCGTTCCGCTTTCCGCTTTTTGGGATCCGAGAGAGGCGAACTCGGAACTCGGAACTCGGAACTCGGAACAGGATGTTCGATCGAATGACCACGGCTTCCCGCGAAGGTCAGACCTTCACCGGCGAATCGCTGCTGGTTCGCTACGTGAACTTCGTGAAGCTGCCCCATACACTCTTCGCGCTCCCCTTCGCGCTGCTGGGGGTGCTGGAGGCGTCGGTGCAGGGCCAGGTCACCTGGCGGATGGTGGCGCTGGTGGTGATCGCATTCAGCGCGGCCCGCTGGGTGGCGATGGGATTCAACCGGATCGCCGACCGGGAGTTCGATGCCCGGAATCCGCGGACTCTCAATCGGGAACTTCCCAAGGGGAAGTTGTCGCTGACCCAGGCCTGGGTCTCGGTGATCGTGGCGGGGATTCTCTTCATCGTGGTGGCTTCCCGGCTCAATCCCCTCTGTTTCCTGCTCTCACCCATCGCGCTGGGATGGATCATGCTCTACAGCCTGACCAAGCGATTCACCTGGTGGCCGCATCTCTGGCTGGGTCTTTCGCTGGCGATCGCGCCGGTGGGAGGCTATCTGGCGGTGACCGGCCGGTGGAGTGAGCCCTGGTGGGTGCTGCTGTCGATCACCGTCGCCGTCGCCACCTGGGTCGCCGGATTCGACATCTTCTATGCACTGCCGGATGCCGCGTTCGACCAGAGCGAGGGGCTCCGGAGCGCCGTGGTCCGACTGGGTGAGCGCCACAGTATTCTGCTGGCCAAGCTGCTCCATGGGGTCACCATTCCGGCGCTGGCCCTCTTCGGCTATGGAGCCGGGTTCGGCATCTGGTATTTCGTGGGGGTGGCAGTTGCGGCGGCGATTCTGGCCTACGAGCATCAACTGGTGAAGCCGGGCAATCTGTCGAAGCTGGACGCCGCGTTCTTCACCATGAATGGGGTGATGAGTGTGACGGTGTTTGCGTTTGCGCTGGTGGATAGGTTGGTTGCCTGACGGGTAGATGAAAAGGGTGTCATCCCGAGCGTAGCGAGGGACCTCAAATCAGACTTCAGTGCTCAGCTGGGACCCTTTGAGATCCCTCGTTTCACTCGGGACGACACAGTTTAGCCTCAACAGGAGCATAGCGATGTCCAAGCGACCGCCCAAAGAAAATCTGATTCCCCGCCGGGGACAGCAGGGCAAGCCGGATCCGACCAAGTCGGCGACCACGCCGGCGAGGGTTCCGCCGCCCAAGCCCAATCCCCATCCGGTGCGCACCCCGAGCGGAAATCAGCGGGGCCGCTAGGTGCATCCGGTTGTTCTGGCGATCACCGGTGCATCGGGCGCGCCGTACGCGGTTCGGCTGCTCGAGGTCCTGGCCCGAAACAAGGTCCCGACCTGGCTGATCATCTCGAGTCACGGTTGGCGGCTGCTGGAAGCGGAGACCGGGATCGCCAATGATGCGGCCCTCAAGTCGGCCTGCGGCGGCGATTGGAGCAGCATCACCTTCTTCCCCGATGACGATCGGGGAGCCCGACCGGCTTCCGGCTCCGCCAAGTCCAGCGGTATGGTGATCTGCCCCTGTTCGATGGGCACGGTGGCCGCGATCGCGGGCGGGACCAGCCGCTCACTAGTGGAACGGGCCGCCGATGTCGTCCTCAAGGAACGGCGCAAGCTGATCCTGGTGCCCCGAGAGACGCCGTTGTCGCTGATTCATCTGCGCAACCTGACAACCGTCACCGAAGCCGGCGCCGTGGTGATCCCCGCCGCTCCCGGCTTCTATCACCGGCCGACTCAGATTTCGGAGCTGGTCGATTTCGTGGTGCAGCGGGTAATCGACCAGCTGGGCCTCGAGATCGAAATCGCGCCGCGGTGGAAGTAAGATCGCTAACGGCATTAACCGCAGAGTCGGAAAGACGCTGCGTTCCCCTGGGCCTTCGCGCCTCTGCGGTCAATAACCAGCTATGCGGCTAGGTATTATCTCAGATACGCACGGGCTGCTCCGGCCCGAAGTCTTCGAGGTCTTCAAAGAGGTTGACCAGATCATCCACGCCGGCGACATCGGCTCGATGAATCTGATCACCGAGCTGGAAGCCATCGCGCCGGTCCTCGCGGTCTACGGCAATACTGACGGCTTCGATGTCCGCTCCCGGCTTCCCAGCGTCATCGAAACCCGGATCGAAGGGCTCGAGTTCGTCGTCCTCCATGGCGATCAACTCGGCAGTCCCAATCCCGAGTTGCTTCACCAAGCCTTCCCCACCGCTGAAGTAATCATCTACGGTCACACTCACCGGCCGCTCCTGACCACGGTCGATGTGGTGGTAACGGTGATGAATCCCGGTGGTGCCGGCGCCCGTCGGTTCAATCTTCCCGCCTCGGTCGGGATCATGGAGCTGGAGGCGGGACTGCCACCGAGGGCCCGGCTGGTTCCGCTCACGCCGATGGATGAAGATTGAGGAGTTGTCGTCCCGAGAGAGCGTAGCGACCAAGGGATCTCAAACTGTCACACTTTGAGATCCATCGTCCTCACTTCGTTCGGCCTCGGGACGACACATCCTGGGAGCCTATGTTAGCCCTGTTGCTGGTCCTTCAGTTCGACACGCTGCGCATCACCCCGGCGACATCCGCCCCGGTCTTCGACGGCAAGGCTGACGTTGCCGAGTATGGTGAGCCAACGGCGGTCATCGACCGTCCGGCGGGCACAGTGCAGATCTGGCTTCGAAGCTACGAAGGCAAGGTCTATGTCTCCGCGCGGCTCCCCGACTCCACCTTCTATTGGGGCGACGATCTGGTCATCAGCCTCGATACCAAAGGCGACCGATCGGGGAGCCCCCAGCACGACGATTTCCAGTGGTACTTCCGCCGCACTCTGGACAGCTCGCTGGTACAGCGAGGAAACGCCGGGCGCTGGCAGACTCCCCGGGGAGATCCTGACTATGTGCTGGGGAAGGACCGTGATGGCGGCGGCTGGGAAGTCCGCTCGGCCGACGACGGCAAGGGATGGTCGCTGGAGTTGAGGCTGGATCCGGCCTATTTCGGGGAGAGCGGATCACTGCGGCCGGGGATCGCATTCCGGGTCTACGACAACGATCCTCACGGCTGGAACATCTGGCCCAACCCGCCGGGCATCAAACAGCCTACCGAAGCGGAACGGCGGCCCGATCTCTGGGCCGCCGTAGCGGGACCTTAGCTATTCGACCTTGATTGCCTGGCGGGTTACCGTCTTCTGTCCGTCGGGCAGCCGCACCACAAACTCCATCACGTAGTTGCCCGGCTTCACCTTCTCCAGCGAGAGCATCCGCGCAACACGCAGGGTTGAATCGGGCGCAGTCCCTGACCAGCCCAGCGTCAGCTCGGCCCTCTTGCCTTTCCTCAGGATCAGTTCCTCCCGGTACTCGCCACCAGGCGTCAGACCGTAGACCTCGTGGTACACCGCCAGCACATCGGTCCGGTTCCAGGTGGTGCGGGGATTGAACCAGGCGGTATCTCCCGGCGCGGGGACCCAGGGCGATCCTTTACCATCCTTGGAAAGCACCAGATCGCTCAGTGCCAGTCGAGTGCCGCTGAAATCGCGGACAGTGACATCGTCACTCGGGATGACCTGACCGGTGCTGTCGTCATAAGAGAGCGCGACCTGGTAACGCCAGCGACCGGTGGGTGCCGTCAATGTCACCCTGCCTACTGCATCGAGCTGCCTGGCCGTAACGCCACCGCCTGGCAGGAGGACTGTCGTGGTGGTATCGACCCAGCCGCGGCTGTGGCCCACGCTGTCCATCAGGTTCACCCGGACCCGGAGCGGGACCCGGAAGGCGGCATCCACCGGCAGCGAGTCGGGCCGCTCCAGGGCAACCTGATAGGCAACATGCACCAACTGGTGCTCTTCGGACCGACCTACCGCAAAGGCCTTGGCGGCAGCGCCCATTGGCCGGCTGAAAATCAATTCCTGCCCATCGGTCGATACGGCCTGATTCACGCTGGCAATGACGATCGCTCTCTCGTCTCTTATGATTCGCTGCCGTCCGAAATTCCCCCAATTGAGATATTTGCAGTACGGCTCGTAGATCTTGCAACGATCGATGAATGCAAAGAGCGTTGCCGGGTTGTCGGCGTTGCCTGGATCAACCCCGTCGATTGCGGTGATGCTGGGTATCAGCCGCATGTCGTGAATGTCGCCGCCCCAGTTGGCGGCGAAATGCAACAGCAAGTCGCCATCGGCCCGTTTGTAGACCCAGGTCTCATTGGGGTAGATCCACATCGTCACGGTCTTGACGACGGATTGAGGCTCGCCGTAGCGGACGTAGACCACACCCCGGTCGTCAAACCGCATGCTGCCGGACCGGTACATGTCGGGCTGGTTGTGTTCGTTCACCCGGGTCGAGTAGTACCGCCGGTTCACTTCCAGCTTGAAGTAGCGTTCGGCGTGGTTGATCCGGCGGTAATGCTCCCGCAGCCGATCATGAATGTCGCGCAGTGCAGCCCGGGCCTTGTCGCTCCAGAACTCGCGGAGAAACTCCACCCGGGAATCGCCCGAGCGGGCATCGAACCGGGCCAATACCGAGTCGTCGGAGATGAGCGCGAGGTCTTCCCGGTAGGCCGCAACGCTGGTCGAGTCGTCGAAGGAGGCTCCGGCGAAGTAAGCCGAATCTCCGACCGAATCGTCACTGACGAAAGCACTGGCGGCCAGTTCGCGCAGGCCCAGTCCGGGGTTCCCACCGTTCGCCAGAAAGGTGCGGGCTGCCTGCACCGCATTTCCGGCATCGCCCATCACCCGCTCGGCGCGATTGAGGGCCAGGAAGGCGGCCGGATCAGTCACTCCGACGGCCGCCGCGGTCCGAAGGGCCGGCAGGACGATCTCACTTATCCGAACGGTGTCTCGCAAGGTTACCGCGGCGTCGAACAGCGCCTCGATCGCGGGGACGTAGGCAGGATCGCGCCGGAGGGATTGGGAGAAGGCCTCGACCGCTGCTTCCAGCGAGCCGAACCCGACTCGCTTTCCCAGATTCATCTTGTTGGCTGAGTGCCAGTCATACTGGGCCCGCAGAGCCATCCCTTTGGCGTACCAGGCGTAGGCTCCGAAGTTGGGCTCTGCGTCTGCGGCATCGGAGAAATCGCCGGCGGCGCGGCCGAAGCTCCAGCCGTCTCCCATCTCCCCCAGCCGGAGTCTGACAAGTCCGCGCCGAAGCAGTCTTCGGGCTTCGGTTTCCCTGGTGCCGCCGTGACCGCCCAGCGCGTATTCGGTTTTCTTGAGTTGAGTGGTGTCGGAGACGCCGGCCAGCTCTACACGATAGCGCTCTATCTCGGACCAGGCCGGGGTCTGGGCCACTGCGGCGGCGGGACCGGCAACGGCGAAACAGAACACGAGCGAAACTACCGGTCCAGCGGAACGGTGAGATCGCCTATCGCGCCCCGAGGCGTTGAAGGAGTTGGGCCGCATTCTGGTTGCCCGGATCCAGCTCGAGTGAGCGTTTGTAGTTAGCAACCGCTTTTGCCGTGTCACCGGTGGCGAGGAGGGCCTCGCCCAGGCTGTCGTACGCGTTGGCGCTCTGAGGATAGCTCTCGGTGTTGAGCCCAAAGATCTGCACCGCAGCGGCGGCCCGTCCCTGCTGGAGCAGATGGTAGCCGAGCAGGTTCACCTCGGCCTCGGAAAAATCGTAGCGCTGGGGGGTGAGGCGCTTGAGTTCATGATAGCGCCTGACAGCGGAGTCCGCACCCTCCCGCGTGATGATGCGGTACATCATGTGCGCGATTGAAACGGTCGGGGCCCGGGCCGGCCGGCCGTACAGAATGGCCTCGATTCCCTCCTGGACCTCGTGGTCCTGGGCGGTGTTGTCCAGCCAGATGATGGCGATGCCGTCATCCGGCACCGTGTAGTTCAGCGCCTCGAAGCCGTTGATTCCACCGTTGTGGCGGACCGACATCGCGCTATCCTGTCCCGCTCCCCGCTCAATCCTGGTGTAGAGCCAGCCGTAACCGTACTGAAGTCCGGGCCGGATGGTTGCCTGCGGCGCGAGATACTTCCGATACGAGGCTGACGAGAGAAGCTTCCGGGCGGTCAGGGCCTGATCCCAGCGGTAGAGATCCTCTACCGTGGAGTACATGGCCCCCGCCGAGAACGGAATCGACATGTCCAGATAGTCAGCGTGCCGGTCCCCATCGAAGCCTCGATTGTACCCTTCGGCTCGGTTGGTCAGGATGGCGGCGGTCCAGTCGTAGCCGGTGTCCTTGAGGCCGAGTGGATCGAGGATCCGGGTCTTGAGGGCGAGGTCGTAGGGTTGGCCCCCGACTTTTTCGACGATCACGCCCAGAGTGTGGTACCCCGAGTTGCTGTAGCTCCAGCGGGTGCCCGGCGTGAAATCGAGGGGCAGTGAGTCGAAAAGGGAGAGCAGTTCGGCCGGGGCGAAGGGCTTACGGCTGAGGTTGGCGAAGAATCCCGGCAGGGCGGTGTAATTGTGCAGACCCGAGGTGTGGGTGAGCAGCTGGTGGATGGTGATGGCGCGGCCCGATCCGGCGGGCCAGTCGGGGAGGTAGTCACCGATGGTGCCGTCGAGCTTGAGCTTTCCTTCCTCGACCAGCTGCAGCACCAGCATCGCGGTGAATTGCTTGGTGACCGAGCCGATCCGGAACTTTGTGGTTGGGGTGTTGGGGATCTTCCACTCGGCATTGGCCCAGCCAAATCCCTTCCGGTAGATCACCGCGCCGTGATCGGCCACCAGCACCGAGCCGCTGAACTTGCCTTGATCGGCGTAGGCTTTCATCAGGGCGTCGATCTTCTGGGCTTTGGCGCTCGAGCCCTGGCTTTGGGACGAGACTCCGCTCACCGCCACACCGCAAAGACCAAATGTGAACAGGCACAACGGAATTGTCTTCACATGACCTCTTTGCTTCTGTGCCGTGAATAGCAATGAACCGCGAAGGACGCCAAGAACGCCAAGAATTCGTTTCGCGACCTTTGCGCTCTTTGCGGTTCAATGAAGAACGAACCGCTAAGACGCAGAGACGCGAAGGCGTTCAGACCACGCACATCCGAATTGTATTTGTTGTGTTTGTCGTAACTGGAGGGACTTCGCGGTGAGCTAGCTGAGCCACTCCTCCAGCGGAGTGGTCCGCCGGAAGGCCTCGGGGTGCCGCCGGAACCAGGCCATCACCAGCAGGATCTCGTCAATGTGCTGGGAAGGGAGCGGTCCGGGGTCCGGGGCCGGTTTGGCCAGTTCGTCAGAGACCACGCCTTTGAAGGCTTCTTTTTCGATCGGGGTGCCGGGCCAGGGATAACCCGACCGCACGATTCCGTTCCGGACGATGTAGGCCCGGTCGTCTCCGAAGGTGCCGGGGTCCCGGTACACGAACGTAAGGCCGGAGACCGCGGCCCGGGCCCGGCTGGTGGCCGCGAGAAGCCACTCCAGGTGCTCGAAGCGCTCCCGCCACTTGGCCGCCCGCTCGAACTCGGCCACCTCAGCGGCGCGCTGCATCTCGTCGACCACCCGGTCGATCGGCTGAATGGTGCGCCCTTCCAGGAAAGCGACCCCGGTGTCGGCTTTGCGGTGATAGTCCTGCTCGGTGACGAACCCGGCACAGGGCCCGCTGCAGAAGCCGAACTCGTGCCGCATGCAGGCGGCCCGCAGCTGGGGAGAGAAGAGGTCGATCTGGCCGGCAAAGACGATAGGCATACTGGGTGCGCAGTCCCGCAGTCCCAGCAGGTCATTGAGGGTCCGGATGGCATCCTGCAGCCGGTTGGGTCCCAGGAAGGGACCGTACCAGCGCTGATCTTCCCGGCCGGTGGCGCCGCCGGTACCGATCCGAGGGGCCGCGCCGCCCGAGATCTTGATGAAGGTTGTCCGGCGCGCCCGGTTCATGTGGTGATTGAACGGAGGGCGGAACTTGGCGATGTGGCGCAGCTCGGTCAGATGGGCGGCGAATTCGCTGGGGACGTAGTCCCAGGTAATGCTGGAGGTGGCATGGAGGATCCGGGCGGCCTTGTCTTCCGGATACACCGCGTGGAAGTAGGACATCAAGCGTGCCTTCACCCGCTTGGCCTTTCCCACGTACAGCACTCGGCCCATGGGGTCGAGCATACGATAGACCCCGGGCCGGTGCTCCGCGGTGCGACGGACCCGGTCGCGGAGGGCAGCGAGATCGGCGGTTGGAAGGGAAAGTTTGAGCGCGGTGGCCATTGCGGTGAAAACTGGGCGATCGGCGGCCAGTCGAGAAGGGGCGCTAGTCGCGGGGCTCCTGGCGGAGCGGGAGCACGTGGGGAGGGACCTGTCCCGGCGGTACCACCTTCCACTCGGCGGTGAACTGGCCCCGGTAGCCGAACAGCTTGCCCCAAGTCCTGTTCCTCACGTCCACCACGATCCGGAAACATCCGGCCCTCTCGTCATACCACTCTCGAACGTCGGCGTCGCCGCTGAACATGGAAGGAAAACGAAAGGCCAGCCGCCCTTCGTAAAACCGCTGCTCTCCGGAGCGCAGCCGGAGCCCGCCCTCGGGGTCGACGCTCAGTTCGATATCCACGGCGAGATGCTCGTGAGAACCGAGATAGTCGACAATGCAACCCCGTTTCTCGTTGTAGACCATGTAGGCGTCGAACCGCCGGACCCGGCGCGACTGGAAGGTGCGAACCCAGGTCACGGTTTCCCGGCCGAACTGATCGACGAAGGCGTAGTTCTCGATAGTAAACGGAATGTTCCGCCCGGTCTCGGGAAACATGATCCGCCGCCAGGTTCCTACGTAGAGAAACGGCAAAGTGTACGGCGGTCCCTTCCATACTTCTTCCATCACGCCGGTCCCGACCGAGGCCGTGCCGTCGCTACTGGCAAACCCGAAACGGCGCTGAATCTCGGGGTGAAGCCGGCCGAAGTCGGAGCCGAGGGCCCGCTGGTAAATGGATGTCATGAGTCGGAAGGTGGAGGGGACCGCAGGCACCGGCCGGCGCTGGGTGCGGCCGAGACGTGAAGCAGGTCAACCAGGGCCAGACCGGCGACAGCCCCGTTGAGTGCCACCGGGTTGAAGGCCGCGCCCAGGAATGTCGACGCGTTGAGTGCGACCCCGACGGTTGCAAGGATCATCAGGATCAGGGTGAGGATGGCGGGCCATCGGGCTCTCCAGAATCCCAGGAGACACCCGGCGAAGACCAGTTCGGCCGCCCCCACCAGATTCACGGTCAGGGCCAGTCCGCCAGGAGGTATCCCGCCAGCTTGCAGCATCGCGAGCTCGTCTGGGTGATGGAGCAGGAGTTTGGGCACCAGCCCCTGATACGCGAAAACGAAAGCCAGAACAATTCGGGCACAGCCGTGAGTACACGCCTGCCGCAAGGCAATGGCCGGGGGAACACCTTCTTCGAGCCAGAGACGCAGGCGGTCAAAGCTCCAGGCTGTTGCCCAGCCGAGGAGGGGCCGGAAGGTGAGACGATCGACCAGGCTGCCAAACTGGCCAAAACGAGCCCGGTAGTCATACCAGGTCAGAAACCGGATGCCGTTGTTCCCCGGGATGTATTTCCAGTAGCCGCTGCCTTCCTCGATCAGCGAACGGCGGTCCGAGGAGCTGAACTTGAGCGCCGAGGACCGGGCTCCGCCGGGGAGGTCGCGCTGGCCCACACTCTCCCCCTCACCGGCAATGGGCAGGCCCAGCCCGATCCGGGTGGCGTAGCGAAACCGTTGTGGTCCATCGGCGGTGTCCTTGGGGAGATAGTCGATCTCGCTGAACCGGAGATCCCACTGCTGGTGGAGCGCGGGATCCTGGGTATGCTCCCACAACCGGTCGAGCGGAGCGCGGATCAGGATCTCGACGTAGATGCCCATTCGCGGGGACGGGAAGTGTGGTGGTCCAGTGAGAGATCATGCACCCACGGTACGACAGCAAACGGTGACGATACTTCTACCGTTGGCACCGGTGGCAGAACACCGTGATTCGCCCATCGATGTCGTGAGTGCCGGACAAACGGGTCCGACAGTTCACACAGGGTTCACCTTGGCGCTCGTATACCTTGAGTTCCAACTGGAAATTGCCGTACTCGCCGGTGGCGGTGCGGTAATCCCGAAAAGTAGTGCCCTGAGAGTCGATAGCAGCTTGCAGAATCCGCCGGACTTCGCGGAAGAGCTTTTTGTAAGAATCCGGTGAGACGCTGGAGGCGGGCTTCGAAGGATCGATCCCCGAGGTGAACAACGCCTCGTTGGCGTAGATGTTCCCCACGCCCACGATCTTGCCCTGATCCATCAGGACCTTCTTGATGGCCTGGTTGGACCCGCGGAGCCCGGCTTCGAAGGTCTCGGGGGTGAGTTCCGGATCGAGCGGCTCGGGCCCCAGCGCCTCGTCGTAAGCCGTCCACTGTTTCGGGTTCAGCAGAAGCAGGGTCCCCAGCCGCCGGACGTCCCGGAACACGAAGTGAGTCTTGTTGTCGAGCATAGTGTTGAGGACCGCGTACTTGCTCTCGTCGGCGGTCATCGGCCGGTCGTAGATCAGCAGGTTGCCGGTCATCCCGGGCTGCAGCACAAAGCGGTACTCACCGAAGTGAATCACCGCGTGCTTGGCCCGCCGGGTGACATCGTGAATCTTTGCGCCGGTCAGGGCCTTAAGCAGTTTGGGCCGGGTGACTCCGCGCAGCACATCGATGTGGGAGAGCGCGGCGCTCTTGATCTTCCGGCCGACCAGGGCAGGGCGGACCTCACGCACCATCGTTTCTACTTCGGGGAGCTCAGGCATGGGGTTAAGGTAGTGAGGGAGGCAATGGCCCAAGGCGCGGTGGTCAGGAAGGCCGCGGCCGGTACTACCCTGTTTCGGGAGGGGGATCCCGCCCGCGGGCTCATCGTGCTCATGGAGGGTACCGTTCGGGTGGTGGGCGAGCGGGATGGACGCCAGCACCTGGTCCACGAAAGCGGGCCGGGGGAAACCCTGGGCGAAGTGCCCCTCTTCGCCGGCGGCGGCTACCCGGCCACTGCCATCGCCCAGACCGATTGCGTCTACGCGGTCTACCTGCCTGAGACCATTACCGAGATCATGAAACACGACCCCCAGTTCGTGTGGGGGGTGCTCAAGCGTATGGCGCTCCGGGTTCGGGAACTGGTCAAGCGGCTGGAGCGGAATACCGCATGGTCGGTGGAGGGGAGATTGGCGGAGATTCTGCTTTCCCATCATGCCGCGGCAGGCGGCAAGGCCTTCCGGCTGGGTGTCCGTCAGGCCCAACTGGCCGAAGAACTTGGCACGGTGAGGGAAGTACTGGTGCGGACCCTCGCCGAGTTCGTGAAGCAAGGTCTGATCAGCCGGGAGAAGCGAGGCTGGTATCGGGTGCGAAAGGCCGAGAGACTAGGGCAGAAGGCGAAGTGACTTTAGTGCCTGCCGGATTCAACGGTTGTTCTCAGATTGACCGCAACACTTAACCGAGGTCACCCATGTTGCGGTACACAATGCCAGTAATGTTGCTCGCAGTCTCCACGGCCCAATTGGCGGCGCAGGACAGCGCAGCGCCGGTGGATCACAGCAAGATGGATCACGCCGCTCATCAGGCGCAGATGCGAGGCGACTCGTCCTTCGCTGCGCTTCAGCAGCGGGGCGGAGTGTACATGGGGGTCGACCAGAACAAGTCGGCCCATCAGTTCGATACCCTGAAAGACGGGGGACGGATCGAATTGCAGAGTCTCACCGGTGATGCGGCCGATGTGGCCGCGATCCGGAATCACTTCCGGCAGATCGCGGAGCAGTTCAAGGCGGGAGACTTCGAGACTCCCTTTGCGGTGCATGCCGAGCAGGTGCCGGGGACGGCGGTGATGCGGGAGAAGAAGGGGAAGATCGACTACCGGCTCACCGAGCTACCGAAGGGCGCCGAGTTGCGGCTTACCACCAAGGACCCCGAGGCCCGGCGCGCGATCGCTGAGTTCATGGAGTATCAGCGAAAGGAGCACCGAGCGGGTGGGGCGCACTGAGGGTCTAGGGGTTTACTGTGATGCTGCCGACCATCGTCGGGTGAATATTGCAGTGGTAGGTGTAGGTCCCGGCGGTGGTGAAGGTGAAGGTGAACGTGGTTCCGCCATCGAATGAATGGTCGAAGGTCGGCGATGCCCCATCCTGCGTCACGGTATGCGGGATGTTGTCCTGGTTGGCGAACTTGATGTTCACGGACGCCCCACCATTCAGCGCGACGGTGAACGGATTGGGGTCAAAGGCCTGGGCTCCTTTACCCTGAGCCCCGCTCACGATCAACACATCTCCCGTCGGCGGATTCCCGCTGCCACCGCCACCACCGTAATTGATCGTATCCGAGCTGCCGCACGCCACGCCACCAATAATCATCGCGGAAAGCACCGCGATCGGTTTGCGATACTTCATAAAGCACTCCTCAGGGTAAGCCTCTTCAGGGTTGTACAATCACCAGACCACGCATGCCTGGATGGAAGCCGCACTTGTATTGATACTGTCCCGCGGTACTGAAGGTCACTGATGCCGTGTCTCCGGCATTGAGAGTAACCCCGGTGAACCGAGGGGCAGCGAGGGTATCAGTGACGGTGTGCGCGACCGTGGTCGATCCAACCTTGTCATCATTTCGCCATACCACCTTCACTGACGACCCGCCATTCAAGCTCACCGTGATGGTGTCCGGAGAGTAGGCCGCGAATCCCTTGGTCTGAGCACCCACCACAATGGACACGTCGGCCGGTATGGTGCCGCCACCACCACCATCAGATGACGTGCTGTCTCCGCAGGCGCCGATCAATGCGGCCA
>CAZOES010000126.1:11187-12972 GCA_964578865.1 uncultured Gemmatimonadaceae bacterium | reverse complement strand
TCACCGGCCGCGGTCTCTCGGCGGTGCTGCTCTCCAATCCCAATAATCCGACCGGGAAGGTGATCCGGGGAGCCGAGCTGGAAGCGTGGGTCAGTACCGCCCGTGAGTTGCAGTGTTCCCTGCTTCTCGACGAGTTCTACTCCCACTACGTCTGGAGCGGCAAGGGTGGCGATGACTCGCTGGTTTCGGCGGCGCGCTACGTGGAGGACGTGGACAAGGATCCGGTGATTCTGTTCGACGGGCTCACCAAGAACTGGCGTTATCCCGGCTGGCGCTGCACCTGGATCGTGGGCCCTCGAGGGGTGATCGACGCGGTCTCCAGCACCGGATCGTTTTTGGATGGGGGCGGCAGCAAGCCGCTGCAACGGTCGGCGGTGCCGCTGCTGGCGCCCGAGGTTGTGCAGAAAGAAACCGCCGCGATCCGGCAGGCCTTCAAGCGCAAGAAGAAGATTCTCAAGGAAGGGCTCGAGTCGGTCGGCATGCGACTCGATCTTGATCCCGAAGGGACCTTCTATTGCTGGGCCGACGTCTCGGCCCTCCCCGAGGGTTTGAACGACGGCATGTCGTTCTTCAAGGCGCTGGTAAAAGAGAAAGTGATCTGCGTGCCGGGCGAGTTTTTCGATATTAATCCGGGCAAGCGCCGGAGCGGGAGACCGTCACGCTTCAGACAGTACGTCAGATTTTCGTTTGGGCCGGAGGAGAAATCGGTGGTGGAGGGGGTCGCTCGGATTAAGAACCTGGTGCAAAACTAGTTGTCGTCCCGACATCGAGCGGAGCGAGATGGAGGGATCTCAAACCGTACGATTTGAGATCCCTCGTTTCACTCGGGACGACAGCCTTTTCGCGGGTGGGCTACGCAGCGTGCTTCGCGATCTTCTCGTCCAGAATCCCCCGCAACCGGGGATCGGCCCCGATCACGCCGTCAACCACCTTGCCGTCCTTGAACAGCAGGATGGTGGGGATCGACCGGATGTTGAACTTCATCGCGGTGGCCTGATTGGCGTCGGTGTCGAGCTTCAACACCTTCACCTTGCCGTCATAGTCCTGCGCCAGCTTCTCGATCACCGGTGCGATCGCCAGGCACGGCCCGCACCAGGTGGCCCAGAAATCCACCAGCACGACCCCGTTGCTCTGCTCCACTTCGGTCGCAAAGGTGGCATCGGTAACCTGCAGTTTATTCGACATCGCGCCTCGCCCTTCCTTCTCAGAATCGCAGTATAATTTCCGTGCATCGACAGCTATCGATGCAGTAACAAATATAACTCCCGCTGCAAGGCGGGAGTTCCCTTACCGTCTGGCCCGGAGCAACCGCCGGTCCAGCTGGGCCAGATACTCCTCCAGGATCTCCGGCCGGCTCTTGTACAGCCGCATCTGGCCTTCCTGTCGGACCGTCACCAGCCCCGCGATGTACAGCTCTTTCAGGTGATGGGAGACGGTTGCCTGAGTGATAGGAAACCGCTCTACCAGCGCCTTACAGGAAAGCTCCTCCGCCCCGGCAATAGCCTCCAGGATCTCGAACCGCCGATCGTCGGCCAACGCCTTGGCGATGCGCTCCAGCTCCTCACTCCCCAGTCGGGTCATACTCCCTTTCTACAGATATATAGATAATCATCTATATATAGGGGTCAAGCCGGCTGGATTATTTCCGGGCGGCCCGGCGGCCGCGCACCAGCAGGAAGACCGGATAACTCGCAATCAGAAGGCCCAACTCCACCAGGCTGTTTCTGGTATCGCTGATCACGTTCCCGCTGACGTTGGGTCTCCTGCATTTCGAGAGCGTGGGTC
>CAZOES010000126.1:7868-11177 GCA_964578865.1 uncultured Gemmatimonadaceae bacterium | reverse complement strand
TGACGTTCCCGATGAGAAATGCGATCGAGCCGACCACCAGGAAGCCGGTGATCCAGGGAAAACCGAACGCCTTGTACGGGCGAGGCGTGTCAGGCTCTCTCCGGCGGAGCAGAAAGACCGAGATGAATGAGGCGGTGTAGCAGACCACATAGAAAAATGCGGCCAGCGCCAGGATCTGGTCGAAGGTCCCGGTCACCAGCATGACGGCTGCTGCGACGGCCGACGCGACCAGCGAACCCTGGGGCGTCCCGCCCACACTCACCTTCTGGAATCCCTT
The DNA here is from genome assembly GCA_964578865.1 of uncultured Gemmatimonadaceae bacterium. Taxonomy (GTDB): domain Bacteria; phylum Gemmatimonadota; class Gemmatimonadetes; order Gemmatimonadales; family GWC2-71-9; genus JADJOM01. The sequence continues at coordinate 10,900 of CAZOES010000126.1, read as the reverse complement.
CCAGACCAGACCATCGCGACTCATCGCGAACGGCACCCGTGACGCGATCAGCAGAATCGCATTGGCCGCACTGAGCAGCGAGATCAACAACACTCCCCGCACCACCGTATCGCCCTTGGCGCCGAAGATTTCGCGCGCTGCGGTTGCGGCTACCAGGTCCTGCCCGGCCATGCGCTGGGGCGAGAGCACGTGGAGAAATGCGAGGTTGAGCAACAGGTATATCGCGATGACGGCGAGCACTCCGCCAGCCATCCCGCGGGGAATGTCTCGACCGGGGTTCTTCACTTCAGCCCCGAAGTACAGCATCCCGTTCCAGCCGTCATAGGTATAGATCACGCCCTGGAGTGCCAGAACCACGGCCGTGAATCCGATCGGGTGGACTACCGCACTCACCGCGGGCGCATCGGCCGGCGGGGTCCACGCGAGGCACACTACGGCCAGCGCCACCAGGACGATCGTCTTGAGGAGACTGGTGACCTGCTGGGTGAGATCCCCAGCCCGGATGCCGAGGGCCTGAATGACGGTGAGGACCAGCACCACCAGAAGCGCGAAAACGACCGACTTGCCGTTGAGCGAGGGCCAGATGGCGGTGCTGTAGTCGCCCATCGAGACGGTAACCAGCGCCATCGCGGCGCAACTCGAGAGCCAGTCGCTCCAGCCAACTGCGAACCCGGCGTATTCACCGATGGCTCGCCGCACGAAGACGTACTGCCCCCCCGACTCCGGCACCATCGCACCAAGCTCTGCCAGCGAGAGTGCCCCGAGCAGGGCATAAATCCCCCCGACCAGCCAGGCACCGAGGAACCAGCGGGTATCGGGGAGATTGGCAGCGACGTCGCCGGGAGTGCGGAGAATGCCGACGCCGATGGTATTACCGATGATGACTGCGAGGCCGAACGCGACACCCAGAATCTGCAGCAGGCGCCCCCTGGGGGCTGGGGCATTACCGGCGATGGAGGTTGCAGTCTGGGCGGAATCGGTCACGGACACTCCGGTGGAAGAGCGAGCGAAGGTATCCGTGACCGGGAGAGAGAGCTAGAGGCTACTCGGATTTGAGCTTCCGAACTTCAGTGGTGAGACGGGGGACGATCTCGAAGAGGTCTCCCACGATTCCGTAGTCGGCCACCTTGAAAATCGGGGCGTCCTTGTCGCGATTGATCGCGACGATGGTCTTGGCCGTCCGCATGCCGGCCAGATGCTGGATGGCGCCGCTGATACCGACTGCGACATAGAGACCGGGACTCACGGTCTTGCCGGTCTGTCCCACTTGAGCTCCATGTTCCCGCCATCCCGCATCCACCACCGCTCGGCTGGCGCCGACCGCGGCATTACCGAACGCGGCAGCGAGTTCTTCCAGCAGCTTGAAATGTTCCGGCTCCTTGAGCCCGCGACCACCCGAGACCACTACTGGGGCTTCGGCCACATCGAGTGCCGCGCTGGCCGGCGCCTTCACTCCGGTCACCTTCGCGCGGATAGTGAACGGCGGGACATTCGCAGTGGCTGCCACACCGGCCTTGGCCGACTCGGTGGGCTGCACCGTGTTGGGGCGAATCGAGATGATGGCGGGACTGGCGTCGAGCCGGGCCTTCTGGAGCGCCTTGCCGGCGTACACCGGCCGAGTCACCACGATCTTGCCGGCGTCGACAGCGAACTCGGTAACGTCGGTCGCGAGCCCCACGCCCACCTTCGCGGCGACCCGCGGAGCCAGATCCCGCCCGGTAGCCGTCGCTGCAAATACGATCGCGGCGTAGTCCTTTGCCATCCCCACGATTGTCGCGGTGGCCGCATCCGGCTGATACAGCGCAAACTCGGCGTGAGTCGCGGTGAGTACCCGATCAGCGCCGTGCTTGCCGAGCTGATCGGTTCCACTCACCGAGCCGGAAGTGAGTACAACGGCATCGACCGTGGCACCCATCTGATCGGCCAGCCGCCGGGCAGCGGTCACCACCTCGAGAGAGACTTTCCGGAGCGCGCCGTCGCGCTGTTCGGTTACGGCAAGAATCGCAGTCATGTCAGATAACCTTGGCCTCTTCTCGCAACAGCCGGACCAGCTCGGTCACGGCATCCGCTCCTTCACCCACGATGCGGCCTGCCTTGCGTTCGGCCGGAAGACTCAAGCCGAGCGCAGTCATGGTGCCACCACCGATGGTGGTCGGCTTCACCTCGAGCGGCTTTTTCTTCGCCGCCATGATCCCTTTGAGGGAAGGAAGCCGGGGAGTATTGAGACCCTTGTCGCAGGTGAGGACCGCGGGGAGCGAGCAGGTCACACTTTCGATGCCGCCTTCAATTTCGCGATCGGCTGCCACGCTGGTTCCGTTGATGGTGAGGTGCGCCACCGAGGTGATGGTCGGCAGTTCCAGCAGCTCGCCCACCATGGGACCGACCTGATGGTTGTAGTCGTCCACCGCCAGCTTGCCGAACAGAATCAGATCGTACCCACCGGCCTTGAGCTCCGCGGCCAGGGCCCGGGCCACTTCGAGCCCGTCGGCCGAGCCGGCGGACTGAAGCAGGATGGCACGGTCGGCACCCATCGCCAGGGCGGTGCGGAGGGTTTCCTGGGTCGCATCGGTCCCCAGGGAAATCACCACTACCTCTCCCGACCCGGCCGTCTCCTTCAGTTTCAGGGCTTCCTCAATCGCATACTCGTCGTAGGGATTGGGGACGAACTTGAGGCCAGTCTCGTCGATCGACTTGCCATCGGCGCCAATGACGATCTTGCTGGTGGTATCGGGGACCCGCTTGAGACAGACGGCAATCTTCATTGAAGCGGCTATGGGCTGAGGCTATGGCCTTGGGCCAGGGCGACAAATTGGCGTCCCAGCCGGAGCGGCGAATAAGCTAGCCGGGAGGCCCTCGGGGGGCTACGGGCGGGGTCTTTTCGGTTTGGGAGTAGGGTTCAGGGTTCAGTACGGCGCCACGAAGAATGCGGAGTCACGGCCTCACCACGGAGCCACGAAAAGCACGGAGGTCTCACGAAGGGATCGCGGCATTTCGAAGTCAGAGCTGTCGCGGCACGGGAATTTTGGTGAACA
>CAZOES010000126.1:4629-7768 GCA_964578865.1 uncultured Gemmatimonadaceae bacterium | reverse complement strand
AATAGTCCGCAACCTGCCCGGGAAAGGTCCAAGCGAGATTCCCTCCGTGAAAGCTCCGAGGGCTTCGTGGCTCCGTGGTGAGGCCGTGGCTCCGGACCCTTCGTGACGCCGTTTCTACCTTAAGCCGCTGCGATGCGCACTCAATCGTCTCCGCCGAAGTTACGACGGATCACGAGCCGTACCAGGCGCCGCTGCCCCGGTGTGAGAAACCGCTCCAGCACATCACCGGCACCCTGATTCACGTTGAAGGTGCCGAAGGTGGCGTACTGGTTCTGGAAGAGATTGTTGGCGATCGCAGTGATTTCCCACCCGGCACCGCGCCAGCCCAGTCGCGCATCGGCGACAAAGTAGGCGTCGAGTTTGGGCTCTTCATTGGCCTCGTCGCCCCGGAGATACTGCGAGCCGATGTAGCGACCATCGGCTCCGGCAAAGAAGCCTTTGGGGAACCGGAATGAGCCACCCAGCTTGACCTGGTGATTGGGCACCAGCGGCAGCTGGTCACCGGCGGCTACTTCGTTCTCCCCGCCAAAATCCTCGCGAATCGAAAAGATCTCGGCTTGGCTCTCGAAGGTCGCCTTGGTGTAGGCGTAGTTGGCATAGAGCGAGTGCCCGCCCTTTAGAAAGGTTTGCGCGGACAGCTCCACGCCGGCCCGGCGGGTCTGGTCCAGATTGCCGAAGTAGCCTTCGATGGTGGAGCCGGAAATCGAAGAGTCGGAGGCGAAGAGGAAGATGTCGTCCTTCACATCGGTGCGATACACCGAGGCCGAGAAGATCACGGAGCCGGCAATCAACTTGCCGCCCAGTTCGTAGGTGGTCGCCCTGACCGGCTTGATCGGCGGATCATCACCGAGCGCGAACGGCAGCGGGCAGGGCTCTTCCGGGTCGGCGCAGGCCAGCTCGATCACCGCAGGGGCCCGGAAACTGGTGCCAACCGACGCGTACAACGTGAGGGCCGAGCTGGCGGCTACGCTGATACCGCCGCGGGGACTGAAGCGGCTGTAGGAGCTGGTGGTATCGCGATCGGGATCCAGTTGATTGCGGAAGGGAATCTTGATGTAGTCGTAGCGGCCTCCGGCCGAAATCGTGACCGGACCGGTAGTCAGATCGGCGATGCCGAAGGCACCCACATCCCAGGTCGGACTCTTCACAAAGGTGGTCTGAATCGTGGGTCCGCTGAACTTGGTCGAATCGGCGAAGAGCTGCACGTCGGTATGACTGGTCGACCCATCGGCCCCGATCCGGAACCCCAGCCGGCTCGCACCCATCATCTTCTCGATCCGGTAGTCGACGTTGGCGCCCAGGATCCGGTTGGCCGACTTGCCCAGATTGTCGGGATCGTCTTCCTGGTTGACGTTGAACCGCTCAGACCGATGGCGCCGGATGTAGGCGGAGGCGCTCAGCTGCGAAGTTCCCGAACGCTTGTACCCGGAAAGGGAGACCTGGAGGTTGTTGAGATTCTCGAAGTCGCCCGAACTCAGGTTGGAATCGGGCTTGGTGTCATAGACGCTCTCCGGCAGCGAGCCGGCGGTCTCGGCCCGGGCCTTGGCGCCGTAGCCCTGCAGTCTGACGCCCCAGCTCTCCGTCAGCCGACCGAGATTGAAGAATCCGTTGAACTGCTTGGCGTTGGTCAGCTGGCGCCAGCCGTCCTCGTAGTCGTATCCCCCGCCGGCGTAGTAACTCCACTTGCCTCCGCCCAGCGATCCGCTGATCGAAGCATCGGTCCCCAGCGTCTTGTAGTTGCCGCCCGAGACTTCCAGCTCACCCCGGGTCGGCCCGCCACCCTGGTTGGACACCAGGTTGATCGCTCCGCCCAGCGAATTCCGACCGAGAAGGGAGGCGGTGCCCGAGAGCAGCTCGATTCGGGTGAGGTGCTCCATGGGCAACAGGTCGAAGTTCACCTGAGCCGCATCGGGCTCGTTCTGCCGGATGCCGTCGAGGAAAACGCTGATACCCTGGGGCAGACCGACTACCGGCGAAGCGAAGAATCCTCGGCTGGAGAGCGAGAATTTGTATCCCGCACCCAGATCGTCATAGCTCGAGAAGCCGGCCTGGCTCACCAGGAGATCGGTGAGAATCCTCGGCTCGTTGGCCTCGATGTCGCTCCGGTTGAGCACGGTAACCCGGGCCGGCACGCCGGAGCCGACCACGGGTCCCGCACTCGGCAGAATCGAACCGACCACCTCGATCGGGGCGAGTTCCACCACGGTACTGTCTTTCCGGACGCTATCGGGCTGCTGGGCCGCCAACGGCAACGCAACTGCGGAACTCACGAGGAGTGCGAGTATGTATCGCGCCATTTTTTTAGATGGAGTTAGCGAAGCGGTGCCGGCTGTCGGGAACTGCTGCCCCGTTCGATGATCGCCGCCATGGTGATACGGTCGGGCGGACGGGATATCACCAGCAGCGCATCATCGCTGGGACCGCCCCCGTCGTAATCGAGACAGCAGAACTCGGTGGTCTGACTGCCTTCGGCTGAACCTGCGATCACGGGGGTACCCTGGCGGATGAACCGCACCGGATCGCCGGGCGTGTAGCCGCCGCTCTTGTCGAGATCCTCGTAGATCTTGAGATACTTCACGGCCACACCCCTCCGGGTCGTCACCACGATTCCATCGTCGGCATCTCCGCCGCCGTCGAGGTCCTGGCAGCAGCGGTCGACCGTGGTCTGGGAGCGGGCTTCGACCGCGATGAGTCCAACCGAGATCGCGCCTATTCCCGCCGCCATTGCCGCGGTCAGGATCAGGATCCGGCGCTTTTGAGAAGGGAAGACCCGCGGTTGCTCGCCCCGCTCGGCCCGGCCCCGGATCTCGGCACCGAGCGAAGCACGAGGCTCGAAGCGAATACTCTCGAGCTGGCGTTCCAGCTCGTCGTTGTCGCGGGGGCTCACGCTTCGGCCTCTTCCATTAGAGAGCGTAGCCGAGTGAGGGCCCGCCAGAGCCGGGTCCGCACCGCCGATTCCCGCAGACCCAGGACCTCGGCGACCGCGGCGGTGTCCATCGAACTGCCGTAGCGGAGACTTATGATTTCCCGGTCGGACTCGCCCAGTTCGGTAACGGCCTCGAGGAGGCGAGAGACCTGCTCTTCCCAGAGGAGCCGCTCCTCGGGGCGGGCGGGGCCGGTCTCGACGCGGCTCGTCCCT
>CAZOES010000126.1:1163-4619 GCA_964578865.1 uncultured Gemmatimonadaceae bacterium | reverse complement strand
CCTCCGGGGAGGGGGCGTCCACCGCGAGGTCCCGCATGCTGCCCAGGGCCACATGCTTTCGGACCCGGGAGCGGCGGAGGTGGTCCCGCAGGGTGTTCTGGGCGATCCGGAAGATCCAGGTGCGGGGCTGGCCCTTGGAGGGGTCGTACTGGTCGGCCGCCCGGAACACCTTCAGGAAGGTGTCAGAAGTGACGTCCTCGGCCGCGTCGGCCGACGGAAGATGAAATCTGACATAGCTATAGACCGCCTGGCCGTAGGTCTGGTACCAGTCCTGAGCGCGCTCCGGCGGGGCCGTTTCAGGGGCCGGAAGCGGACCGGGGAGTCGCTGGGTCAGGTCGGGGACAGGGGGTTGGTCGGACATCACCGGAGATAATACGCGCCAAGGGCCCGTGCGTCACACGGGCCCCTGGGACCTGGCTACAAATGCTGGCTTCAGCCGATCGTGCAGCAGCCCTGCTTGCCGCAGGTGATCCAAACGGAGCCGCCGGCACCCTCTTCAAGGGGCGGCATGGGGAACGCGTCTCCCTTGCCTTTGCGGTCATTGCTGGGCGAATTCAATGGCCCCAGATACTCGAACTGGGAAATAGCCTGCTTCCATTCGATTATCTGACTCATGCCGTCTTCCGGCTTCTCGTGAACCTCGTAGTCGATCCTATAGGTCGTGTCCATGCTCTCGGAAACAAACCGCCCCATGTACTGGCCACTCTTGTCCTGATAGACGTACCAGTAGGACGAAGTGTCTTTCTCTCCCAGTCCGAACCGCCGCAGACTGCCGCCAGACAGTTTCTGAAAGTGCCCAATCACCGCACCAGCGGAGATCTGCTCGGGAGTCAGGGCGTAGCTCGCTGTATCTGGATTGACCTGGATCACGATGAATTCGCGACTGGTCGAGCCCCGATCGGGGGAAAGAATCTGGCGCGCGGATGCACCAAGCCGAGTACGGAATGTCCGGCTGTCTCCGAGTTTCTGAATCTGTTCCTTGGTCAGCGGTCCCCCGTGCGTGGGGCCGGGAGAGCCCGGATGGGAGCGTCCGCAGCCGAGAGACAGCGTCAGCCCGACAAGGCAGGCAATGCTCAACCGGCGACGATTGAAGCGGCGCATAGGCGTTCTCAGGGAGAGGGTGGCTACTGCTGAAAAACTATTGACTGAGCTTCCGAAGTCGATCAATCGTCGGCTGCAAAGGCTCGCTGCGCTGATCGATCAGGGCCAGAGCATCTACCGCCATCTGACGACCAGCCGCCTTGTCACCGCGGGAATCGGCCAGCTCCGCGGCAAGAGTCAACGCCATGGACAGGGCAGCGGCAGTCGGGATAGAAGCCTGCGGAAGCGCCCCGACTAACTCAAGCCCTGTTGCCGGAAGACTGGCAAGTGCCTGATCCAACTTGGATCGGGCCCCCGCGGTGTCCCCCAGCGCCAGAAGGACCTGCGATTCCCTGAGAACAATGTATAGCGGCACCTCGGAGGTCAGGAGGGCTCGGCCGGTAGAGGCCGACCCCGAAATGAGTTGGCGGGCTGCGGCGGTGTCCCCCCGCTGGAGTTCGGCTTGGAGTTGGAGGAGATAGTCACCTCCGATATTGCCCTGATACGTCATACCTGGACCCATGACTGGGTAGGCAAGCGCCCGAGGAATTGCGACCGTCGCGTTCACCGCTGCCGCCCGTCCCCGCTTGTCTACGGCCGTCTCGATCTGGCTCAGCAACCGGCGATCCGCAGCCCGCAGCGAGTCGACCGGCGACTGGAATGAAGCAAGGGTCATGTAGGCCAAGGCACTGCCTTTGATCGTCGCCGGCAGCACCAGTTGCTCGCCGCTGGTGGTGAGGAGTTCCAGCGACGACCCGGATCGCCGGGCGAGATCCGCCGCGAGGAATGGCCGACCGGTGAGTGCTGCCAGCCCTGCGAGCCAGCCGGCCGTGATACCGTCGGCCTTGTCGGCACCGGCGAGCAGGGTATCAGCCATCAAACGCGCCCCAGCGTAGTTGCCCAGCTTAACCAGAACCCGGACTTCGCCTATACCCGCCTCGAGTCTGCTCGCGGTGTCAGCTGTTACAAACCGGGCGCGATGGTACACGTGCAGAGCCGAATTCTGAGTGGTGTCTGGGCCACTTAGCTTGCCTTGCAGCTCCTGAATCCGGGCCAGGGTAACGAGGGCCGAGGAGGAGTTTGGGTATGCCTTGGCCCACTCAGCCGCAACTCGAGCAACCCGAGCCTGATTTCGGCTGATGGCTGCCAGCAGCGTCGCGGGAGCAGCGGCACCTTCATGACGTGTGACTTGAAGGATGGGATAGGGGACAAAGGCAAGAGTATCCCCCTCAAGCGATGGGAAGGCCCCCACCACCAGGGAATCGGTGTTCTCGAGGTACCCGGGCCGTATCCTGGTGGTCTCAATGAAGAACAACTTGGCGAGCCGATCGAACGCGGCACCCCGGAATGCCCGGTGAGTGGACGGGACGGTCCTCAATGCCCGTTCATAGTCACCCAATGCGGCGTGATAGCTGGCCCGGAACCGGAACCCGCCCGGACTCTTCGCATCCCGAATCACCGCCCGATCCATCCGCTTGCACTCGCCCCGCCCGTACCAGCCCTGGAAATCCAGGGTGTCGCGCTTCACCATCGCGTCGTACTGCTTGCAGGCATCCTGGAAGCGCCCTTCCGCCAGGGACAGCAGCGCCTGGGCCCGCTCGGTTTCGCTGGCCGGCAACCCGGCACCCGGCTCCAGCGAGGCCGCGACATCATCCCGCCAGCTCGACGCATCCTCCCCCTGCCAGTCCATGGTCTGGGCCAGCCAGTAATGGGCCAGGGCGTACTGGGGATCGCGCTGCAGGGCAGCCCTGAAGCGCGTCGCGGCCCCATCGAGATCCCACTCCGCCAGGGCACTGTGGGCTGAGTCGTAGGAGCGCCAGGCCTCGATCCGGCGAGTGCCGGCCAGACCCAATGCCGCAATGGCCTCGTGAGGACCGGGTAGGATCAGCGAGTCGGCCAGCTGGTAGATCCGCTGCTCGGCCTGGGCCAGATCACCCCGGGCAATGACCACGATCTTCTCGTTGATCGGCTCGGGGCCATGGCCCACGTCGTAGAGGACGCCCCGGACCTTGACCGAATCGCCCCAGGTATAGACCTCTCCGCCCAGCATCCGTCCGGCCCCGATCCGCCGGGCGATCTGCAGCTGATCGTTGAGCGTCGGGGTGCCGTCGATGCGAGCGACCTGGTCCTGAGCCCAGAAGCGATCGACCACCCGCACATCCTTCCATTGGGACAAGGCATCGTAGAGCAGCCGGGCGCACTGCTCCGAGCCAAATTCGGCAGGCACTCCCTCCCGATGAACCAGCTGTGAGACGTAGACCAGCCCCGGGTCGAGCTTGGTGGTCCTGAATCCGATGCTCCAGATGCTGGCGATCGCAAAACCGACTGCGGCGGTTGCAGGCCAGGCCCAGCGACGAATCCATGAGTCACCGGGCT
>CAZOES010000126.1:0-1153 GCA_964578865.1 uncultured Gemmatimonadaceae bacterium | reverse complement strand
GGCCGGCCCAGCCTGACCAGAGGCGATCGCCTCTTCCGTCGCCTGACCGGCCTGGAGCCGGGCCAGGGCGTCGGCAAACTGCTGGGCGGTCTGGTAGCGGTCGGCCGGGTGTTTGGCGAGCGCCTTCCCCACCGCCACCTGCAGTTCCTTGGTCAGCGCGGGTCGCCGAGTGTGTACCGGCAGCGGCTCCGACTCGAGATGCTGGACTACCACTTCCTCCGGCGTGCTGCCCCGGAAGGGCGGCTCGCCGGTGAGCATCTCATAGAGCACGCAGCCCAGGCTGTAGACGTCGCTCCGGCCGTCGACCCGGGAACCGCCCCGGGCCTGCTCCGGGCTCATGTAGGTAGGAGTGCCGACGGGACCCTGGAGTTTCCATTCTTCCCAACCACCAGCGCTGATGGCCCGGGCGATGCCGAAGTCGGCCACCACCGCGTGATCGGAGATGAAAAGAATGTTCTCCGGCTTGATATCGCGGTGGATCACCCCATGGCTGTGGGCGTAGGCCAGGGCATCGGCGATGTCCCGGGCGATGCGGAGCGCGTCCGCCACCGGTAGAGCCCCCTCACGATCCATCCGCTGCCGGAGGGTCTCCCCCGGCACATACGGCATCACGTAATAAAGAAGACCCTCGGCTTCACCCGAGTCATGCAGCGGCAGGATGTTGGGATGGGCCAGCCGGGCGGCGATCTGGATTTCCTGCAGGAAGCGCTGACTACCCTCGCCCGGCTCTTCGCTTTCCAGGTGGAAGATCTTGACCGCTACGTCGCGGACATGGCGAAGGTCGCGGGCCAGATAGACGGTGGCCATGCCACCCCGGCCGACCAGTCGCTCGATGGCGTAGCGCCCCGCGAGAACCTGTGGAACGTCCTGCAGCTCGTCAGTCAGACTCGGTGTCCAGTATAGGCTTACATCGATAGTAGGCGATGGGCCTTCGGACGGCCAGAGTATCCGGAACTAGGCGGGGATAGATCTGGATCTAGGCGGTCGGAAAAGGCGGAAAGGGCGGAAAAGGCGGAAGGTCGAGGGTTACCGTTGAGGTTTGACTCCCGATTATCGATCAGTTTTCCGCCCTTCCGCCTCTTCCGCCTTTTCCGCCTCTTCCGCCCCTTCCGCCCCTTCCGCCCCTTCCGCCCCTTCCGCCCCTTCCGCCCCT
>CAZOES010000125.1:0-13073 GCA_964578865.1 uncultured Gemmatimonadaceae bacterium | reverse complement strand
GCTAGCTCTCGCTCCAGCCGTCAGTGCCTTCTGACGGCCGTCCAGTAGTGCTTCAGCTAATGGCTAACGGCTAATGGCTAAAGGCAGGACGGACAGGGAGGGATTCGAACCCTCGAACGAGCTTGCACCCGTTACACGCTTTCCAGGCGTGCCTCTTCAACCACTCGAGCACCTGTCCCGGTGTTGGGGGCGGGAAAATAGCCGGTCCTTCCCCCGGAGCCAAGCTTACCGCACTATCCCGTGAGCCCCAGAATGAGAGATCCAGTGACCCGCTCTTCGACCCGCAGGACGCTTGGGGAACGGCTCCGGCCGGTACTGGTGCCGGCGATCGACGGTCTCAAGATGTACCCCCGGACCGCGGTCACCATCGCCCTGCTGGTGACGGTCGCCTTCTGGGTGACTCTCCCCCTCGGGTTGATCGCCCGCTGGCAGCATGGCGCGGTTGAGACCTCGCTCCCGATCGCGACCCTGGCACCCACCGGCGAAGGCGGGCCCAACTACTTCCCTGCCTCCCGGATCGAACAGACCGGGACCCGCAGCTTCTTCATCATGGTCGGCTCACTGGGGACTGCCACGCTGCTGGTAGCGCTGCTCTCGGCGCTGGCTCTCGCGGCCACCCGGGCCGGCCAGCGCACCGGTGAGACGAGCGTACGGCGGGCAGTCGGCGCCAGTCGCAAGGTTCTTTACGCCGGCTTGCTGCTCGAGGCCGGCGCCCTCTGTGCCGTCGCCATTCTGCTGGGGTTTGCCGGCGCCGGTGGCGGCGGGCTTGCAACCAGCGGCTGGCCCGACGGGACAGCGGCGACCAGTGTGCGGGTCGCCATGATCATTGCATTGCTGACTACCGGCCCCTTGATCCTCGCGATGCTGCTCCCGGTGATCTTTGCCAGGAAGCAGGTGCTGGGGGAATCAACGGTTCGGCCGGTGCCGCTACTGCTCCCTACCCTGCAACTCGGGCTGAGCCTCATCGCTATGGTGGCCGGAGGGCTGCTGTGGCAGCATGCGGTGCGGTTGCTCAATGGCCCTGCCGCAGTCGCGAACGCCGGCGTGGTCTATCAGATCGAGACCAATGGGTCGGGCTCGACTTCAACCCTGGCCACTGGATATGCCGCCCTGCTGAGCCAGATCCACAGCGACAGCGGGGTGAGCCTCAGCAATGCCGGTGCGACCATTGGTGCCGGTCCAACCAACCGGATCACCACCGACTGCGGCAACTGCTACGACGGAACCATCCCGGCCAAGTACAAACGGGTGACGGTCACCCAGCAGATCGTGAGCGCCGATTCGTTCCATGCCCTGGGGGTGGGCGTAGTCGCCGGCCGAGCCTTCAATGCTCAGGATTCGGTGGGCGCTCCACGGGTGGCCATCGTGAGCCGGAGCCTGGCGAACGACTACTTCCAGTATGGCCAGCCGCTGGGACGCTCGATCCGGATCCAGGATGCCCCCGGGGTTACCCAGGAAGCGGATCAGTGGTACGAAGTAGTGGGCATTGTGGATGACCGGGGCTCGTTAGCCCTGGGTGGACGACTGCAGCCGATCCGCGCGGTTTACCTGAGTGCGCTGCAGCGGCCCCCGGCAAGCGCCGAGCTTCTGATCAGAAGCGGTGGGTCGGCCTCGCCACCGGAGGAAGTAGCTCGGGCAATCAGCCAGGCGATCGGAGTCGATGGCGCACGAGTGACCCGCACCACCGCCGGCGCGATGGTCGCCCGGGAATCCCGTAAAATGGAGTGGTTCGTCCTCCGGATCGGTATTCTGGGATTCGCCATGCTGCTGATGGCAGCGGTCGGCACGGCGAGCCTGATGCGCAGCTGGCTGATCTCCCTCAAGCCCGAGCTTGGGCTACGGCGCGCAGTCGGAGCCTCCAACCTGCAGCTGGTCGGCCTGATTCTCCGCAAAGCCATCGTGGTCGCAGCAATCGGAACCGGCTTCGGATTCTATTTCGGCCCGCCGATCTGGGATTCCCTGGCCAGCACCATCCGAGATATCGAGACCTGGAGCCTGCCTCTGTTCGCCGGCCTCGCTTCGCTGCTCTTCGTCTCGACCATCGGCGGTGTCCTGATTCCCGCCTTCCGGGTTACCCGAGCCACTCCATCCGATCTGCTCGGCTCAGCCGAGGAGTAGCATGCTGCATCTGCTGAATGGCGATGCGGTGCTTCCCAGCATGGAGGAATCCGGGTTACCGGGAGATGCCCGCGTATGGGGTGACGTGTTGTGGGAGGGTCCCCATTTCCGGGCGGAGTCGCTTTTCCAGGGCGTACCGCGGTGGGAGGAGATCGAAGCACGGGCTCGGTATTTCGCCGCCAGCGACAGGGAAGAACCGAAGCTGATCGCCATGGCGCGTCGGTGGGACGAGGCCCTCGAGAGCGCCCCTTCCCACGACGAGGTGGTAATCTGGCTGGAGCACGACCTCCACGACCAGCTGCTGCTGATCCGTCACCTGGCCTGGTTTACCAGCCACCGGCACCCGAAGGTATCGTTGATATGCATCGGCGAATTCCCCGGGGTGGTGCCCTTTCACGGACTGGGACAACTGAATGGGGCGCAACTGGCCAGTCTCTTTCCCCATCGACGGCTGGTGACCAAGGAGCAGTTCGAGCTGGGAAAGCGGACCTGGGACGCCTACCTCACTTCAACACCGAAAAAACTGTTCGAGATCTGGCAGGGCGATACCCGCGTCCTTCCCTTCCTCGCCGGAGCACTGCAGCGGTTCTTCGAAGAGTACCCCGCCGTAGGGACCGGACTGAGCCGCACCGAGCGAACCATCCTCGAGTTGCTCCGCGACCGTCCCACATTGCCCCATGAGCTGTTTCCTGCGCTGCAACAGCGAGAGGAGCGGGTTTTCATGGGCGACATGAGCTTCTACGGCATCCTGGGGCGGCTGGGCTGGGGCGAGAATCGGCTGGTGGACCTCGGAGCTGACCGGAGTCTGCGCGATCCGGCCCAAATCACTCAACTCGGCCGAGAAACACTCGAGGGCCGCAAGGATCGGGTCGAGCTCCAGGGTATTCGGCGGAGTCTTGGTGGTGTAGTCCTGGACGGTCACACGGTGCGGTGGCGCTGGGACCCGATCACCCGCCAGATCGTGAAGACGAAGAAATGACCTCCCGCTATCCGCTGTGACATTCCGGCCTTAGCTTCAATCACCTACTACACAACTGAGGGGTCTCGATGGGCAAGCTCGTCATGGGCGGTGTCCTGCTGCTGATTTCCTTCTTCATGATGGTGGCGCGGTCGGGCTCGTCCGCGCCAAAAGCGTCCGGCATTCTCCGGGCCTTTGCCCTGGCTTTCAGCGCCCTCGGCATCCTGCTGATGCTGGGCGCGCTGGTGGTCGTGATCGAACCGGGCCAGGTCGGCGTCAAGCACGCCTTCGGCACGGTCGACCCGGCGCCACTGCTCCCCGGGATCCACATGGTCGCGCCATGGTCTTCGGTGGAGCGCTATTCCACCCGGGAAGAGCAGTTCCCCCAGGCGGGAGACCAGGTCGAGGCGATCGCCGCCCTCTCCAGCGAACAGATGGGCATGTCGGTCGATGCGGGACTGCGCTGGCAGATCAACCCGATCGATGCACCGCGGATTTTCACCGAGATCGGCACCGAAGAACAGATCCACTCCATCGTCTACAACGCCATTCGCAACGGTGTGCGTGACGGCATGGTGCGATTCTCCATCAACGACATCTCCAAGCGCACGGAGATCGCCAACGCCATGCAGGCCGAAGTGGACAGCGCGCTGTTCACCCAGCCGCGGGCCGGCGGGGCGCCCTTCCGCATCGCCGAAGTGACCGCCTTCTTCCTGAGGGATCTGCAGCCACCCGAGCAGGTAGTCCAGGCGATCAATAACAAGATCGCCCAGGAGCAGCAGATCCAGACCGAGCGGCACCGGGTGGAAGTGGCTCGGCTCCAGAGCGACCAGCAGAGGCTGTTGAATCAGACGCTGACGGCGGAGGCGCTGACCAAGCAGTATCTCGAGGTCCTGCACGACATGAAGGGATCATCCAACCTGATCATCATGGTGCCGACCGAGGGTGGGATGCCGCTGCTGGATCTAGCCAAACTTCGGGGGAATCTGAAGGAGTAGTAACTGCGTGAAAAGTGAAAAGTGAAAAGTGGAGAGTAGGATCTAGCCAATCCACTTCCCACGTTTCACTTTTCACGTTGCACGCTTCACGTTGTTCCTACGCCAAGGCCGATCTGACCGCCGACAGCAGGTCCTTCGTCGCAAACGGTTTCGCCAGAGTGGTCCCCACCCCCAGTACCCGGGCGGCTCCGAGATACTCTTCGGCCGAGCCTCGGCCGCCGCCGGACATCGCGATGATGCGGGGGGTCTTCCAGAGGCGGCGGAGCGCTACGATCGTCTCCAGTCCCTCGCATTCCGGCATGATGAGGTCAGTGAGAACCAGATCGGCGCCGTGCTCGGTGAAGATCTGCAGGGCCTGACGACCATTGGCCGCGGCCCGGACCTCGAATCCGGCCCGCTCCAGAGTCCGCTGAACCATCCGGCGGAACTGATCGTCGTCGTCCACCACCAGTATGCTAGACATGCACCGGGATCGCCGCGGCCAGGGTTTCTGCCAGAGCGCGAATGGCAACCGGTTTCGGCAGGACTGCCCGAATTCCCTGCGCCCGCAGCTCCTCCGGCGATGAGGCGAGGCCGTAGCCGGTTAGCAGAACTATCGGCAGTTCGGGCTTTATTCTGAGGAGCCGGGCCGCCAGCTCGATGCCGGACATACCCGGCATGGTCAGATCGGTCAGCACCAGGTCGATTTCCTGCCCTTCTTCGATCATCCTCAGGGCGTGGCCCGGCCCGTTGGCGGTAACCGGGAAGTAGCCCAGCCGGCGGAGAATCCGGGCGTTCATCAGGAGCAGGGCTTCCTCGTCGTCCACCAGCAGGATCCGTTCGCCATGACCGGTGGAGACCGCTTGCGCTTCGGTGATCGGGGTCTCGGGCTCTTCTCCCAGACCGGGCAGCAGCACCCGAACGGTGGTGCCGAGACCGGGCGCGCTGCTCACTCGAATCACCCCATCATGCTGCTGTACGATCCCATGCACGACCGATAGACCGAGACCGGTTCCCTGCCCCACCGGCTTGGTGGTAAAGAAGGGATCGAACATCCGCTCCAGCACTCCCGGCCCCATCCCGGCACCGCTGTCGCTGACCGCCACCTCGAGACAGTCCCCCGCCACCAGCGCCACCGGGAGCGAGGTATCGCTTCCTGCGACGACCCGGCGCAGGGTCAGTCGAATCGAACCGGGTTTGTCGCCGATGGCCTGCGCACTATTGGTGACCAGATTCATCAGGACCTGGTGCATCTGGCTGGCATCGGCCAGGACCGGCGGCAGATCGGTTCCGCTCGTCAGGGTCACATCGATGGCGGCTGGCAAGCCGGCCCGGACCATCTGGGCAACTTCCTCGGCGACCTGCTCCAGCCGCAGCGATTTGCGCAGCTGGTCCTGCTGGCGGGTAAAGCCAAGGATCCGCCGGACCAGATCGCGGGCTCGCTCGCCGGCCCGGCTGATTTCGGAGAGAAACTCCCTCGCGCTGTGACCCTCCGGCAGGTCCTGATCGGCCAGCTCGGCGTTCCCCAGGATCGAGCCCAGAATGTTGTTGAAGTCGTGGGCGATGCCCCCGGCCAGGGTGCCGATGGCTTCCATCTTCTGCGACTGGCGCAGCTGGGCCTCCAGCAGGCGCCGCTCCTGTTCGGTGGCCAGCCGGTCGGAGACGTCCCGGACAATCATGATGTAGCTCTGGTTTTCACCAGTCCCGGCCAGCGAGAGGGTCGCCTCGATGGGAAACTCTTCCCCATCAAACCGCTGGGCGATCACCGGGTTGCCGACCCCTATGCAGCGCTGGGTGGCTCCCCCGGCGAAGGCCATCATCTCCTGCTGATACAGTTCGCGGGTCGCCGAAGGGAACAGCCGGGTGACCGGCTGACCGATGGCATCGCTGGCGCAGCAACGGAGCATCCGCTCGGCGGCGGGGTTGAGTAACTGGATTCTTCCCCGCTGATCCAGGCTGAGAATCGCGTCCATCGCCGAATCGATCAGGCCGGCCAGGCGGCCTTCTACCTCACGGGAGTGGGCGGTGCTCTGACCCAGTTCCGAAGTGGTGGTCTCCAGCCGAAGCTGCATCGAGCTGACGGCCTCCCGGGCCAGTCGGCGGCGCTGGGCCTCAGAGCCGGCCAGGGCTCCGGCCAGAGCGGTAATGATGAGCCCGGCCAGCAGCACGATTCCCGCCGACCGGCGGGCATGCCGCTGATCGAACAGGGGAAGGCTGCGCAGGGTCAGCAGCCAGTCGCGGCCGGCGAACCAGAACGGAATCGCCCTGAATTGGGCGCCCTTCTCCTGATCCGGGTCAACTATCGGCTTCTCGAGATCGCCGCGCAGCGCCAGCCGATACACCGCGGTAGGATGCTGCTCTACGCTGAGCGACTGGGTCAGCGTGGCTGGGCTGAACCGGAGCATGACCAGACCGGCGAGACTGTCGCCACAAGCGACCGAGGCCAGGGCCCTGGCCTTCACCCGGTAAACCGCCCGCAGCAGCACTACCGAGCGGCCGCCCTTGGGAGCGTTCACCGGATAGGCAGCGATCTGCCCGGTGCGACAGGCTTCGGCTGCCGCCTGACCGGCGCCTGAGTCGCCGGGAGTCATGGTCAGGTAGGCGATCTCGGTGGCTCCCGGCAGCAGCCTCCTGACCTGCAACGTGACCTCAAAGCGCCGCCATTCCTCCGGCGTCACTTGGTCCGAACCCATCACAAACCCGGCACTGGCATGCAGGGCTTCCTCGAAGCCATGCAACCTCGCTTCCAGTCGCAATGCAGCTTCGGCGGCGATCCGATCGAAGTCATCGGTCATCACCTGGCCGGCCTTCTGGTCGGTAAGCCGGTAGATCAGGAGTGTCGCTGCGATTCCCAGGGCGAGAACTGCGGCAACGATCGCACGCGGACTCATTGGTAGCCGCCCAGGCTCCCGGCAATTGCCAGCTGGTGGATCCGCCGGGCCAGCTCAGCCAGCTGCTCGGCAGGCCAGGTACCGGCGTCAGTGATGGTGGGCAGGAAGGCCTCCGGTAACCCGGCGATACCCAGCCGAGCGCCGCTCATGGCCCCGGTCATGGCACCGAGGGTATCGGTATCGCCACCGACCTGAATGGCCACTCGTACCGCATCCCAGAAACGGTCGGGTGATTGGAGGAATGAGTAGAGGCTCCAGCAGACACTGCTAACAACAAACGATGAGATGCCGTGCCAGCCGGTGAGCGACTCGGGCTCGAGGCCCTGGGCCTCCAGACCCCGCACGGCGGCTTGCGGGGCCAGGTCCATCCATTCCCGGATCCCCTCCACTTTGCGGGCGAAGCCGGCGTCCACCGGCTCCATGGCGTGGGCGATTTCCTCGAGGAACGCTATCGGCTCGATCGATTCCCGCCGGGCCGCAATCGCGACGGCCCATGCCACGGCAACTGCTCCGGCAACAGCCCGCGAATCATGGTGAGTGACCCGGGCCTGGTCGACCGCCGCGCGAGTGAGTCCCCGCGGATCACGCGCGAAGATCAGCCCCAGGGGACCGGCCCGCATCGCGGCACCGTTCCCAGCGTAGGGGGCCGGCATCCCGGCTTCGTGCCACGCCATGCCCGACGCAAGCTGTTTGACGGCGCCGATCGTCGCCGGTCCACCGCCGACCAGCCGGCCGGAGGCAACCAAGTCGAGCAGCCGGCGGGCGAAGGCGGAGGGATCGAAGTGACCCTTCTCGCTGATGCTGAGCAGCAGCTCGCGAGCCAACTGGGTGTCGTCGGTAACCTGGCCGAAGGCTCTCCCGCCGGCGGCTGAGGCCGGCGGTTCCTTCTCCGAAATCCGCTCGATGTAACGTTGAGCCTCTTCCGGTGGGAAGGCTTCGACCGGCGCGCCAAGGGCATCCCCTAGCGCCAGGCCGAGGAGGCAGCCGGTGAATTGGTCGGCAGAGGGAATGGTTGCCATCGCCACCGCGGGGCACATGCCCCGAACTATCGGTCTGTTAGGGCGAAAGACTGAATCCGGAGGGCCGAAGAACGGCTGAAGGGTGAGCGGCAACCGGACATCCCTGCCCGAGCCGATCACCCTTCCTTTTAGTACGGACAGGGAGGGATTCGAACCCTCGAAACCCTTGCGGGTTTACCGGTTTTCGAGACCGGCTCCTTCAGCCACTCGGACACCTGTCCAGTCCTGCCTGATCCACTTGGCGGGGCGGTAAGCTAATCAAGGACATGCCTTTGGGCCAAGCTCCCGGGCCTCGCCGGACCGGATAACCCTATCGGATAAGTCCTAAACCGGGCACGTCATAGTACAATAAGAACGGAGGAGTTGCCCCGGACCCAGGACTCAGAGATGACTGACAACGACGGAACCGCCACCACATACAATACCACGGAGGAAGATCCTTACTCACTCCTCGCCGAAGGGTTCTTCCCGACTCACGCGCCCCGTCCATCGGGAACCTTCCCGGTGTCCAGCGGGATGCGCGCTGCAATCGAGCGTTCCTGCGAAGCCACCGCACAGGCCGAAACGCTGGCATTGCTGGCTCAGCCGGCCATCGAACGCACTCCCGCTGAAATCAGCAAGCCGGCTACGACGGCGGCCGGTCTCAAGGCCATCCTTAATACTTTCCGATTCGCCGTGCCCCGCATGGGACTGGGCCGGACCCTGAAGACTTTTCTCCGAGTCAATCAGAAAACCGGCTTCGACTGCCAGAGCTGCGCCTGGCCTGCACCCGATGGCCAGCGGCACCGCTTCGAGTTCTGCGAGAACGGCGGCAAGGCGATGGCCGCCGAGGGAAATCGCAAGCGGGTCGATGCGGAATTCTTCGCCAAATGGTCGGTCGACGCGATGGCCACCCAGTCGGATGCCTGGCTCACAGAGCAGGGCCGGATTACCCAGCCGATGTTCCGCCGCGAAGGCGATGCCCACTACCGGCCGATCAGCTGGGAAGAAGCCTTTCTCCTGATCGGGAACGAGCTGAACGGGCTGGATCATCCCGATCGAGCCGCCTTTTACACTTCGGGCCGGGCCAGCAACGAGGCCGCTTTCCTTTATCAGCTCTTCGTCCGGCAGTTCGGGACCAACAACCTCCCCGACTGCTCCAACATGTGCCACGAGTCCTCCGGCACCGCCCTGGTCGAGAGCCTGGGTGTCGGCAAAGGCACGGTCAGCCTGGATGACTTCGAGCAGTGTGACCTGATCCTGATCGTGGGACAGAACCCGGGAACCAACCATCCCCGGATGCTCACCTCGCTGGAGCATGCCAAGAAGCACGGGGCCAGGATCATCGCCATCAATCCTCTGGCGGAGACCGGCTTTCTCCGTTTCACCGATCCCAACCCCGATGAGTACAAATCCCCGATTCGCTTTGCAGCCAGTCTGCTGAGCAACGGCGAGCCGCTGGCCGATATCCATCTACCGGTCCGCATCAATGGCGATATCGCGCTCTTCAAGGGTCTCATGAAGGTCCTGCTGGCCGAGGAGTCAGTCCGCGGCGGAGTGCTGGACCACGAGTTCATTCGAACCTGCACCAGCGGCTTCGAGGAGCTGGAGCAGGACCTTCACAATACCTCGTGGACCGAAATCGTTGATGGCTGCGGGGTGTCGCGGGAAGAGATCGAAGCGGCCGGTAAAGTGATTGCCTCGTCCAAGCGAATGATTTCCTGCTGGGCGATGGGTCTCACCCAGCACAAGGATGCAGTGGCCACCATCCGGATGCTGGTGAATCTGGTACTGCTCGGCGGGCACATCGGGCGGCCCGGCGCCGGCACCTGCTGCGTCCGGGGCCACTCCAACGTCCAGGGCGATCGCACCATGGGAATCTGGGAGCGGCCCACCCAGCCGTTCCTCGATGCCTTGGCCCGGGAATTCGGGTTCCAGCCGCCGAGCAAGAGTGGCCACGATGTGGTCGACACCATCACCGCGATGCACGACGGGGAGATCAACGTCTTCGTCGCCCTGGGCGGCAACTTCCTTTCGGCATCACCGGATACCGTCTGCACCGCGGCCGCGCTGCGCCGCTGCCGGCTCACTGTTCAGATCGCGACCACCCTCAACCGGGGTCACCTCATCACCGGCCGGCAGGCGCTGCTGCTGCCTTGCCTGGGTCGCTCGGAGCGGGACCCATCCGGCTCGGTCACCGTCGAAGATGCGATGAGTGTGGTGAGCCCTTCCCGCGGCCATCTCGATCCGGCCTCCACCGAACTCAGAAGTGAGGTTGCCATCATCGCTGGAATGGCCCAGGCCACGGTGGGAACTCGCTCGAAGATCGACTGGGCCGGTCTGGCCGCCGATTACAGCCGGATTCGAGACCACATCAGCCGGGTGATCCCGGGATTTGAGGATTTCAACAACCGGATCGCGGGGGGACCATTTCATCTGCCCAATCCGGCGGCCAGGCGCCGGTTCGTCACTCAGAATGGCAAGGCCAATTTCAGTGTGGCACCAATTTCTCAGCACCAGCTACGCCCCGAGCAGTACCTGCTGATGAGCATCCGGAGCCACGACCAGTTCAACACTACAGTCTATGCCCTCAACGACCGCTACCGGGGCGTTCATGGTGGGCGCAGGGTGCTGTTCATGAACCCGGATGATCTGGCGGCCCGGGGATGGCAGGCCGGTCAGCGAGTCACCATCACCAGCCATTTCGGGGCGGAGAAACGCAAAGCCCGGGGGTTCCAGCTGGTCTCGTATCAGATTCCTCGCCGCTCATTGGCGGCGTATTACCCGGAAGCCAATGTGCTGGTGCCGATCGGGAGTGTAGCAGCGGAGAGCAATACCCCGACGTACAAGTCGATCCATGTGAGTCTGGAATTGGCGTCGTAATGGGAGACGTGAGACGGGAGACGTGCTGCCAAGCCACGACCCGTCTCACGTCTCACGTCTTACGACTTCGATCCCGCCGGACTCCCGGCTCCGCGGCGGACATCACCCATCGTGGTGCCCTGACCGGTCTCGCCGGGTCGGGAAGTCATTGAAGTCCGCGAGGTGTCGATCTCGCTGCCCCATCCGCTGCCGCTCTCTCTGCCGCTGGTAATCTCTTTCTTCACCTTGAGCCGATTCTCGACGTCCTTCACTCCGAAGCAGTTCTCCACTGCTTCTTCGGCGTAACGCTTGGCTTCCCGGCTGTCGACCGTACCGGTCAAGGTTACCTCACCCTCCCTCCATTCGGTCTCATCGGTAAGCTCCCCGAGTGTTGGTAAGTGATGTCAATCGTACGATGAATCAATCGGCCGTCTGGCGGCCGCTGCGTGCCGGTGCACGCTGGTGCCCGCCGGAGCGGGGTCTGCTGTCGCTGCCTGGACTGTCGGACTGATCCTCCTGGTCTTCCTCCATCTCGCTCGGTTCATGTTCGTCGGCCTCGGCAGCCCCCGCCTTGGCCCGGCTTTCGGCGAGCTCGCTCAGCAGACGATCGGCTTCCTTCTCTTCATCCAGGGTGGCATCCATCAGCTGGACTACACCCTCGAGACCGAGCTGGTGGGCCATGAAACGCACCGTGCCGTAGGCGGCGATCTCGTAGTGCTCAACCCGCTGAGCCGCCGCGATCAATCCGGCGTCCTTCACGTCCGGCTGGCCCTTCTCCTCGATCATCTCCGAGCCTTCCAGGATCAGCCCTTCCATTCCTTTGCATTTCCTGGCCCGGGCGGTCTCATCGATCTGGGCGAAGGCCTGTTCCAGCCGCGTTACGTGGTTCTGGGTCGCCTCGAGATGATCCTGAAACGCCTGCTGGAGATCGGGGGACTGGGCCGCTTTGGCCATCTTGGGCAGGGCCTGGACCAGCTGCTTCTCCGCGCTGAGCAGATCGCGCAGTTGTTCCACCAGAAGGGACTGCATGTCATTGAGGGCCATAACTGCTCCTTGAAGCACATGTAAGTGGGGATAGAAAAACCGATGGAGACGTGTGCCTTCCCCCTGCGGGGAGAGCCAACGCCTCCATCTCAAAGCGCGATCCATCGCTTCGCGACGAGGTTGCCGGTAGTCAGCTGGGCCGGTCCGCGGTCGACGGAGCGAACGTATGGATCTTCATGTGGCCGAGCAAGATCGCGGAATGCAGCACCCACGCAGATGCAGCGCCGACTCTAACGCGGGTGTGAGAGCCGGCCCCAATGGTCAAATCGCACAGTGGTACTCAACCACCCTCGCCATATTCTCGCAGCGTAGAAGCTGCAGGGCAGTGAAGCGACATCTACCCCGCAAGGGGATCCGTGACGGGTGAGGGCACGCCTCATCAGTGGACGGTGTATCGGACTCGCAATCCGGCGCACCGTCCCTTTTGCGTTTCAGGAGTACGGAATGCGACTTGTAATGGGACTGGCAGCCGTCGCGGCTGGGGTGCTGCTGATTGTAGCGGGAATGCTGAAAGCCAGCCGCTCACGTGTGTGAAGGACTCTCTCTCAGGAGTGATCTATGTTGGAGACGATTGCGGTCGTGCTGCTGCTGCTCTGGCTGCTGGGTATGGTGAGCAGCTACACCCTTGGCGGTTTCATTCACGTCCTGCTGGTGTTGGCAGTTGTCGTGGTGGTGGTCCGGGTAATCCAGGGTAGAAAGCCCGTCTAGTGAAGCAATAGACCGCGGTCTCAGCGAGACCGCGGCCTTTGGTTCTGCTACAACTCCCCTTTATCAGCCTAGTTGTTTGCCGGCGCGCCGGGAGTGAGCGCATCATTGAAGGTGATCGCCTCGACCTTGCTCATTGGCGAGCCGGCGATCACGATGGTGTAACTCTTCCCGGTTTCAAACTTTACGTTCCTCAGCGACACCACCCGCTTGTGTGAGTCGGCCGAACGAATCTCCACGGTTCCGGCCACCGGATCGATCTCCTTGAACCCGGCCTCGCTGGAGTAATTGACTCCCGAGAACAGGGCGTCCTTCTGACCGTCGATGAAGACGTCCATCTCTCCAACGCCCGGAGCGGCGTGAATGACCCGGACCTGGGCCTTCCCGCTGCCCGGTACCAACTCGTCGCGGACTACCTTGAGATCGGCGCCTGACCCATCCTTCTCCGGTAAGGCAATCGCAGTGTAGCGCCCGCCATTACTCAGCAGCGCATGATTCTCGGCCGCCGGCTCGGCCCCGG
>CAZOES010000124.1:0-13097 GCA_964578865.1 uncultured Gemmatimonadaceae bacterium | reverse complement strand
AGGGCGTGGCGCGAGTGGTTGACCGGCACACCACCTTCTACGGGATGGATGAGTTTTCGGTGCGAGACCCTTCTGGTACCCTGATCACTTTTGCAATGAAGTCGCCGGGATAATGAAAAGCGTGAAACGTGAAAAGTGAAATGTGAAAAGTGCCCAGCTTGAGGCCGTTTCACTTTTTACGTTTCACGTTTCACGTGGTTTCGACAAACCCTCGCCGCACTCCAGGCCAAGAGAAAGGCAAACAGCGGCGGTACCAGGAGCATGGCCCAGCCAGGCAAGCCGATGACTCCGCCCAGCCGGGGAGCCAAACGCAACAGCGGGTCGAGAGGGATCAAGGTGAGCAGCGCAGTCCAGCTCAACCCGGCTGCCAGACCAGCTCGCCAGGCGGACCGGCGCCGCCAGAGAGACCAGATCGCCGCAATGGCCATGATGGTCCACCACCCGCCCAGCCAGGTCGCGAGCGCGAACAGCAGCGAAAGCAGCAGCAGCTCGATCACTGCTTCGTTGCCGGCGAAAGGGTCAAGACGCTGACCTGATGCACACCCAGCTCAGTGGCGCGGCGGGGAAAACGGAGCGAGTCGAGCTCTCCATCCCGCCACTTGGCCAGGCCGGTGAGATAACGCGAGCTCGCCGGATTGCCCGACTGCCCTCCCGGGTAAGTGCCCCAGGCTTTCACTTCAGTGCCCAACTCGACCACCATGCGCCAGCTGGGGCCGAAGGTCCCCCGTCCACTCGAAGGATTGAGAGTCGACTGCCCACCCTGAACCGGCACTCTGAGAGCAGAGAGCGAGGGAATCTGGAGCAGGTGGTAGATGTTGGCGTAACGGATCCGGTCCCAGCGCCAGCCACCGGCGTCCGGCTCACCACGGCTCTTGAGCACCTCCTGCAAGCCGTCATCCAGGGCCCGGGCAAGTAAACGATCCCGGTCTTCCACCTGCTCAGTACGGCGATCATCCCACCAGACGCTGGCTGAATCGCGCAGCAGCATCGCCGTGACCGAGCTGCTCGGCGGCGCGATGTTTCCACCCAGCTCATCCCACAGCAGTTTCGGCAGTTGTCGCATGGCCGCTTCGAACAGCACTGCCCGGGTGTTATCGAGCGTGTAACGCCGGTCCCATTGCGCCAGCAGCTCGGTCGCCCGCCGGATCGACGGGTTGTTCGAGTGCTTCCGCCCCGCGGCCAGAAAAGCCGGCACGAACCAGTCGGCCATTGGGCTGCCGGGATCGGTCTGAAACCGCCGCATGGCGTCAGGGGTGACCAGGCTGTCCGATCGAAGCAGCTGGTTGATCCGGATGGCGCGCCATGGCGCCAGCCAGTTAGCCGCGAGGTAACGGGGATCGACCAGGGGGTCGATCGGCTGCTGATTGGCCGAAGCCAGGTAGCCCTGGGCCGGCCGAATCGACTGGGGCAGTTCGGTCAGTTTCCAATCGCCGGTCCAGTCGTTGGCCGACTGGTCACCCTGCTGCATGACGTCGCCTCGACCGCCGGGGCGGAGCGGGATGCGGCCGGTGGACCGGATCGCAATAGCACCCTCCCGATCGGCGACCAGAAAATTTTGAGCCGGAGCCCGGAAGCCGGCCATCGAGTCGAAGTAGCCGGCCACGTTCTTCGCCCTCATCCCGCCGTTGAGCGATAACGACTCGTCTCCCGCCTCCAGCACCGTCCAGCGAGTCGACTCCCAGCCGTGGGCCCGGCGATTGAGTGGACCCCGGTGGGTGAACCGCTGGGTATCGGTGGCGATCAGCCGGCCCCGGGGACCGAGATAGCGTTCGATCTCCACTCGAAGCGGACGCCAGGCCCCGTCGACCTGATACCTGGTGGGATTCTCCTGATCGTCCACCACCTCGGCGTAGTGATCCAGCACATCGGCTTCAGTATTGGTTGCGGTCCAGGCAATGTCCCGATTGAACCCCAGTACGATGCTGGCGGCACCGGGGATGGTGACACCGTAAGCGTCGAGTGAACCGGCCACCGACATCTGGACTTCGTACCAGATGGCCGGGAGGGTCAGGTCCAGATGCTGATCGCCGGCGAGCAAGGCATGACCCGCCGCGGTTCGGACGGGAGCCACAGCCCAGTTGTCAGACCCGAGAGCGTCAAATCCCGGATCGCTCTCATCGACCCGGGAACTGGACCTTGCCGTCGCCCTCTCGGGTGAGGGGAGGCGTAGGTCCGCGAAACGGGGGCTCCTTTGACCATTGGGTTGCAGCGGTTCCTGGATGGGACTCTGAACTGGATAGAGTGCATCGGCCGCGCTCTGGCCCACTAACGTCACTGCTTCGGAGTGAAGCGACTCGAGATCACTGTGAGCCAGGGTGTAACCCATTCGACCGAGTAACTGGAGACTGTTGATGGGCGACCAGCGCTCCGGCTTCCGACCCAGCAGGAGATACTCCAGTGGAATTTCGGAACGGTGGCTGTCGATCCAGGCGTTGGCCCCGTCGGCGAAAGCTTGCAGCATTGCCAATTCTCCCGGTGGCAAGGTTGCGAGCTTGCGCCGGGCCGCATCGGGGAGGCCCAGTTGGCGCATCTCCCGGTCGAGCGGCAAGGCCAGTGGGCCCACTATCTCGGTAAGTCGGCCGGCCCCTGCCCTCGCCTGCATCTCCAACTGAAAGAGCCGGTCGCGGGCAACCACGTAGCCCAGGGCCCGGGTTGCGTCGCCATCTGAGATGGCGAAGATGTGCGGCACACCCCGGTCGTCATAGCGAACGTCGACCGTGCCGGTGAGGCCGGGAATTGTGCCGTGGGACTTTTCGGGAAGTTCTGCGGAGCGGGCAGTTCCCCAGGCGCCGTGCACCGGATCCAGCAGAGGACCGATCGGGGGAATCGGTCCGGGAGGAAAGAGACTGAGATAGATCAGACTGCTCAGCACCAGCCCGGAGATCGCCGTGCCGGCCCACCGCAGGGTCACGGGTGATATCGCGACTTGAGCAGTCGGCCCCAGCCCCAGTTGAGCGGGGTCACCTTGGTGGCGGGACCCTTGTCGTTCACGATCGGATGGTCTTGGTTGACCCAGCGGAAGAGCCCGCCATCGAGGTTGGAAACCCGGCTGAAGCCGGCGGCTACCAGCCCCCTGACCATCGCGGCGCCGACCGCCCCGGGACCATCATACACCACCAGCGGAAGATCCCGACGGACATGCTCGAGCTGGGCGAGATCGGGTTGAGCCGGATCGATATTCACCGCACCGTCGATGTGACTCAGGGCGAACTGATCAGGGGCCCGGGCATCGATCAACAGCGGAGGTGGCCGATTCACATCTTTCATCCAAGCCACCAGTTCCGAAGGAGTGACCCGTCTGACATCGCGGAACTTGAGCGCCACTGCCTGACGGAGGATCAACCCGCCCAGCGGAGAGCCATCCCACGCCAGACCCGCCAGCAGAGCCAGCAGGACGGTCAGGAATACAATGGTTCGCTTGGTGAAACGCTTACGAGGCTTGGCTTGGGCCATGGGAACAAGTGCCGAAGTGGAGCGGCTTGTTTCGGGGATCGCTTGTAAGGTATGAGCTAAGAGGTAGTGTACGAAAGTAGGGCTACGCGGTGTTCGAGATCACCAGCGACGAAGATCAAAACAAAATGGGCGGACCCCGAAAAGGTCCGCCCGTCTACCGGTTCTGCCGGAAGCCTAGCGACCGCGGCCGCCGCCCCGATTGTCCCGGTCGTCCACCTTGCGCGTCTTGGCCAGGATCTCGGCCTGCTTGGTGGCGGCCCGGATCATCTTCTCCGGACTCTGTGCCTTCATGACCTGACGGGCCTGACCGGCGGTGAACACCACTTTGCCTTCCTGAATCTCGAAGGTCAGCGGGCGACCGGTGGTCATCTCGTAGGTACCAACCACGTTTTCACCGGCGCCCTGAGCCGACTTGATCCGCTCGGCCAGGGCATCGCGGGAGGCGAGGCCCTCCAGGGAGACTGGCGGCTTTCCGAAAGGCGTGATCGGCTGCACCAGGATCGCGACTTTCATGTTGGCCAGCGAGTTCACCACCCGGATTTCCTTGCCACCAACTTCTTTGGCCCAGCGGAGCGCTTCGCGCTCGGCGGGCGAGGGAGCCTTGGCGCCACCAGCAGGGGCGGCCTTGGCACCGGACTGCTTCTGCTGCTCCTGAGTGCGTCTCAGGGCCTTGAGGTATTCTGGTTCGTCGGACACGGCTCGTTCTCCGCCAGCATCATGCTGTCATCAGGGGACGGAGAAGATAAACCAGCGGACCAGCCCGGGCCAGAAGGTCGGCGGTAAACGTGAGCGGTGAGCGGGAGCGGGAAAGCCCGATCACCATTCACCTCTTTCCCGGTGGGTACACCTCGCAGTGGGCCGCTTTCTCGCTGTAGAGCACGCAGAAAGCCCCGGCCCGGCCCCAGCGCTGGGACCAGAGCGACATGACTATCCGATCGGCCGCACTGAAGCGGGGCGCCGGGGAAGGATCGTCGGTGGAACGGATGTGGGTATGGGCGGTGCCGATCCAATCGGGTTGGCCACAGGCTGCCAGCGACTTCTCCGCGTCGGCGGTGAGCGAATCGGATTGAGGGAAGGCAAGCGGGAGAGCCCGTTCAATCCAGACCGAGTCAACCCCGATGGTCCCGCCGACACAGGCAACGGTCTCTCGACGTTCCGCCTGACTGCGAGACCACAACACAGCGAGGCTGTCCTGGGCCGGACGGGCGAAGCTCCACTCGGGAAGCGATTGACCCTCGAGCGAAGGGACGACAAGCAGGCCGAGGAGGAGCCCCCAGCCGACGGCTTTTCCCTGCAAGATCAGTTTCTCACCATTCGGGCCGGAGGCATGGAAATGCGACTTTCCAGAATAACCTCGGCGCCCACTTTCAGGCCGGCGCGACGGAGCCGAGAGCTGTTGATCTCCGATCCCTGGCCTCCAAGTACCACCATGGTGCCAGGTGGGAGAAGCCGGGGCAGTCGCCGCAGATCGGGAATGAGCCCGCTCACGTTACCGGGATCGGTACCCGAGAGTGCCACAACCTGAGGTATCAGAGTCCAGGCCGCTTCGGCCAGGTCTTTGAGTGGTAGATCGGGGCCAAGGTAATGAACGGACCAACCCGACTGCTGCAGTCGCAGTAGAGTCACCAGCAGTCCCCACTCGTGACGCTCCTTGGGGAGACAGGATGCCAACAGGATCGGACCGGGTCGCTCTCCCTGTTTGAGTTCCAGCTTGAGGTGATGCACCACCACTTCACTGATGAGATGTTCGGCGGCAACGCTCAGCCGGCCCAGAGCCCAGAGATCGCCGACTACCTCGGCCAAAGGCAGAACGATCTGTTCACCGAACTGCTCGCTGGTCATCCGACGGCGGAGATCATCCAGTAAGGCGCTGAGACGATCGCGATCAAGCCGCTTGCCCGCTTCCACCAGCTGAGAGAGGGGCGAGCCGTCAGTAGCCCGCCCTTCCGAGCGGGCGATGACGGTCTCCCGGGCCTCGCGGACCAGATCTCCAATCCGCTCTCCCGCCGCGCAGAGCCGGGCGAAAGCCCGGAGCAGGGCGACCTGCTCGCTGGTGTAGGTGCGATATCGGTTGGCCTGGCGACTGGGCCGGACAACTTCGTAACGTCGCTCCCAGGCGCGCAGCCGAGCAGTGGCGAGGCCAGTCAGCTCAGCGACTTCGTGGATCTCGTAAGTCCGGTTGGGGATGATGGCGGTCATTCGGGGGGCCATGAAGTTGTTCAATGTTCGCCAGCTAAACACTGAACAAGTATAAAGAGCGGTGTCATCCCCCGCCAGCAGTGATTAGTTTCTTCCGTCCTTTCCGGAGAATCCCTCCTGACCTCCACTCTGACCGCTCCGCCCGCCCCGGTGAATCCGCTGTTTGCCGAGCCGGCCTGGCGCACCATCAACACGCTCCGCGTACTGGCAATGGATGCCGTGGAGCAGGCTCAGTCTGGACATCCCGGTACCCCCATGGCACTCGCGCCGGCGGCGTGGGTGATGTGGGATCGTTTTCTCCGATTCGATCCGGCGGCGCCCGACTGGGCCGATCGAGACCGGTTCGTGCTCTCCTGCGGACACGCCTCGATGCTGATCTACGGCCTGCTGCATCTCTCGGGCTACGATCTGTCGCTGGAGGATCTGCGCCAGTTCCGGCAGTGGAACTCGAAGACGCCGGGTCACCCGGAGCGGGGCCACACGCCCGGCGTGGAGACCACTACCGGGCCTTTGGGTCAGGGTGTGGGCAACGCGGTCGGCATGGCAATCGCCGAGCGGGTTCTGGCCGAGCGGTTCAATCGCCCGGGCTTCCCGGTGATGGCGCATCGGATCTGGGGCTTCGTGAGCGATGGCGACCTGATGGAAGGAGTCGCGAGCGAGGCGGCTTCGATTGCGGGCCATCTCAAGCTGGGCCATCTCAATCTGGTTTTCGACGACAATCACATCACCATCGACGGCGACACGGCCCTGAGCTTCAGTGAGGATGTGGGTCGTCGCTTTGAAGCCTATGGCTGGCAGGTCCAGCGGGTGGGTGATGCCAATGATCTCGCCGGTCTTGCCGCCGCGATGGAGAACGCCCGGGTGGACACCCATCGCCCGTCGCTGATTCTGCTGCGGAGTCACATCGCCGATCCGGCTCCTACCAAGCGGGATACCGCCGGGGCGCATGGCGCCCCACTGGGCGCCGAGGAAGTGAAGCGCACCAAGGCGATTCTCGGCTGGCCCGAGAGCTCGTTCTACGTCCCGGCCGAGGCGTCCGAGTGGCGGGAGCGCTGCCGGGCCAGGGGAGCCGAGGCCCACCAGGCCTGGAAGGATCTCTTCGAGCGCTATCGGGCGGCCCATCCCGAACTGGCCGCCGAGCTGGAGAGCTGGCTCTCCGGCAAGCTCCCGGCGGGCTGGGACAGCGGGCTTCCCAGCTTCACTCCGGCCGATGGCTCATTGGCCACCCGACAGGCCTCGGCCAAGACTCTCAACGCCCTGGCCGCCAAGCTGCCCAACCTCATGGGCGGCTCGGCCGACCTGGCCGAGAGCACCGGAGCGGACATCAAGGGTGGAGGAAGCTTCGGAGCGAACAAGGTTGGCCGAAATTTCCATTGGGGCGTCCGCGAGCATGGGATGGCGGCGTGTCTCAATGGCATGGCGGCTCACGGTGGCATCCGCCCCTTCGGCAGCACCTTCCTGATTTTCACCGACTACTGCAAACCTTCGATTCGTCTCTCCGGCCTGATGAAACTGCCGGTGGTGTATATCGGCACCCACGACTCGATCGGGCTGGGCGAGGATGGTCCAACCCACCAGCCGATCGAACAGCTGGCAATGCTGCGGGCCACGCCCAACGTGAACCTGATCCGGCCGGCCGACGCCAACGAGACGGTCGAGGCATGGAAGGCTGCTATCTCCCGCACCGACGGCCCAACGGTCCTGGCCCTCTCCCGTCAGAAGCTCCCCATCCTCGACCGCTCGAAGCTGGGTTCGGCTGAGGGTACCCGGCGGGGCGGCTATGTGCTGCTGGATGCCAGGGGTGGCCCACCCAAGGTGATTGTGATTGCGACCGGCTCCGAAGTTCCTTTGGCCCTTGGGGCGGTAGAAAAGCTCCAGGCCGAAGGGGTGGCGGTACGATTGGTCTCTCTCCCTTCGTGGGAGTTGTTCGAGGCCCAGTCGCCCGACTATCGTGAGTCGGTGCTGCCCAAGGCGGTTACCCGCCGGGTATCCGTCGAGGCGGCGACTTCGTTCGGCTGGCAGCGCTATGTGGGACCGGAAGGGACGATGATCGGGATCGACCACTTCGGTGCCTCGGCACCCGCCGATGTGTTGTTCAAGCAGTTCGGGTTTACCCAGGACAAGATTGTCGACGCAGTCAGAAAACTCCTCAACTAGTACCGAGTGCCGGGTACCGAGTGATCTCGGCCCTCGAACTCGGTACTCGGAACTCGGTACTCATACATGACGAATCCCCTCGTAAAGCTCGGCGCACTGGGCCAGAGCCCCTGGTACGACTTCATCACCCGCGATCTGGTGAGTTCGGGCGAACTGGCCCGGTTGATCGCGGAGGATGGGCTCCGGGGCATGACCACCAACCCCACGATTTTCGAGAAGGCGATTGCGGGGAGCGAGCTGTATGACGAGGATATCCGCCGGCTGGCCGCGGAGGGCAAGCGGCCGGCCGCAATCTTCGAGACTCTCGCAGTCGAGGATGTCCGCTCGGCCTGCGACCTGTTTCTCCCGATTCATCGCGACAGCGACGGGATGGACGGACTGGTCTCGATGGAAGTCTCACCGACCCTGGCGAATGACACGGCTGGGACCATCGCCGAAGCAGAGCGGCTGTGGAGCCGGATCGCCCGGCCCAACGTGATGATCAAAATCCCGGGCACGGTCGCCGGTCTCCCGGCGATCACCCACTGCCTGGCTCGGGGCATCAACGTCAATGTGACGCTGCTCTTCGCGGTGCAGCGCTATCGGGAAGTAGTCGAGGCGTTCTTTGCCGGGCTGGAACAGCGGGCGGCCTCGGGCCATTCGGTGATCGGACTGGCCTCGGTCGCGTCGTTCTTCGTGAGCCGGCTGGATGGAAAAGTTGGCGGCGGTAGCGTGGCGATCGCCAATGCCGCGGTGGCCTATGAAGCGTTCGAACAGATGTTCGAGACGCCGAGATGGGAATCGCTGGCAGCCAAGGGCGCGATGGTGCAGCGGCCGCTCTGGGCCAGTACCAGCACCAAGGATCCCTCACTGCCGGACACCTACTACGTCGAGGCGCTGATCGCGCCGTTGACGGTGAACACCCTTCCGCCGGCCACCTTCGCGGCCTATCGGGATCATGGCAAGCCAGCGCTGCGGATCCGGGACGCGATCAATGGCGCCAATAAAGTTCTGGGTGAACTCTCGGCCAGAGGTGTCAACCTGGATCAGGTTACCCACACGCTCGAGATTGAGGGTGTCAAGTCGTTCGCCGGCTCATTCGATTCCCTGCTCAAGGTGATCGAGCAGAAGGCGGCGGTGCTGGTCTAGGCGGCCAGGCCGGCAGTTGGAAACGGTTCGAGGCTCGAGAGAGTCCCGAACCGTTTTGGTTTTCTCTGGGGCTTTGCCAGAGTGTCGCCGGAACTGCACTAACGAAGTTCCGCTCTTCCTGCAGGATCAGTCGTTTCTCCAAGGCGAACTCGAAGTTCTTGATGCCCTCGGCATCGGTCTTGATCCGGGCGCGATACTGCTCGTAGCTCGCCAGCGAATCGAAGCCGATCAGGCCCCACGCGATGTTGTTGGTGCCCTCGTGCGGCATCCAGTAACCAACAAGGTGGCCGCCACAGCGGGGGATGATACGACCCCAGTTCTCGGCGTATTCGCGGAAAGCCTCTCGCTGAAAAGGGTCGATCTGGTAGCGGATGATGCAGGTCGTCATAGGTGGGAGTATGGTTGGGATTCATCGTACTGATCAGGGTGGTTCATGCCCAACAGTACGATCGGAAGGATTCGATAGCAGTCGAAGTATCCGGGCGACATATTTTGGCTCATGAGCAAGACTCGAGTAATCAGTCGCCGGTCTCAGGATGCTGCCGTGGCTCCGGCCGCTGCCTTGCTGGCCGATCCCGCCCGGGTGGCCATGCTGATGGCGCTGTTGGATGGACGAGCACTGCCGGCCGGTGAGCTGGCCCGGGCCGGTGGAGTGAGTGCTTCGACCGCGAGCAGTCACCTTTCCCGGCTGATCAAGGCTGGATGGGTCGGAGTGGAGGACCAGGGCCGGCATCGCTACATGCGGATGATCAATCCCGATGTGGCCGGGCTGCTCGAGGCTCTGGCGGTGGTTGGAGGACCGCCGGGACCCTATCAGCCACTTGGCGGCGCCCCTCAGGAGTTACGGCTGGCGCGGAGTTGCTACGATCATCTCGCCGGAATGGCCGGTGTCGCCCTGGCGGAGTCGTTGGTGCGAGACGGGTCGCTGGCCGAGGATGGCCGCTTGTATGTCGTCACACCCGGCGGGAAAGAGCGATTCGCCCGCCTCGGCATTGATATCGATTGGCTCGAGGCCGAGACCCGGAAGAGCCGGCGCTATTTCGCCCGCAACTGCCTCGACTGGAGTGAGCGGCGGCACCACATTGCGGGAGCATTGGGCTCGGTTCTGCTGGATCGGCTGCTGGAGCTCGGCTGGTTCGAGCGAAAGCGGGGTACCCGGGCGTTACGGCTGAGCAACGAGGGGCGCCGAGCCTTGTGGAGGCAGTTCGAAGTCCGTCTGGTCTAGGTGCTCATGCAAGGAATAGTCGGTAGGCTGGGTTTCTGGTTTCATCCACCCAGGGATATCCCACCTTTGCCAGAAACCGCCTGAACTCGGGCATCTCCTTCGGCGGTACCTGCATCCCCACCAGCACCCGGCCGTAGTCGGCGCCGTGATTCCGGTAGTGGAAGAGGCTGATGTTCCAGTCGGATCGCATGGCATTGAGGAACCGGAGCAGGGCACCCGGCCGTTCGGGAAACTCGAATCGATAGAGCAGCTCGTTACTGGCCAGTTCCGCGTGACCCCCGACCAGGTGGCGGCCGTGAAGCTTGGCCATTTCGTTATCGGACAGATCCAAAGTGGGGAAGCCGGCTGATTTCAGTCGCTTGATGATCTTCGCGGTCTCGGCCTGGTTCTGAACCTCGAGGCCGGCGAAGACGTGGGCCACGCTGGGGTCAGCCATCCGATAGTTGAATTCGGTGACGTTCCGCGGACCGATGGCGGCGCAGAACCGCCGAAAGCTGCCGGGTCGCTCGGGAATGGTCACCCCGAGGATGGCCTCGCGCTGCTCGCCCACCTCGGCACGCTCGGCCACGAAGCGCAGGCGGTCGAAATTGATATTGGCACCGCAGGCAATCGCGACCAGCGTCTTGTTCCTGGCACCGGTCTTCTGGACCCAGGCCTTGGCGCCGGCGATCGCGAGGGCACCGGCCGGCTCGAGGATACTACGGGTTTCCTCGAACACGTCCTTGATCGCGGCGCAGATGGCATCAGTGTCAACCAGAATCATCCGGTCGACGCATTTCCGAGCCAGCCGGAAGGTCTCCTTCCCCACTCTACGAACCGCCACGCCATCGGCGAACAAGCCGACGTGATCCAGCGTGACTCTCCTCCCTGCCGCCAGCGATCGGCTCATGGCGTCGGCATCGGTGGGCTCGACTCCGATAATTCGCACCGAGGGATCCAGTTCCTTTACGCAACTACCTACGCCGGCGATCAGCCCTCCCCCGCCCACTGCCACGAAAATGGCGTCGGGTTTCTGCTCCGATTGGCGCATGATCTCTAAGCCGATGGTGCCCTGGCCGGCGATTACATCAGGGTCGTCGTAGGGATGTACCAGGGTGAGGCGATTCTTCCGGGCGATGGCGCAGGCACGCTGATAGGCCTCGTCGTAGGTGTCTCCGTGAAGCACGACGTGGGCGCCTCGGCCGGCAACCGCCTCCACCTTGATCCGGGGCGTGGTCACCGGCATCACGATGGTGGCCCTGCATCCCAGCTTTCCGGCGGCCAACGCCACACCTTGGGCGTGATTCCCCGCCGATGCGGCAATGACACCCCGTTTGCGGGCCTCAGCCGAGAGCCGAACCATGCGGTTGTAGGCACCCCGCAGCTTGAAGGAGAACACCGGCTGCATGTCCTCCCGTTTGAGATAGACCTGGTTGCCCAGCCGAGCCGAGAGGGCCGGCGCCAGCTCGAGGGGCGACTCGATGGCGACGTCATAGACCCGGGCATTAAGGCTCCTGCGTAGATAGGAGGGAGGCATGGGCTAAGTATGGCGGTAGGGCCAGTCTCGGAGTAGCCTTAACACTCCTGTCGCAGCAACCGTTTCACCCCCGACTCCGACCATCCATGATCGGCACTCTCAAGCGCATATCGCTCACCTGGTGGATTGTGATCTCCATGGTGGTGGGCGTCATTGTTGGATACCTCGATCACTCTGTCTGGCTCAACAGCGATCTCACCCCCTACATCCAGCCGCTCAGCTCGATTTTCCTCCGGATGATCAAGTCGATCGTGGCACCGCTGGTCTTTGCCAGCCTGGTGGTCGGCATCGCCGGTCATGGCGACGACCTCAAGCGGGTTGGCCGGCTGGCGTTCCGGTCGATCGTCTACTTCGAGATTGTGACCACCGTAGCGCTGGGTGTGGGCCTGGTGGCGGTGAACCTGACCAAGCCGGGTGTGGGAGTAGAGCTGGTGGCCACGGCCGACACCCTTCAGGTGCAGCAGATGACCACCAACCGGCCGACCCTGAGCAGCGTGCTGGAGCACACCGTCCCGGCCAGTTTCGTGGATGCAGCCGCCAAGAACGAGGTGCTGCAAATCGTCTTCTTCTCGGTGCTGTTCGCGGTGGGATTGGCTCAATCCCGCAGCCGCCACAAAGCGACGATGCTCTCGTTCTTCGAGGGGCTGGCCGATGTGATGTTCAAATTCACCGGACTGGTGATGAGGTTCGCGCCCATCGGTATCGGTGCCGCGGTGGCGGTCACCATAGGTCACAGCGGGCTGGGGGTGCTGGGCAATCTGGCCAAGCTGGTGGGGACGCTTTACGCAGCCTTGATCGTCTTCGTGATCGTAGCGCTGGTTCCGGTGGCCCTGATCTTCAAGGTGCCGATCCGGGAGTTCTGGCGCTGGGTCAAGGAGCCCTGGCTGATCGCATTCTCCACCGCCTCATCGGAGGCGGCGTTGCCCCTGGCAATGGAAAACATGGAGAAGTTCGGGGTACCCAAACGGATCGTGTCGTTCGTGCTGCCCACGGGTTACTCGTTTAATCTTGATGGTTCGACCCTCTACCTCGCGGTAGCCTCGATCTTCGTAGCTCAGGCGGCGGGGGTCGACATGTCGCTGGGCAATCAACTGCTCATGATGCTGACCCTGATGTTGACCAGTAAGGGGGTCGCGGCGGTACCCCGGGCATCACTGGTCATTCTCTCAGGTACCCTGCACACCTTCAATCTGCCACTCGAAGGGGTGGCGGTGATCCTGGCGGTGGACGCCCTGATGGATATGGCCCGCACTTCGATCAACCTGCTGGGTAACTGTCTCGCCTCGGCCGCGATGGCCAAGTGGGAGCGGGAGTGGGGGAACAATCCTGGGCTTGAGTCCGCCGCAGGGGTTGGGCATTCGTAAGAGTGGGCTAGTGGGCTAGTGGGCTAGTGGGCTAGTGGGCTAGTGGGCTAGTGGG
>CAZOES010000123.1:0-13204 GCA_964578865.1 uncultured Gemmatimonadaceae bacterium | reverse complement strand
CGGTGCGGAGACTCAGATCGACCGCCTCGAGCCCCGCCGGCAGCGCGTCATCCACCACAATGAACTGCCGGTCGGTCGGCACCGTGATCCGCAGCCGTACCCGCACCAGCTGACCGGCTGCCACGCTGATAATCGGGTTGGGCGAGTCGTACCTCTCATACCACCGTTCGACCTTGATCCCCTGGTCTTCCGGATTCACCGGCCGAGTCTTGGGCACCTCACTGACTGTGAGGTAGTAGTAGATCGGCGATCCAGTCCCCTGAGCAGTCAGGCCGAACTTGAGCCCCTGCTTGCCACCGCCCAGGTTGGTGAGCAATCCGGTCAGCGGCAGCACCGAGTCGGAGACTGCCGGCGGCGGTTTGGGGATCCTCTGGTTGGGAGTCGTGGGCGCCGAAGGGATCACCCCGCCACTCCGGGTGAACAGGGTCTTCCCTCCCGATTGTACGCTGAAGGTTCGCGACGCCCCGCCTCTCACCACTTTGTCGAAGGCGACCAGCGCCGAAACCATGGAGGCATAGTCCTGGGTATTCCACGGCTCGAGATAACCCACCGCCCGTCCCTGCTGCACCAGCGTCTCGACCATCGGGCCGAGCAACGGGTGAGCCGAGTCGACTGCCAGGGTTGCGATGAGCAGCCGGGAGGTAGGGCGAACCCTGGAATAGAAGTAGTGGTGCCAGGAGAGCGACTCGTCGGGCAACAACGCCCGGCGTCCTTCCACCTTCACTGCGCTCCAGGCCGGCTGCAGCAGACCCCGCGCGGCCTTGAACGCCCTGCGCCGGGCCAGGATCTCGGCCAGCCGCGCCCGATCCTCCCAGGACAGCTGAGCCGCATTGCGAAGCAGCTCATTCTCGGCCGGAAGCTCGGGTTTGCCGTAACGGCTCAGGAAGTCGGCCGCGGCCACCTGATCGGAGAGCGAAGCCTGCACGTTGGAGTACCACACCAGCACCGGAGCCCGTACCGGCGCCGGATTCTTGAGGGTATTGCGGAGATACTCGGCCAGTCGGGAGAGCACCGAGTCGTCCACCGCCACGCCCACCGACTTGGCCTCCAGCAGGGTGATCCCGGCGTAGGTGCTGAGCCAGGGCGTGGTCCAGTCGTCCGAACTCCAGTAACCGATTCCCCCATCGGGCCGTTGCCGCCGGCTCAAGAGGCTCACCGCCAGCTCGATGTCCTTCTTGGGGTCGCCCTTGATCAGGGTAACGCCCTTCACTGCCTTCTGGGCCCGGTACAACGCAATGATCGGCAGGGCCGCGCTCGAGGTCTGCTCGGTGCAGTAATAGGGATAGACGTGCATCTCCCAGGCAATTCCCTGGATGATGCTGATCGGGGAATTGCCCAGCGATAGCTGAAGCCGGGAACGATCGGGGTCGATCCCTTCGGGCAACTCCAGCACTGCAGTGGCTGTATCGGACAGAACCCCGGCAATGGTCCACGCCCGCGGCCGGTAGGCCGGCTTGATCGCCAGGCGCTTCTGCACCGCATCGGCGTCGCCCGCACCGCTGACCTTGAAGCGGAAGGTGGCGCTGTCTTCGCTCGCCAGCGGTCCGATCCCGGGCTGTTTGAACTCGAATCGCACTTCCTTGCCGCGGCCGGCTTCCAGCTTGGCCGAAGTACTGCCATCGCCGGTGAGCTGAGTGCCGGTGGCGGAAGCTTCGACTTTCACGGTGGGAGTTCCCCCGGCCCGCTGG
The DNA here is from genome assembly GCA_964578865.1 of uncultured Gemmatimonadaceae bacterium. Taxonomy (GTDB): domain Bacteria; phylum Gemmatimonadota; class Gemmatimonadetes; order Gemmatimonadales; family GWC2-71-9; genus JADJOM01. The sequence goes on along the minus strand of CAZOES010000123.1, from coordinate 11,516 downwards.
TTTACGACTATTCCGGCGGAGAACTTGTCGCCCTCACGCAGGAAGCGAGGGAGCGCGGGGCGGGCCAGCAGCGGGCGGGTCACCAGCATCGGCGATTCGCCTTTGCCATAGCGGTCGCCGGCGGTCACCGCCACCGCCATGACCCGGAAGGTGGTGAGATTGTCAGGCAGCTTGGCCTTGGCCACAATGCTCCCGTTCGAATCGGTCACCACACTTCCCAGGAAGAAGGCGGTAGTCTTGAACTGGGAGCGGAACACATCGGCGTCAGCGCCACCACCACCGCCGCCGGGGGAGCGACCTTTCTCGCCTTCGGGCACCTGGGGCGCCACCACGGTCATGTTGCTCGAGAGCCGGAGACCCAGCCCCCTGGGCGAATAGAGCAGATCGATCGGATCCGGAGTGGTGTACCCGGTGAGCGCGAGCACCCCTTCGTCCACCGCCCAGAGAGTCACTTCGCTCCGCTGGCCGGCGCCCTTCTGGTCGACCACTCTCAGTTCGACCTTGGCGGTATCGCCGGGGCGATACTCAGCCTGCAACGGCTTCACCGCCACCTTGAGCCGTTTCACCTCGGGGGTGACCCGGAGCTCGGCGTAACCCACCCGGATGGTCGGACGACCGGGATCATCCAGCGGGCCCGGCTTCAGACTCCGCCCCCGGGCCACTACGATCGACACGAAGACATTGGGCGCCCACCCCTCGACCACCGGGAACTTGAGGGTGGTCGAACCCGAGCTGAGCTTCATTCGCCGCTGTTCGATCAACCCTTCCCGTTCCACCGTGATCCATGCTTCGGCGTCGGTAAAGGGCGAGGCGAACATCACCGAGGCGGTGTCTCCCACCGAGTAACGAGTCTTGTCAGGGATCACGTCCATCTTGAACTGGGTCTCGTCGCTCCAGGGAACCCAATCGGAGCCGGTGGCCCAGCGATAGACGGTGGTCGCAACCGGACGATCCTTTTCGTCCGTGGCGGTGAAGCCGAGGAGGTAACTCCCGCCAGAAGGAGGCGTGAACCGGCATTCGGCGGGTGTGTTGCCTCCGGCGGTAGTGATTTTGCAGGTGCCGACCGTGTCGGTCACCCATTCGCCATACACCTCGCCGTAACCGCCCCGGGTACGATGGACCTGATGCCACTCCCTCCGGGTGATGGTGCCGGTCACCTTCACCCCGGACATGCGCTCACCGGTCGGCCTGACCGCGACAACCGCAACCGACTGGGGCTTACCGGCCAGCCAGAAGTAGCTCTCCCCCAGCGGCTTGGCCCCTATATAAAAGGAAGAGGGATGGACCACGAAGGAGGTGGAGGCCCCCACCACCTGACGATTCACGTCGGTCACTGTCGCTTCGATGGTGGCTCGGGCCGGCCGGCCTTTCTCCGGGGTGACCAACCCGACCTTCACGCGACTCCGCCCCTGCCCGTCAAGGGTATCGACTCCCTGGCCGATCACCCGGGTGCTGTTCGACTGGCTCTCTTCTTCCCACCAGTAGCCGTTCTCTCCGAAGTAGAACCCATCAGTGTTGGGGATATCGAGTCCCCAGAAACTCATGGTGGTCTGCCGGGCAACCCAGGTCACGGCCGCGCGTGCCATCGGGGCGCCGAACAGGTAGCGGGCCTCGATCTGGGCCTGAACGCTGTCGCCGGGGAAACGAATACCGCTGTCGGAGGTCGCGGTTACCAGGAACTCAGGCGGCCGGTATTCCGCAACCCGATAGGAGGCAGTCGCCAGACTGACCCACTTGCCGCCCCGCTTCTGTTCCACCGAGACGCTGTAGTAGCCCAGCGGGGCATCGTTAGGCAGCTGCAGGGTCTGGTCCGCGGTTCCAAAGGGGGACGGCGCGGTGACCGCTTCCTTGAGGATCCCACCTTCCCGGTCGTGGAACACCCAGTGGATGCTGTCGGTCCGGGCCGGCAGGGTCAGGGTGCCCAAGCTCCCGGCGCGGAAAATCGCCTTGGCGTAGAGCGGCTCACCCGGGCGATAGATGCCTCGTTCGGTGAAAACGCCGGCCGCCACCGGTTCCCGCTCGTTGCCCCAGCTGGAGCGAACGTTGAAACGCCAGGGACTCAGATCGGGATCGTAGGAGCTGATGCTGGTCAGGGAACGGTCAGTGCCCAGCTTGGCGATAACGTACCCTTCGAAGCCGTAACCTTCGTAGCTGGTGTCAGGCTTGAACCCGGTCAGGCGAACCGTGCCATCCAATCCGGTGCGCCCGGTCGCCCTGATCTTGCCTTTGGCATCGTAGAGGCTGATCTGAGCGCCGCTCCGCGCCTTCCCGTCGCTCACCCCGGTAACCCAGACCACACCTTCGCCGAGACCGATCTTGGCGTGAACCGCCAGATCGGTAACCTGCACGATTGCGTAGGGCTGATTCTCCTGCCAGGTGGTTGGCAGCTCCGGACTGGTCACCTTCACCAACTGGAGTACCGGCGAGCCGGGGCGCTGGGCGTTGTACACCGGCAACTTCACTCCGTAGATCAGCACCCGGTCACGCAGGCTCTTTACCACCACGGTCCTGGAAGTGGCGCCCTTCATCACCTTGGCCACAGCACTGTCATCCCGCTCCCACCGGCTGTACTGCAGGATGGCGGGAAGCAACGCGTCGGGGACCGGTGCGGTTGTGATTGTCAGGGTGTCGACATTGACGTGCTTCACCGCCAGAGTGCCGAAGCCGTTTCGTTCCACCGTCATCCGGCCATACTCGTGATCGACCAGGGCAGCGTACCCGCTGGTGCGGAACCCCGAGGCCGGGTTGCCGGTCAGCTTCTGGCCGAACACATCCCGGAGCCCGCTGTCGGCAATCGCCGCGTAGGCGGTGTGGGGGGTCAGGGTGACTTCGAGATACCAGTCGTTCGACTCCTGGGTCGAATCGGAGATGGTGAAATCGACCTTGGGGAGGATCGAGACGTGCTGTTGGATCTCCGAGCCCCGCACCGGGTTGCTGAACAAGAGCCGGATGCCGCCGGTGGGGCAGTTGTCAGGATGGCCGGCGCAATCGGCCCGCAGCAGCTCGAACTTCCCGTAGGTCGAGAAGCTCCAGCGGGCGAACGGCTTGGTGCCCTCCGGATCGACCACCGTCGGGACTACCAGTTCACCGGAACAGTTGAGCGGTAGCGGCTTCTCGGGAGTGAGGGTCACCACCCGGCGATAGGGATCGGCGGCCCGGTCCCGCTCCCACCCGCCGGCCTCGCGATACTGCCAGGGATCTTTGTCGTTGATCGCCCGCTGCTCGGTGGGATTGAGCTTGATGACCCCCGGGTTGGAGCAATTCTGGTTGAAGTCGAGATAGGCCAGGCCCCGCAGGGTATTCCGGTCCAGCTCGGCCCCGAACACCAGGTCGAAGGTGGCCTTGGGAGTCAGCCAGCTGGGATGCTGGCCTTCGCCAACCGGGAGACCGGTGAGCAGCTTGGGCCCGGTGACACTGAAACTGAAGCTGTAAGGCGTTTCCAGCTTGCTCCCATCCATCGCCTGGAAACTGTTGGCGATGGTGACCGTGTAGCTCTGGCCCGGCTTGAGCGGGCTGGCCGGGAGAAATCGGAGAGTTACCGGGTCTCGCCACTCGGCTTTGCCGGCGACCTTGGGGTCGATCGAAAAGATCGAACCGGGGTCGACACTTCGATCCAGTGAGCCCGCCACCGGCCGGTCGAAGATGACCTGGATGCTGGAGGTGAGAGTGGCCTCGCTGCTGGGCGAGGTGGAGAGCACTTGCAAAGCAGTGGGTGGCTCTGCGGCAACCACGGCGACTGCAATCGCAGCTAAAACCCGGGCGGACAGCATGGAAAAACAGCTCCGAAAGGAGAGACATCAAGAAGATGATGAATCTCCTCGCAGCGTCAATGAACAACTGAAACACTGCATCCGTCTGTTATCTGTCTGTTAGAACAAGTGGGCTAGTGGGCTGGTGGGCCAGGAACTCAGTGACCGGCAGCGTCCTTCGACGAGGGCCACGATCACAACAAGCCACTAGCCTACTAGCCCACTAGCCCACTGATCACCGCTTCTTCCCCGATCGCCGAGCCGGCGACTCGGGCCACCAGATGCGGGGTGACCGCGGCAGGCGAGCGCCAGCACGCCGGTGCCGGGGCTCATCCTTGCGCGCGGCAGGACCCTGCAACCGGGCCCAGAGGCCAACTCGGGACATGGGGACTTCTCCCTTCCTCAGTTTGAGTTCTGCGTTAGTGGGCTGGTGGGCTGGTGGGCTGGGAACGTGAATTGAGACCCAGCCCACTAGCCCACTAGCCCACTAGCCCACTGGCCCACTAGCCCACTAGCCCACTAGCCCACTGGCCCACTAGCCCACTATCTCGGACTATCTGACATCGACAATCCACCCATAGTCATCCAGCCGCATCGTCCGCCGGCCCTCATTCGCCAGCGGCAAGTCGAACTCCACCGAATGAGACGCGCCCAGATACATCCGCCGCACAGCCTCGTTGAACTGGGGCGAACAGTCTCCCTCCACGGCGGCGTCGGATGCGCCGGACGGCGAGAACCAGCGGAGCTCAACCTGAGCCTCACCGGGCCCGGTCGAGATCACCGCGGCCCGAGCGGACACCGTACCATCGCTCGTGAGCGTCAGGGCGCATTCGGTCTGGATCCCTCCGTGAACCCCGCAGAAGCGGATCGACGCCTTCCGAGTAAGCTGGCCGGTGTACTGGCCGGCCGGGTTCTGGATCACCCGCCCTTCCAGCACCTCCTGACCTCCGTTCACGCAGGTCAGGCTACCGACTGAGAGCTGAGGCCAATCGCTCACCAGCCGAAGCTGGTAGGCCGCTTTCAATAGAGCAGTGCGCGGAGCCGGTTCTTCTACCGTCACCCGGATCCCCTCATGGGCCGGCGAGGCGAAGGCCAGGGCCTCCTGGGCACCGAGTGGTTGGGTCAGGGCCAGAGCGATCGCTCCGGTAATCAGGGTACGCCTCATCGGTAACTCCGTCACGGTTAGAGCCGAGCCGCGGCTTCAGCCGCGACCGCGCTCAGTACTAAGACAAGACCCGTGCCGCTCGATTCTTTCGTCGCAGCCGCGCCACACGAAAAAACGGAACCGCATGTGCTGTTTGCGGTTCCGTTCTATCACCCCAGCCTGCGGGGACCCTGATTGTGATCCGGCCCTGGTACACCTTTGTTCGTTTCGAGGGCCGGCTTTACAGAATTGTCAGCTGAAGCGGGACGGCATGATCTGGTAACGCTTGAGCTTGTACCGGAGGATCCGCTCGGTGGTGGCCAACATCCTGGCCGCCTCCGCCACCGAACCGCGGGTGGTCTTGAGCGCATCCTGCAGAATGTCGCGCTCCAGCTGCCCTACCGCGGCCTTGAGCGAGCCGGGCGCCTCGTTGGTTCCTTCCGCCGTCTGCAGCGTGGGCGGTAGGTGCCGGCCGTGGATCGCGGTTCCGTCGCAGACCACCACCGCCCGCTCGATCACGTTCTCCAGTTCCCGAACGTTGCCCGGCCAGTGATAGCGGATCAGCATGTCGATCGCCGGGGTGGTGATCCGCTGGACCGGCCGCTCATGAGCCCGGGCGTACTTCTCCACGAAGTGATCGGCCAGCAGCAGAATGTCCGGCTTCCTGTCCCGGAGTGGCGGCAGGAACAGGGGAAAGACATTGAGCCGGTAGTAGAGGTCGTCCCGGAACCGCCGCTCCGCGATGGCCTGCTCCAGGTCGCGGTTAGTGGCGGCAATCAGCCGGACATCCACCCGCAACACTTCGTTGCCTCCAACCCGCTCAAACTCCCGCTCCTGCAATACCCGCAACAGCTTGGCCTGAGTCGACAGGCTCAACTCGCCGATTTCGTCGAGGAAGAGCGTTCCGCCGTGGGCCAGCTCGAAGCGGCCCTTCTTTCTGGCCTGAGCCCCGGTGAACGCCCCCCGCTCGTGCCCGAACAGCTCCGACTCCATCAGGGTTTCGGGCAGGGCCGCGCAGTTCACCCGGATGAACGGCCCGGCCGCCCGGGCACTGTTGTAGTGGATCGCGTGGGCCACCAGCTCTTTGCCGGTTCCCGATTCGCCCCGGAGCAGCACCGAGGTATTGGTGACACTCACCTGAGCCACCTGGCCCAGCAGCTCCCGCATCGGGTTGCTGGTCCCCACCAGATGATTGAAGTCGTATCGCTCCCGCAGTTCCCGCTTGAGGGTCTGGTTCTCCTGCTCCAGCGAACGCCGAACCGCCTCGGCCGGCCGCTGAGTCCGGAGTGCCAGGGCCACCAGCGAGCTCACCACGTTCAGGAACCGAAGCAGGTGGTTCGGCTCTTCCACCGAACGGCTGGGGAGGTCGACCGAAATGGCCCCGACCGGACGGTGATCCAGCAGAATCGGAACGCAAACGAAGCTGAGGGTTTCGGCGCTGGGGATCCGGCGGACCGTGCGGTGGAGGAAACGGGGCTCCCGTTCCACGTCGGGAACCACGATCGACCGCCCGGAGGCAACCACCTCGCCGGTGATCCCTTCACCCAGGCGGTAACGGGCCAGCCGGGCATTGTCGGGAAGGTTGAGGGAGGCCTCGATGTAGAGCTCGCCGGTTTCCTCATCGATCAGGGTCAGCGCTCCCCTGAGCGCTCCGGGATGCCGGCTGAGCAGCTGCATGGCCTGACCAAGCCCCTCATGGAGCGACGGCGCCGAGGCCAGCAGCTCACTCAGCTCGTACAGGGTGGTCAGTTCAACCAGTTGATCTGGTTCGGTCTCCCCGACGACGGGAGACAGCATCGGCTGGGCGGTCACCACAAGTCTCCATTCCCCCGGTCTGGTCGGGGCGGAAAAAGCAGAACGGCCCGCTCGGGAGAAGCGGGCCGCACACCAACAACTCATCAACGGCGCCACTTCTCGCTAGTTAAAGCACCAATTCTCCTGGCAATTCAGCCCGGAGTTATTGAGCGAGTGGTGGAGACAGTCGGCGACGAGAAGCATGATAGAGAATAGGTACGACTACTCCTCATGGTCAAGTCACAAGTTTGTCCCGTTGGGCGATTGGTTGGGGAGAATTTGTCGCTTTCGGCCGCGCCGTCAGCTCACGGCCTGTGATAATGAGCACAACCGCCGCTACGATGACCAGCGAGGCGACGAACGAACCGGTCGAAAGGGTCTCTCCCCCGAAGGCCCAGCCCAGGAAGACCGCCACCATCGGGTTCACGTATCCCGAAGTGGCGACTTTGTTTGGCGAGGTGACCTTGAGCAGCCAGGCAAAGCAGGTGAACGCCACCAGCGAACCGAACACCACCAGATACGCGAATGATAGCAATGACTTGAGAGTCACTGTCGATGAATCGAAATGACGTGCATCGCCGGTGAGGAGACTCAACAGCAGCAGCAGCACCCCGCCACTCAGCATCTCCATGCCGGACGCCAGCGATAGAGTCTCCGGCAGATCAGCGGTGCGACTCAACACCGATGCGAGAGCCCAGCAGAAAGTGCTGGACATCAGCAGCATCACACCGGCGAGATCAGCACTTCCCTCGCCCGACCCACCGGGCATGACCAGCAGGGCCACACCCAGGAAGCCGAGCACGATGCCCGCCAGCACCATGTTGGAGGGACGCGAGCCGCCCGGCCGGGCCCACTCGAGCAGCGCAGTCCACACCGAGACCATCGCGACGATCAATGCGGTCAGGCCGGAGGAAAGCCGCTGCTCCACCCACACCACCGCGCCGTTGCCGACCAGGAAGAAGAGCGCACCCAGCAACAAGGCCCACATCCACTGCGACCGGGTCGGCTTGGGCGCTCCCCGGAGCCGGGCCCAGAGATAGAGACCCCCGCCGGCAAAGAGGAATCGGCCCGCCGCCATCAGGAACGGCGGCATCGAGTGGATCGCAAAGGCGATCGCCAGGTAGGTCGAACCCCAGATCACGTAGATCGAGGCGAAGGCGGCAATCAGCCGGGTCTTCGCCTGCTTCATGGCTTCAGGAGTCATGGGCCACTCCTGCCGGTTCCGGCAACGGCAACTCCGACGATTCCTTTACGGTACTGAGCACGATGGTGCTCCGGGTGTTGCGGACGCCCTTGAGACGGCCGAAGCGGTCCCGGAGCAACCGGCTCAACCCTTCAGTGTCCGCCACCCGGACTTTTACCAGGTAACAATCTTCTCCCGCCACGTGGTGCAGTTCCTGAACCTCGGGGATCTTGGCCAGGGCTTGGCCAATGGCCCCCGATCCGACTCGCTCCTCACTGCGAACCAGAATGAAGGCGGTGAGCCCGAGACCCACGGCGGCCGGGTCGATCCGGGCGGTATAGCCCTGGATCACCCCCCGGGTCTCCAGTTTACGGATTCGGTCAAGAATGGCCGAGGGGGCCATATCCAGCTTGCGGGCGATGTCGGCGTTGCTGACGCGGGCGTTGGCCTGGAGCAGCTCGAGGATGGCGAGATCGGTGGCGTCGAGCATTGGAACCTCCAGGTAGACGTCGATCGTTCGGTACTTTGCCAAATTTACCGAACATTATTCGGCTGACAAGCCCATGTAGCGTCGATACGCCTGATCCCTCCCCCGACCCCGTCCCCCGCTAATTCCCGCCGGTACCGCGGCCGATAGTTCCGGTATGTCGAGTTCCGAGGCCAACTACCCCGAGTCCAATCGGGGGGCGGTTCGTCCGCCTATCCGCTCGCTGGTCGCGACCCTCCGGTCTACCGTGGCCGGTCTGGGTCAGGCACGCCACGACGGCGACGACACCTCCGGGTCCATTCATCGGATGGTGCTCGCCCTGCTCGATGCCGGACTGGCCGAAGGCCGGCCCGATATCCAGCGCGCCGCCGAACAGGTGCTGGCCGCCACCCTGGCCGAACTCCCGGCCTTCGCCGAGAACTTTGTCGGACTGCTCCCGGTCGAACTCGGCCCCGGAAGTGAGCAGGTGGTCCTGGTGGTCGAGGACGATCCCATCTTCGCCGCCACCCTTCAGGCCACTCTGCGGGCACCCGGCCGGAGAATCGAAATCGTCGGCAGCGGCGCCGAGGCCCGGGCCCGGCTGGTCAGCAATGCGATTGCGCTGGTAATCCTCGATCTGATACTGCCCGACGGCGACGGTCGCAATCTCCTGCTGGAGATCCGCTCCGACCCTCGCACCGCCGGTCTCGCCCTCTTCGTGGTGTCGGCCCGGCTCGGCACCCAGACCAAAGGCGAGTGTTTTGCCCTCGGCGCCGACGCCTACTTCGAGAAGCCGCTCGACCTCCAGGCATTCTCTGTTGCGGTGGGCGCCCGGTTGGAGCGCCACACCGATCGGGGCCACGTCTCCCGTCGGGACCTGGTGACCGGTCTGGCGAACCGGGCGGCCTTCCTGGAGAATGCTGCCCATCTCCGGATGAAGAGCCCCGCCGGCACGGTCTTCGCCCTGGCGGTCCTCGACCTCGATCACTTCCGCTGGGTGGAGGAGACCTGGGGCCGTCAGTTCGCCGACTCGGTGCTTCGCCGAGCCGGTATTCGATTGGGAATGTCGCTGCAGCAAGCGGCCTGTTTCGCCCGATGGGATGGAGCCGAATTCATCGCCTTGTTTGTGGGCCGGGATGCCAAGGAGGCGGGCGCTGCGGTAGAGCAGGCACTCGAGTCGCTCCGGCAGGTCGACTTCCGTCAGGGCCGGGAACAGGCGTTAAGGCTGACCTTCTCGGCCGGAGTGGTGGACGCACCGGCGGATCAATCGATCGAAGATGTACTCGCCGCCGCCGACCGGCTCTGCTATCTGGCCAAGGCCGGCGGCCGAAACCGGGTGATCTCGGGGGATGACGGCGGCTCCGTCCCGGCTCTTCGCATTCTGATCGCTGAAGACGACCCCGATATCACCCGCATTCTGGGGCGGCAGCTGCGCCGGGAAGGGTTCGATCCCCTGGTCTTCACCAACGGCACCGATGCCCTGGCGGCCTTCCCCGATAGCGGGGTGGCGCTGGTCATCACCGATATCGAAATGCCTGGCATGGATGGCCTGACTCTGCTGGGCGCGCTCCGGGCTCATCCCAACGGCAAGCACCTTCCCATCATGATGCTCACCGCCATGGGAGACGAGAGCTTCATCGTGAAGGCATTCGAGCTGGGAGCGGATGACTACGTGATGAAGCCGTTCTCGGGGCGGGAGCTGACGGCCCGGATCAGGCGGCTGTTGAGACGTCCTTCCGTCACTGGTATCCCAACGCCAGCATAGAGGTTCCTCGTTCCTCGTTCCTCGAGGTGTCATCGAGCGAACGAGGAACCCGGAACGAGGAACGTCTCAGCCTTACGCGAGGATAGGGTTCGGGGTAGAATAGCCCCGTGCCCAAGCAACCCGAAGTAACCTACCGACGGACTCTCGGTCTCTTCTCCGGTACGATGGCAGTCGTTGGGGGCGTCATCGGCTCCGGCATCTTCATCAATCCCGCCATCGTGGCCCAACGGGTCGGCACCGCCAACGGCACCATTGGTGTCTGGGTGCTCGGCGGGGTTGTGGCTTTGATCGGAGCCTTCTGCTTCGGGGAATTGGGGCAGCGAAGACCCCAGGCCGGGGGGAGCTACATCTACCTGCGAGAGGCGCTGGGACCACTCCCGGCGTTTCTTTACGCATGGGTACTGCTGCTGGTGATCGCGACCGGCGCCATCGCCGCCGTGGGCGTGACCTTCGCTAACTACGTCATGCCACTGCTGGGGATCGACCCCGGTCATGCCAATCTGGTGGCCGGAAGCGCCATCGGGCTGTTCACCGTCATCAACTATCTCGGCATCAAGCCCGGGGCGATTACCACTAACATTTTCACCGTTCTAAAACTCGCGGCGCTGGCGTTCCTCATCATCGTGGGCCTAACGATGTCAGGCGGAGAAGTACCGCAGCCCGTCTCGTCCGTCCCGCCCGTCTCATCACCGTTCCTCGCCATTGCTGGAGCTTTGGTACCGGTGCTCTTCGCCTACGGCGGCTGGCAGCAGACCAACTTCATCGCGGAAGAGATTGTCGAGCCGAGGAAGAATCTTCCCCGGGCTCTGCTGCTGGGGACTGGGATCGTGGTGCTGGTCTACCTGCTGGCCAACATCACCTACCTGCGGACCCTGGGTGTCGACGGACTGGCGGCCAGCACCGCGCCCGCGGCCGACGCGCTGCGGCTCAAGCTCGGCAACGTCGGCGCCACCATCATTGCCTCGGGGATCGCGGCGTCGACCTTCGGTTTCCTCAATCTGGTGATCATGGTCTCGCCCCGGGTCTACCAGACCATGGCGGCCGACGGTCTCTTCTTCCCCGCCTTCGCCCGGCTGCACCCCAAATACCGGACTCCCACCACGGCGATCATCGTGCAGGGAGTCTGGGCTATCGTGTTGTTGTTGACCGGGAAATACGGGCAGCTGCTGGACTACGTGACCTACTGCGACTGGATCTTCTTCGGGCTGGCGGTCTACTCCCTGTTCATCATCCGGAGACAGGATCGCGATGCCGGGATAGTGGATCCCCCCGATGCCTTCCGGGTTCCTGGCTGGCCGGTCACGCCGCTGCTCTTCCTGGCTGCCGCGGTCTATGTCGTGATTGGCTCGATCAACTCCAACCCGATGAACGCCGCGCTGGGGACGGGGATACTTATTCTCGGGGTACCGGTGTTT
>CAZOES010000122.1:1274-13295 GCA_964578865.1 uncultured Gemmatimonadaceae bacterium | reverse complement strand
GGGGAATCGCAGTCGCTGACCTCCAAGGGACACGTCATCGGAAGTCCCAGCTACATGAGCCCGGAGCAGGTCGACGGAAGCGAATTCATCGACGGCCGCAGCGACATCTACAGCCTGGCCTGCCTGCTGTTCGAGATGCTGACCGGCCAGCCGCCATTCCGTGGTGCGACCGTCACCGCGATCATCGCCAACCGGCTGACCAGCCCGGTTCCATCGGCTCGGGCGTTGCGAGAGCTGGTACCCGAAGCGGTCGACATCGCGCTCCGGAAAGCCATGGCGACCCTCCCCGCCGATCGCTTCTCCACCGCGGCTCAGTTCGCCGGGGCGCTGGGCACTCCCGCGACCGTTGCCATCGCGGTCGGAACCGCGCAGGCGATGGCCCGGGAGATCGCCGCCGCCAGGTCGGTGGCGGTGCTCCCCTTCGAGAACATGAGCACCGATCCGGAGAACGAGTATTTCAGCGACGGGATTACCGACGATATCATCGCCCAGCTCTCCAAGATCAGCGCACTCCGGGTGATCTCCCGCACCTCCTCGATGCAGTACAAGAAGACCTCCAAGAAGATCCACACCATCGCGGAGGAACTCGGGGTGGCGGCCGTACTGGAGGGAAGTGTGCGGCGGGCCGGCACCCGGGTGCGGATCGTGGTCCACCTGGTTGATCCCGGGAGCGAGAAGCATCTCTGGGGCGACACCTTCGACCGCCAGCTCACCGATGTCTTTGAAGTACAGAGCGAAGTGGCCCAGCAGATCACCGGGGCCCTGGCGGTGGCGCTCTCGCCGGAAGAAAAAAGCCGGGTCGAAAAGAAAGCGACCGGCAGCGCCGAGGCCTATAACAATTACCTGCTGGGACGCTACCACGTGAACAAATGGTCCGAGGCCAACGTCCAGAAGGCCATCGGGCATTTCCATCAGGCGATCGACCTCGATCCGGGCTACGCCCTCGCCTATGCCGGCTTGGCCGATGCCTACGAGCTCCTCAGTATCGGACTCGGCAGCAGGCCGGCGCTGGAGAATCTGGCTCAGGCCAAATCCATGGCTCTCAAGGCGCTGGAGCTGGATGACACACTGGCCGAAGCGCACACCTCATTGGCCTACGCCCGCTGGCTGGGCGACCTCGACTGGTCGACCGCGGAGCGGGAGTTCACCCGCGCACTCCAGCTCAAATCCAGTTATGTCCCGGCCCACCAGTGGTACGCCGAGTATCTGGCGGCACTGGGGCGGCACGATCAGGCACTGAGTGAGATCCGGAAGGCTCAACAGCTCGATCCGCTGGCGGTGCCGGTAACCCGGGCGGTGGGCTGGGTGCTCTACTTCGCCCGGAACTACCAACAGTCGATCGCCGAACTGGAGAAGGCGCTGTCGATGGATTCCGACTTTCTCGGCGCCCGCCTGGTGCTCTGGTGGGCTCAGGTTGCCAACGGGTCATGGGGCGACGCCATCACGGACATCAAGCGCTGTTCCGAGCGAACCGGATTCCACAGCCTGCAGAAGCTGATGATGGCGTACGCTACGGCGGTGGCCGGCAAGACCGAAGAAGCCCGCGGTCTCCTCTGGGAGCTGGAAGACAAACTGGCTCAGGAGGACCGGCTGGCGCTGTTGTCGACCTTTGCCTATGCCGCGCTGGGAGAGAAGGACCGGGCCTTCCAGCAACTGGCCCGAGCCTACGATCATCGCGAGCCGGGACTGATGTTCCTCAAGGTGGCGCCCTGGGCCGATCCGCTGCGGGGCGACCCCCGCTTCGGAGCCATGGTGGAAAAGCTGGGGCTGTAGCCGGTGTGGCCCTCTGCAATCGTGAATCCCTGACAACAATGGAGTACCTATGCCTCGGTTGACTCGAAGGGTTGTCCCCCTGCTGCTGCTGGTCGCCTCACCGGTCTGGTTCGCTGGATGGCGCGAGCGAACCGCCCCACCACCCACCGCCAGGCCGGTCATCGTTCTCATCCGGGCCGCCGACTGGATGGGGCACGAGTGGAGTGAGGACGCGATTCGAGTGGGCTTGGTGGAGTCCGACCTGCAGGCCGGCAAAGACTACGATGTGAAAGTCATGAGTGCCCAGGGCGATCTGAGCCTGCTCCCCGGCCTGGTCGACGCGGCGGTCGATCAGAAGGCGGCGGTGATCGTGACGCTGCAGGACGCCACGCTGCAGGTAGCCCTCAAGCGGGTAAAAACCATTCCGATCGTCTTTCACCTCCTCTCCGATCCCTTCGCCGCGGGAGCGGGGAGCAGCGATTCCAACCATCTGGCCAACGTGACCGGGGTCTATTCTCCCGGTTTCGGCGACCCCGAGCAGGCCCGTCGGGTCGACCTGATCAAGCGGATCGTTCCGAAAGCCAGGAATCTTGGCATCCTGTTCTCCCCTGAAGACCAGCTCTCGGTGGTATTCAAGGACCGGATGAGCCGCGCGGCGAAGGCCGGGGGCCTCGAGGTCACCACCGCGGCGGTAAACGCCTCGTCCGAAATTGCAGCCGCAACCCGCACCCTCTGCAGCAGGAAAGTCGACGCGATCGAGCTGTTCGGTAACCCGGCCCATGCCGGGTTTCCCAGTCTGATCAAGACCGCCCGGGAATGCAAAATCCCGGTATTCTCTCCGGCACCGTTCGAAGTCATGCAGGGAGCGGTGGCATCGATCTTCCCCGACTTCGCCGAAGGCGGTGCGGTAGCCGGCAAGATGATTGGGCGGATTCTCAAGGGCGAGAAGCCGGCAGCCATTCCTTTCTACCGGCTGCAGACCACCAGGATCGCGGTCAACACCGGCGCCGGAACCCCTCTTCCGGCTGACCTGGTCAAGCAAGCCGATACCGTGGTCGGGGGCCGGCCATGAGGATCGAAACCACTCGCGAAGGCAACTCGGCGTCGTTGCAGCTCGAGGGCCGGCTCGATCGCGAGTGGGCTGAGCATCTCTCGGTCACCCTGGAAGGCCTGCTTCAACGAGGAGCCCGGTCGCTTCGGATCGACCTGACCCGGGTGAACTACATCAGCTCGGCGGCCACCCAGGTACTGGGCCGCTGGCAGCAGGAACTGGCTCTGCTTCGGGGTGAACTGCAGCTGACCGCGATTTCACCGGCGGTGGCCGAAGGATTCGCCATCTCGGGGTGGAGTCCGGCGGGCGGGAGTCCGGGCCTGCGCCGCAGCGATCCCCAACACTCCTACTGGCACACCCGGGCCGACTTCAGCGACTGCGGCACCTATGAGGTCTCGGAGATTGGGCCGGGGAAGACACTCAAGTGCCACCTGCATGGAATCCCGGAGCGGCTGACGCTGGCCCGGTACCGATCCTCCGAGTGCGTAACCGTTTCATTTCCGTCAGCTTCATTCGGACTCGGTGTGGGAGCGATCGGCAGCGACTATCAGCAATGTCACCCGTACTTCGGGGAGCTGATTGCGGCGCACGGCTGCATAGCGGCTTTTCCCGGCGCTGGAGTCCGGATGGCCGACTTCATCACGGGTGCCTCGGAGGCAGTCAAGCCGCCCCAGGCGGTGCTGGCCTCCGGATTCTCCTGCGAGGGAGAGTTTTCTCACCTGATCCGTTTCGGTCCCCAGACCGACGCGGCAGCGGTGCCTCTCTCCGAGGTAGTCCGGGTCGCTCTCGAAGCGGCTGGGGGCCGGGTAGCGGGAATGGTCATCCTGGGTGAAGCTGGCGGGGTTGCCGGGGTACGGCTCCGCCGTTCTCCCTCCGGGGAGAACTCGCCGGTCGGCTTCTCGCTCCCTGCGGTCCGGGACTGGATGCTCTTCTCACCCCAGCGGACTCACCCGATGTCCACCGCCCTGATTGCCGGTATCGTCGCTCGAGCCCCTGACGCGATCCTCTCACCTCACTTGAGGCCCTTGGGTACCTCACATCTCTACGGGCACTTCCACGTTGCGGTCTTCGGCTATCACGCCATGCCGCAGCGGACCGTGAACCTCGGGGTGCTGCTCCGGACTCTTTTCGCCGGCAAGGCACTCCGCGATGTACTCCACGTCGTCTGGGACGACCGGATCGACGACCCGGTACCGGAGACCGAGTTGATTCGCGGGGTGGCCTGGGCGGCACCGATTCCCCACCCGGGTTGAGTCGGCCGTGAATCTGCTCATGGGGGCCCTGGCCGAGGGTCTGATACTCGGGCCGCTCGCGGTCGGGCTGTTCCTCAGTTATCGGGTTTGCAGGATCATCGACCTGACTACCGATGGATCATTCGGGATTGGTGTGGCGTTGACAGCAGCGCTCCTTATCCGCGGCCATCATCCGATTCCGGCGACCCTCGCCGGAACCCTCGCCGGAGTCATCGCGGGCGTCGTCACCGGCCTACTTCACACCCGCCTCCGAATCGATCCGGCTCTGGCCGGCATCCTGAGCACTACCTCCCTCTACTCCCTCTCTCTCTTCGTGATGGGAGGGGGAAATCTGTCGCTGGTCTCGGTCGAGACCATGGATACGCCGGTCACGCTGATCGTGGCGGGGATCCTGACGGTCACGATCGTACCGTTGCTGGGCTTCTTTCTCCGCACCGACCTGGGACTTGCCCTGCGGGCCGCCGGTGACAATCCCGGGATGGCTCGATCGGTCGCGGTCGACGTAGACGGAATGCTGGTCGGGGGACTTGGCCTGGCCAACGGGCTGGTGGCCCTGTCTGGCGCGATGCTGGCACAGTTCCAGGGATATGCCAGCACCCAGGTGGGAATCGGCATGATCGTCACCGGGCTGGCGGCGCTTCTGCTGGGCGAATCGCTGATCGGCAAGGAGCCGCTCGGTCGCTGGCTGACCGCCGCCGTCATCGGCGCGGTGCTCTTCCGCCTGACCATCGCCGGGGCCATCTACCTCGGACTCAATCCCAATGCACTCAAGCTGGTGACCGCTCTCTTCGTGCTGCTCGCTCTGACCGCGCCGGCCCGGGTGGCCCGACTGCTCCGTTCCCGGTCTCCCGCAGCGAATCATGGCTGAAATCGCCATGAGAGTGGAGGGACTCACCCACCGCTTCTATCGCGGCACGCCCAGTGAGATCGTCGCGATGGAGGGAATCAGTCTGGAGCTCGAGTCGGGCACCTTCGCTGTCGTCCTGGGCGCCAACGGATCGGGCAAGTCGAGTTTACTCAATGCGATCGCGGGAAGTCTCAAACCCACCGCCGGCCGGGTCATGGTCGATGAGCAGGATATCACCGACTGGCCCGAACGACGGCGCGCTGGGCTCATCGGCAGAGTCTTTCAGAATCCCCACCACGGCACCTCATCGGAGCTGACCGTCGCCGAGAATCTGCTGCTGGCCGGCCGGCGTGGAGCTACCCGCTGGTTTACTCGCGGCGCGCTCGACGGCAGGTTGCGGGCGATTCGCGAGCGGGTGGCCGGCCTCCGGATGGGCCTGGAAGACCGGCTCGATGTCCCGATGGGAAGACTGAGCGGCGGCCAGCGCCAGGCACTCACGGTCCTCATGGCGAGCCTGGTGCGGCCCAGTCTCCTGCTGCTCGATGAACACACCGCCGCGCTCGACAGCGTCAGTGCCGTCCGGGTTCTTGAGCTCACTCGGGAATTCATCGTGGCCCAAGGCCTCACGGCCCTCATGGTGACCCACTCGGTAGCCCAGGCGGTTCAGCTGGGTCACCGCATTCTGGTCATTCATCGGGGCAGGATAACTCACGACTTCCGGGTCAATGAGGGGCTGCGAGTCACCCAGGACGACCTGCTGCAGGTGTTCGACCAGCTGCGCTGGTCGGATCAACTCGATCAGTCAGCCGCCGACATGCTGCGGCGCCAGTATGTCTAGCGAGGAGCTGGGGGCGCGGGTCAGTCTGGCCCTGGCCGGACGTTATCGAGTCGTCCGCGAGATCGCCCAGGGCGGGATGTCGACCGTCTTCCTGGCCCACCCCGTCGCCGCCGATCGACCGGTGGCCCTCAAGGTCATGCACCCCCGACTGGCAGCGGTCCTGGGGGCGGAACGCTTTCACCGGGAGATCGGGCTGGTGCGGTCGATGCACCATCCGCTGATCGTGCCGCTCCAGGATTCGGGTGAGGCTGACGGGCTGCTGTTCTACACCATGCCGTACATTGAGGGTGAAACGCTCTTTCAGCGACTCCGGCGCAACGGCCGGATCGAACTGACCGAAGCGCTTCGACTGACCATCGATGTCGCCAGCGGGTTGGGTTATGCCCATCAGCGGGGATTCCTGCACCGCGACATCAAGCCGGAGAATGTACTTCTCGCCGATGGGCATGCCCTGGTGGCCGACTTCGGACTGGCCCGGGCGATCGGCGCCGAGTACACCCGGCTGACCCGCACTGGGATCATACTCGGCAGTGTGGGATACATGAGTCCGGAGCAGTTGCGGGAGGACGACAACCTCGATCAGCGGGTAGACATCTACTCGCTGGGCTGCATTCTCTACGAGATGCTGACCGGGGAACCGCCCTATGTGGGGGAAACCCTCAAGATGCTGGTCGCGCGAATCCTGCAGAAGCCGGTGCCCTCAGCAGCAATGCTGGTACCGTCGATCCCGGCCTGGGTGGATCGAAGCATTGCCCGAGCCATGGCCAAGAACGCCCAGGAGCGATTTGGCACGATGGCCGATTTGGTAGACCAGTTAGGCAGAAAACAGGGGCTAGCGACTGGTAGCTGAATCGCCCGGTTGGACCACCAGCAGCGCGGTTGCTTCGGCCAGTTTGAGGAACGCCGCGATGACCGCCTCGGGCTGCTCCTCCCCGATGTATTGCCCCGATCCAGGTACACTATCGACCCCAAAGTCCTGCAGCGACTGGCGCATCTGATCCAGACCATCCTCCTTCATTCCCGCCGGATGCTTCACCGACCCCACCAGCATTCGCACCGGAATCCGGACTTCACTCAATCGCTCGCGCAACGATTCGGGTTCCTTCGCCTTTGACATGGCTCTCAGAGCATCAATGGTTCCATCCACATCGGGGGCCTGGCCGATGGTGTATTGCTCCAGAGTCTCGGCCGTGACCCAGCTGGTATCTCCGGAATTCTCAATCAGGTCGTGACGAACCCTGGATCGCATGGTTCCCGGGCCTACAAACAGCTTGGTCAGGAAGCCGCCGAACCGGAGCGCATGCTTGAGCCCCGGCGTGGCCGGGCTCTCGGTGGGGCCCCCTTCTATAGAAAGGATGCCCCGCAACAGCTCGGGCCGGCGATAGGCCATCCGGTAGGCCATCGAGGCACCGCTGGACTGGGCGATCATCAAGGCACCGATGACACCCAGGCTGTCCATCACCTGCCCGATCCGATCGGCCTGGGCGGCGAAGGAGTAGTCGGCCTTTCCAGGATGGGATGAGGAACCGAAGGCCAGGGGCTCCACCACGATGCACTGGTACCCCATCCCGGCCAGCCGGCTGGTCACATGACGGAAGCCGAAGGCACCACCGAAGATCCCGGGAACGAGAACGATCGGATGACCGGCTCCGATGGTCGTGGTGCGGATGATCTCGCCGGGAGCGACCTGAATATCCCTGACGGTCGCGAGCGTATCTGATTGGGTGGCGACCAATAAGCCCAGCAGGGTGAGCAGCAATCAAACTCGCTTGTAAACGGGGGTGAGACACCTTCAGGAGGTGACGACAATGTACCACGAAGCAGTACATCGTGGGTCAGCTTGACGTCGTCCGGTCAAATTCGCAGCTTGGTTTCACTGCAGAAGCCGGAGCCGCCCAGTGGGACAGTTTGACAACGATCGCACAGTTGTCCTCATCAAGAACCGGCTGAAGCAGCTGGGGATAGATCTGGACAAGTATCTCGGCATCATCACCAACACCTGGGCGAGTACTCCGGCCGGGTTCGGGTTCACCTGCGCCGATCAGCAGACCTACAAGGATCTGATGTCCGCCATGGTGCAGAATCAGAATTTCGGCAGCGACAACATGATGGGCGGCAGCCAGCACAAGGGGGCATCGTTCCGCGAATGCGGTAAGCCCGATAGCCTGCATGTGGTGCTTTCGACCCGGCCCGACCCCGGCTCCGGCGCCACCTGCAGCGTCCATCTGGACAGTGTCTCGGTGGCTCCCTCAGTCGACCCCAAGACCCGGATGGTCAACTACGACTACGGGAAGGTCCTGCAGCATGTAGCGACCGACCTGCTTCACACCCCGCTGATCATGCCGAGCTCAGATAAAGGAATCGTGTTCGGATTCAAGTTCTAGCTGAAAAGCAAAGGGATCCCCAGACAGCAGAGATCCCTCGCTTCGCACAGGCGGCCTCAGACAAACTCTGCAATAACCTGCGGCGTGGCCGAATCGAAACCGACCACATCCAGCATGCCGGCATCGGCGGGATCCGCGATACTGAATCCATTCGACGCCATCGCCACGACCACCAGCTTGGCGACGATCCCCATTCGCTCCCGGTACATCCGGAGGGCCTGAGCAGGATGGATCTGACCGGCCCAGGTCTCGTTGTCGGTGTAGACCACGAACAAGTCCACCGGCCAACGATGCTTGAGTGCCTCAACCATGGGCAGCGCGCAGTCGGTTCCACCGAACGGCAGCCCGCTGATCCGGTTGACCACATCATCCAGCCGCTGGCGCGGCGAGATGTCGAGCGTGGTCAACCCGCTTCCCAGCCGAGGAGACCAGCGGCTGGTGTAGCTTCCCGCAGTGAAGGCCGCGAACATGTGCTTCGGCTCGGTGGCGGCGGTCACCAGCGCCATCGCGGCCGAGGCCTCCCGGCAGCTGAGATACTCCATCCCCATCACCCGGCTCACCATCGAGCCCGAGACGTCGAGTGCCAGCATGACCCGCTTGCCGGTACTGGGCGCGTTCTCGAAGGCCAGGTAGAAGGCCCGGTCCAGTGCATCGACGATCTGGGGTACCGGTCGCCAGCTGTTCTTGCCCTTCATGCCGTGACCCTGAGCGTAGGTCTTGAGCGCGGCCAGCAGCGCGATCGGGTGAACTCGCGCGCTCTTGAGCGCCTGACGATCCCGCAGCCGGCCGACCACCTTGCCAGCCGCGTCACCCATCGGGGCCAGCAGACCCACCTTGCTCATGACACCGAGACTCCGGATCATGGCGGTGAGCGGCATCCGCTCCAGCAGAGCGTCCCACACCACGGCATGGGTCAGCAACTCGGTCGGCACCATCTCCCGAGTCAGCCGGTGCTGCGCGATGATCCGAGCCGCGACCGCCGGGGTCGACCCCTTCAGCGACTCGACAGCCTCCATGGCCTGAACCACAGCCATGTCGCCCACACCCTCGAGTGTCACCACCCCATCCCATCCACGCGCGGCGTAGCGGAACACCAGATCGTGCGCCACACTCGGCGGTTTGGGATGGGCCAGCCGCAATGCGTCCCGATGAGCCCAGCCATCCCGGCTGGGGTACTTGAGCACCTGATGGGCAATCTCCTCGGCCGGCTTGCTGGTGTACCAGGCTGCTACCGCCCGGCGCACTCCCCGACCCCAGCCGCGGAAGGCGCGCAGGTACTGCAGCCAGTGGAACAGATGAGTCCCGGTCCGAGCCACCTGCGGCAGAGCCGCCCAGGCCAGCGCCTTGGTCTCGGGCTCACCGAGCGCCGCGGCAATGGCCAGGACGAAGAGCGCCGGATCGTTCCGGGGCGCCCGTCCCGCCAGGCTCACCTCGACCACTCGGCGAACCACTCTGGCACCATCCTCGGCGAGGCACGCGACCGCCGACTGGGCATTCTCCTGGGTCAGCTTCCGCTCGGAGACGTAGTAGGTCCCCCCCTCGCTTCCGAGAATAAGGAAACGATCGAGCCGCACCCACTGGTCTACCGGCCAGGCGTATCCGCCGGCCGAGTTGGCGACCTGGGTGCTGTTGGGGATCGGCTCGCTCTGGGGCGTCAGGAGACGCATCAGGCGGGTCGCGAAATGCTTGGTGTAGTCCATGGAACCGCCTTCCTCAATAGTTGCCGTCCTTCAGGACGGAGTTGCCGAGCAAGGGATTTCGCCCTTAACAAACGCGCAGATAAACTGATCGAGCCTGGGAGTTGCGTTTCAGGCGATAACCCATCGCTCTGCGACCCGCGCGCTCGTTGATCGAGCGGATAAGTTGCTTGCGACTCGGCTCCTGGGTTGCATGCCAGGATCGGATTTGAGCGATAACCGAATCACGTCGACCCACTCGATTTCGTACTGGATCAGCCGGGGGGCGGGATCGAACCGCCGTTGACCAGATAACCCTCATCCGTCGGCCCGTTGCCGGACAAGTCAGTGGCGAGGGTACACCACGACTGACCCATTTCTTTACTTGCTTCAAGACGGTGACATGTGGACGACCGGCGCGAATCGAACGCGCAACCCGCGGAGTCGATAACCCATGCCTTCGGCCCGAATCGGGCAAATTGTCGGTATGGGTAATTCCGCTGCTCTACCAATTGAGCTACGGTCGGCCACATGTCTTCCCGCTTTAGCCCAGCCGTCGAGTGACCAGCTCTCCCCGAGTAGGAATCCAGGGAGTCACTCGCGACACCCGGCTGTGATCCTGCGCCAGCCGGTCATCCTTCTGGTGATTGCACGAACTGCACGCCGTCACCACGTTGAGCCAGTCGTCCCGGCCACCCTTCGACCGGGGCAGCAGGTGATCCCGGGTCAGCCGCTCTCGACCGGCCAGCTCCCGCCGGTGCCGTCCGCAGTAGGCGCAGCGGTGTCCGTCACGCAGGAACAGATGCTCGTTGGTCAGCACCGCGATGCGCGAGCTGATCCGTCGGTGTTTCCGGAGCACCACGCTCTTGGGAAGCGGGAACACCAGCCGCGGACTCCGCGCCACCCGACCGGGCACCGTTTCCAGAATCACCGCCTTCCCTCGCAGGTGCAGCACGAGGCCCATCAGTGCTGGCACCAGTTCGAGCGGTTCGCCGGTCGTGTTGTACACCAGGCACAGCATGTGGACCTCCTTTCTGAGAGTGGGTGAACTGATTGCTGATGGCTGACGACTGCCCAGAGTCCTCGGCCGGATTCGACGCGAAGGCCCGTCAGGGCCGAGCGGGGGCGAGGGCACGGCTTGACGTGTCCGAGCTCAACCGGCGATGGTGGTATTGCAAGCCACTGCCTTGCCGCTTGGCCACGAGGACGAAGAAGCCCCGGAGGGAGTTGAACCCTCATTCTCCCGGTTCGAAGCCGGGTGTCGTGTATCCGTTGGACCACGGGGCTGTGTGTCAGCCTTCTGCCGCCAGCCATCAACCGCCAGCGTTAGCTTGCAGCCGTAAGAGAAGTGTACTGACGGCTGTTCGCTGGTTCTGGCGGCCGGCGGCTGGCGGCTGAAGGCCGAATACGCGGAGCTGGGATTGAACCAGCGACCTCCGGTATGTGAGACCGGCGCTCTCCCAACTGAGCCATCCGCGCGAAGAGCTCCAGAGGGGAATCGAACCCCTGTCGCCAGTTTGGAAGACTGGCACCTCTGCCACTCGGCCACTGGAGCATTTCATCAGGTGGGGCGGAATCGAACCGCCTCCTCGGGGGGCACAACCCCGCGCTCTGCCGGGTGAGCTACGCACCTGGATATCTGCGGCTATGGGCTAAAGCCCCGCCTCGGCCCTCCAGTCGCTTCGCGATTGTCGGAAGTCCTGAAGGACTCTCCCGCGACGTGAACCAGTCCAACTCGCTTTAGCGAGTATCAGTGCCGAGCCGCGACCGAGCCCCTCAGGAGCGCGTAGCGCGACTCGGGCGAGGGAGTCCTTTAAGGGCGGCTTTAGCCGCGGAATGGACCGGCCGGGACTCGAACCCGGAATCTCCCCCGTGCGAAAGGGGTACTCTGCCAATTGAGCTACCAGCCCTGTTCCCCACAGTCGTTTCTTCATGGGGAAATCCCCCGCCGGAGAGTCGTAACACAGCCGGACCGCAGGTCCGGCAAGAGGGAGCGAGGGCGCGGCTCGCCGCGGCCGACGCTCAACTCCGATCTGCGGGTTAAGAGCCCGCTGCATCTCTCACCAATGCTTACGGGGAGCAGTCCGCCTGGGGGGAATCGACGCGAAGTCGGACCAGAGGTCCGGCGAGCGAGAGCGAGGGCGCCGGGAGCGGCGCCCTCGCTCAACCCCCGTGCTCCCGTGTATCAGACGGGCGCTTGACCCTGGACTCAGCTACAGG
>CAZOES010000122.1:0-1174 GCA_964578865.1 uncultured Gemmatimonadaceae bacterium | reverse complement strand
AACCCCCGTGCTCCCGTGTATCAGACGGGCGCTTGACCCTGGACTCAGCTACAGGCGGGCAATCCGCTCGGCCATCACTCCTTCAGCGCTCCCGGTCGGCTTCGATCCGACGCACTCCCGCTTACGAGACGGGTGCTCTGCCAGTCTGAGCTACAGGAGCGAATGGCAGGGGTGGGACTCGAACCCACGTCGCGCGGGTTATGAACCCGCTGCTCGGCCGCTGAGCTACCCTGCGATGAGTACCGCCGGAGGGAGTCGACCCGAAGCCGAGCGTAGCTCGGCGAGGAAGGTGCGGGTCCGACGCTTGCGGCGGGCCCGCTCCAACCCTCACGGGCACGTGGCCCACGACGTTCTGAGCGTCGCGCGTATGCATTCCGCCACGGCGGCATACTGATGGCTCTGGCAGGAGTCGAACCTGCTACGCGCTGGTTTTCAACCAGCCGCTCTACCTACTGAGCTTCAGAGCCGCACGAAGCCGACGGGACTTGAACCCGCATCCTCCCGAGAGACAGTCGGGCGCGCTGGCCATTGCGCTACGACTTCATTTCTGCTTTCAAATCCGCACAGCCTCCGAACGAACAGCGCCCTCACCCGGGAGTCGCGTGACCACGTGCGAGAACACCATCCGCCCGGCGGCCGTGGGTTACAGCAATGCCATCCTCAGTTGTCAAAGAGCAGCGTCCTTCAGGACGCGGTTGCCGAGGCGGGGCTTTAGCCCATAGCCGGAAAACGATTCGCCCCATCTGGCGTCATCCGCGCAGATGGGGCGATAGCTCTCGCCTTCGAGGCAACCAGACTGCGGCTTACGCCGCCGGGTCCGGACCTCCCACCTGCGCCAAGTCACTCCCTCGATACCACTCACTCCGCCCTTCCCTGCTCGACCGATCTATCCCTTTGAATCGACCGCCAAACACCAGCACCTTGCCGCCCGCGACATCAGACAACCGATGGGCACGGGTATCCCCGGCCCCGGTAATGCCGGCGCATGCGGTAAGGCGAACTGGGGAAATCACTTTGGCGTTCATGGAACGGTGGTTCTCCGTGGGTCCAAGGGTCTCAAAACAAAAAGTCGCGTCCGTGGTCTCAGCGAGCACTCAGCTCAGCTGTTTCGGCCGAAGATCGGCCGACCGACCAATGGGACGCGACTCCCGTGAAGCGCAGACAGACTAACAAA
>CAZOES010000121.1:4788-13497 GCA_964578865.1 uncultured Gemmatimonadaceae bacterium | reverse complement strand
TTAGAGCGCGCGCCTCACATGCGCGAGGTCGGGGGTTCGAGCCCCTCATCGCCCACTCAGCAAGTTCGAAAGCCCCGCACTCGCCGAGAGTTGCGGGGCTGATTCGTTGTGACTACCCAGGCGGACATCACAGGGCCACCACTACTGCCGGTAGGGAAAGGCCTGAATCCTCGGTGCCTGGTAGGCATGTATGTAGGTGATGACAAAAGGGCCGTCGAAGGTCAATGTAATCACGGTTCGACCATGCGCGACCCAATAGTGATGCAGGTCTGCGGCGGCGTAGGCGGTATCCCCCCGGTTCAGCAGGGTCGCGCTCTTTACATCGATGTAATCGCCTGAGCCAACCAGCAGGGTGCCTTCCCTGACCCTGAGACGTTCGCCCATAGGGTGGAAGTGGGGCGGTACCCGGTAGCCGTCAGGCAGCAACAACTCCACCGTCGTCGGCCCTGGCAGCGAGGGGTCGCCGGAAACGATGTTCAGCATCGCCCCGAAAGGAAACAGCGTCGCCGGCGTCCAGAGCGAAACTTCGGAGGCCTGCAGCATCTGGGCTTTCGTGGTCCGAGGAATCAACAGGAGTGCCGCCACCCACAGCAGGAAAATACCGGAGAAGGGCGAGCCCGCCTGGTGAGTAGGCCACCTGGAGGCCGGTGGGGAGATTTTAGTTGGACTTCGATTCATCTCACGAGGCTCCGGTCGAAGGGGACAGCTTCTGGCCTGGATTTGCGAAGGACGGCAGGACCGAACCGGGCCTGCCGCCCACGCATTCATTACGACTGCAGCGCGTCACGAATGGCGTCGCTGGCCTGTTTGAGGGCCGATTGCACCGCCGGCAGTTCATGGATCGCGTTGAGGAGGACGAAATCGTGGATCATACCGTTGTAGCGCGTGGCCGTAACGGCAACACCGGCATCCTTCAATCGACGAGCGTATGCCTCGCCCTCATCCCGCAGCGGATCGTTCTCGGCCGTGATGACAAGCGCGGGTGGCAGACCCTGAAGTTGCTTGTCGCTCGCCCGAAGCGGCGATACGTAGGGGTTGCTGCGGGTCTGCTCGTCGGGCGCGTAGAGCTCCCACCCGTATTGCATGAACGCCCTCGGCAGGAAACGGCCGGTCGCGAACTCTCGATAGGAATCGGTATCGACCCTCGCGTTGGTGGCGGGGATCAAGAGTACCTGGTAGGCGATTCGGGGGCCCTGTCGGTCCTTCGCCATCAGGGTGAGCGCGGCCGTCAGGTCACCGCCAACCGAGTTGCCGGCAATCGCGATACGAGTCCCGTCCGCGCCGAACTCACTGGCATGAGACGCAACCCACTCCAGCGCGGCATAGCTCTCTTCCAGCTGGGTTGGATACTTCGCCGCAGGGAGCGGCGAATACTCCACGAAGACTCCGACTTGGCCCGAACCGACGACCAGGTCGCGCAACAGCCGCTGGTGGTTCTCGAAGTTGCCGACGATCCAGACACCGCCATGAACAAAGAACAATACCCCCGGTGTGCCCGACACCCGCTGGGGGGACATGATGTACAGCTTCACGGTCCGGCCGTCCTGCACGATGGTCCTCTGGGTCGTGGTCACTCCCGACATATCCACCGGCGTCTGATTCTGGAGTCCGGTGAGAATCTCCTGCGGCCGGGGCTGCGGCAGCTCCCAGAACGGACTGCTGTCCTTGTTGAGTGCAGCCAGAAACGATCGCACCTGGGGGTCGATTCGGGGATCCCTCGCCGCGTCGGGCGTTTGAGCTGCTGCTGCGTGAGTCATGATCAATAGTCCTCCCAATGTGAACGAGACGTATTTCCAGAGCCCCTGGATGGGACGTTTCTGTATCTGGCGAACTCGGGTGCCGGGTTCAGCACTGAGGGCCATCCTGCGGTGTGACATGCTTCCCTCCTGGTTGTGGGGGCAGCTGATCTCCAGGCTGCCGGGTCCTTCCGACGGACGCTTGCCGGTACCTCGGCCTGGTGCCGAGCTTCACTGTTCGAAACCGTTCTGCGCGGCGGTACGATAGCGGCAGGTACCCCAACCGGCGTCCTTCGGCGGCATACTCTTGGCGTACCACTATTGGAGAACCAGGGCGAGCGGTGCACGGCTTTACTCGTTTGAGGTATTGCGCCCAAGGAAGGACTCCCAATCATTGAGGGATGACGCTGCTTCGTATCCTGGTCGTTGACGATCACCCTTTGGTCCTGGCGGGCCTGATCGCCGTTATCGGCAACCAGCCGGACTTGAAGGTCGTGGGCGAGGGAGAAAACGGGGCCGAGGCCGTCGCGCTGTTTGCCGAACTCAAGCCCGATGTCCTGCTGATCGATCTGAGGATGCCGGTCAAAAGCGGGGTGGAAGCAATCCAATCGATACACGCCTCTCATCCTGACGCCCGGATCATCGCCCTCACCACCTATGATGGCGACGCCGACATCCATCGGGCGCTAAAGGCGGGCGCATGCGGGTACTTGCTTAAGGATTCGATTGGACGTGAGGTGACCGAGGCGCTCCGCGCCGCCGGAAAAGGTCAACGGGTGATTCCTACTGTAGTGGCTGACCGATTGGCGGAGTTCACCCCTCGGGTCGACCTGACGGAACGGGAGCTGGAGGTACTGGGCTTCGTCGGGAAGGGCCTACCCAACAAAGCAATCGGCCGGGCTATCGGACGCACTGAGGCGACCGTGAAGGTGCACCTCAAGCATATCATGCGGAAACTGGGAGCGGGGGATCGTACCCACGCAGCGATCCTGGGTCTTCGTCGGGGCATGATTCATCTGGAAGACTGATTCCTCGGAGAGCCCGCAGTCTCGGCACCTCGCGACCTACCAGGTGTCGACGGCCTTGAGCTATGGCGCTCGGGGCGCTGGAGCGGCACCTTGGTCTCATGGCGCGCATCCGCGTCGCTTCCTTCGCGGCAAACCACCTCCCGAGCGTTACGGTCCTGTTGATCGGACTCACGCTCGGCGCTGCCGCGGTACGTGCTCAGGCACTCCCCCCGGCGTTAGCATTTCACAAGTACCGCCTCGATGTCTGGCGTGCCGAGGTAGGCGTTGCCAACGGGCTCCCCGCAAACAACGTCAACTTTCTGGCCCAAAGCGCCGACGGGTATCTCTGGCTGGCCACACCATCAGGGTTAACTCGTTTCGACGGCCTGAGGTTCGAGCTCATGGCCCCGGCGTCAATTCCCGCCTTTCAGGGCCGGCTGGCCTACCTGGTGTGGCCGTTATTCACCGACCGCCTCGGCACCATGTGGGTCACGACTGATCGGGGAATGGTGCCCTATGTACAGAGTCGGTTCGTGCCGGCACCCCCGGATACTGCCCTCGAAGGCGAGGCGGTCCAGCAACTCGCCGAGGGTGCAAAGGGTTCCCTGTTTGGAGTGACTGTGCGGGGCAGTGTGTTCCGACTCGAGGGCGGCCGCTATTCGAAGATCCCTCTCCCCGGTGTGGCGAGCGCCGATTGGTTTGGTATCGCAGCCGATCCAGACGGGACCCTCTGGGTCGCACGGGACCGAAGTGGTCTGGTACGGATCCAAGACGGAGTCGTCACTCGGCTGGGAATGCACGGGGAACTAGGCGATGACCGTGCCACCTGCGTGCTCCGGAGTCGGGACGGTGCCCTGTGGGTGGGTACCAGTCGGGGAGTGGCACGGATCGAGGGTAAGCAGGTGACTCTGATCCACTTCTGGGGTGGACACCGCCGGTACAACGTAGTGGCAGGTCTACAGGCTTCGGACGGCGCGATGTGGTTTGCCAGCGAGGGCGCAGGCATCTACCGGGTCGAGCAGCGCGACCGGCGATTTTCCGTCGAGGCATTCTCTCAGAAGGAAGGCCTCACCGACGACCGGGCCATCGCGCTCCTGGCCGACCGCGAAGGAAGTATCTGGGTCGGCACCCGCCTCGGACTCAATCGCTTCCATCTGGTCCCGTTTCGAGCGTTGACCCGGCGGGACGGACTGCCCTCCGACGCGATGGGTGCAATGATCCGTGACCGTTGGGGCCGGCTCTGGCTCGCTCCGGTTGCAGGAGGGCTCTATCGTGGCACCGTAGTGGATGGACGGGTACGACTCACCATCGTTGAGCAGCCCGAGAGGGGCCGCGCAACCACCCTGAGCGAAGCCCGAGACGGGACGGTGTGGGCTGGATGGGGATTGGGTGGAATCTCCGGCTACCGGGGGCAACGAGTTGTCAGGCTCGGCAGCGCAGACGGACTGGCCGGTGGGACGGTCTACGCAATTGCCGATGATCGGCGCGGAGGGCTCTGGGTTGCGGCCGGCGAAGGGCTCACTCGTTTTCGCCTTAGTGCGGATGGCCTGCGAGTCCGTCATGCACGAACCTTCACCGCGGGGGACGGGCTGCAGGAGAACGTCGCCATGCGCTTGTGGGAGGACAGCACCGGTGCGATGTGGGTGGGGAACGCCGGGTTGTCGCGAATCGCCGGCGATTCGATCGCCACGTTCAGAGTAGCAGACGGCGTGGCCGCGCCGATCGTTAACGCCATTCAAACAGACCGTCAGGGCCGCATCTGGGTCGGTACCCATGGTGGCATCACCCGGGTCAGCCAGGGTCAGCTGGTGCCCCTCCGTTCAGACCAGGGTTTGTACGACGAGTACATCAATGCCATCGTGAACGACGGACTTGGCTTCCTGTGGTTGGCGGGGTCCCAAGGTCTGGCCCGAGTGTCCCAGAGCGATCTAGACAGCGTGGCCGCCGCGGTGGCCGCGGGGCGAACCGCCCGATTGCCCTCGGTTACCACCTTCGGGAGTGCCGATGGGCTCCCCGGCCAAGACGCCGTCCTCGATGCATCACCCGGCGCCTTCCTCCATGCCGATGGCACGTTGTGGTTCGCTATGGCATGGGGGATCGCGGTCGTAGACCCGACCCGGGTCCGCCGAGACAAGCCCGCGCCGAGTCCGCAGGTAGAAGCCCTGGTCGTCGATGGAGCGCCCGTCGATGTGGCACCCGGTCTCGAACTGCCGGCAGGCACTCGCCGGGTAGAAGTGCGCTACTCCGGCATCGACCTCCTCGATGGCGCTGGCGTACGCTTCCGTTACCGATTGGACGGTCTCGACACCAACTGGGTCAATGCCGGCGCCCAGCGCACCGCCGCGTTCACCCAGCTTTCCCCCGGGACGTATCGTTTCCGGGTCGAAGCCCGATCCACCCGTGGGAGCTGGGGACCCTCCGAAGCAGCAGTGAGCTTCCGGATGCTGCCGCAGATCTGGCAGCGATGGTGGTTCCTGGCTGGGTGCCTGGTGATCGGCGTCGCAACGGTGATCGCCATCCTCCAGCTGCGCCAGCGGCGGATGGAGGCACGCAGCGCCCTAGTGATCGAGGAACGGACCCGGGTCGCGCGTGAGTTGCACGATACCCTGCTCCAGGGATTCACCGGAATCACACTCCAGCTGCGGGCTATCGCCAGCCGGCGTCGCGAATCTCCCGCTGCGTCCACCGCCCAGCTTGGCGACCTGGTGGAAGTAGCCGAGAAGACGCTTTCAGAGGCGAGGCACGCTGTCTGGGCGCTCAGGGGTCGGGGGCGTACTGACGGTGCCGCGGGCAGGCCCACTCTTCCCGATCGTCTCGAGCGCAACGCGAGGGACCTCATCGGATCCGCACCGATAACCCTCGAGTTCGCTCTGGCCGGAGGGCCACGGTCTCTGACCCCGGAAGTCGAAGAAGAACTGGAGCGAATCGCAGGAGAGGCAGCGGCTAATGCGGTCCGGCATGGGATGCCGCATCGGCTATTCATGTCCCTGGTGTTTCAGGAGAGTGGACTCAGCCTTATGATTCGCGACGACGGACAAGGCTTCGCCCCGCACAACCTCCCTCCCGGAGGAGGCAACTGGGGAGGTCGCAGACATTTCGGCTTGGTAGGCATGCGGGAACGCGCGGCACGCATTGGTGCCCGGTTTGAGCTCAGCAGCGCGCCTGGTGAAGGAACCAGCGTGCTGGTGGTCTTGCCCAGCGGGTGAGGGAATCTACTCGGACGAGGTATTGCCCGCCGGTCCTTCCTCTGGCTACTTCTGCCGCATGACCATTCGGATCGTCCTGGCCGACGACCATCCATTGATCCGCGCCGGCCTCGCCGCCATGATCGGGTTGGAACCCGATTTGGAGCTGGCGGGTGAAGCGAGCAATGGTCAGGAAGCGGTTGAACTATGGCGAACCCTGCGCCCCGATGTCCTCGTCATCGACCTGTCCATGCCGGTGATGAATGGGGTGGAAGCCATTCGGGCCATCATGAGAGAGGACTCGGCCAGGATTCACTCGCCGGCGGAAGGCGAGCTCTCGTCGCCTATCCCACCCCGCATCCTGGTTCTCACGGTGTATGAGGGCGACGAAGATATCCATCAGGCCCTTGAGGCCGGCGCTATGGGATACCTGTTCAAGGATACGGCTGGTTCCCGGGTGGTTGAGGCAATTCGCTCGGCCTCCCAAGGCCAGCGTGTCATCCCAAAGGAAGTGGCAGCCCGGCTGCAGGAAGGCTCTCCTCGCGTCGAGCTCACTGCGCGCGAGCTGGAAGTGCTGATGATGGTAGCCGCAGGATTCCGCAACCGGCAAATCGCTGCCGCAATCGGCCGCACCGAAGAGACCGTCAAGGTCCATGTTCGGAGTTTACTGGGAAAACTGGGCGCTGTTGACCGTACCCAGGCGGGGGCGATCGCGCTGGAGCGGGGGATCATTCATCCAGGTTCCCGCTTGCCGTCAGGCGATCAGACCCGGTAATTCCGCGTCTCCGGCCCTACTCTCGGCCAAGCTGAGCCTGCCTGTTCCCGCGCACCATGGGGAAGGTTCGATCCACGCGGTGCGGAATGCCATGGCCGCCGCCATTGCGCTCGCCAAGGGCTTCGAGGCCGCGGCTCAGTACCTGGGCGACGATGTGGCACGGTGCGAGACACCTATGGCTTCCTTGACCGCACGGCGATCGATGCCACGGATCTCCCCGGCGTCATGGAGTCGATGGCCGAGTTGGGCGGGCGCGAGGCCGTTCCCCGTGCCATCGAGGGGGCACGCGCCGCCGAGGACTGGAGTTCTTCCAACAGCGCCTGGAGGTTGAGCCCGTCGGCCGGGGCCACGAGGGGAGCGGTGAGCTCCAACATCCCACCTATTGGAATCCGGCCAGCAGTGAACATGATCATCTCGAAAGCCTCACCGCCAACGGCGAGCACCGGGCGC
The DNA here is from genome assembly GCA_964578865.1 of uncultured Gemmatimonadaceae bacterium. Lineage (GTDB taxonomy): Bacteria > Gemmatimonadota > Gemmatimonadetes > Gemmatimonadales > GWC2-71-9 > JADJOM01. The sequence goes on along the minus strand of CAZOES010000121.1, from coordinate 6,344 downwards.
ACATCGAGGCGCACGCAAGGGGCAACCGTCATCGTTGAATCCGATCGGGCGTCCAGGGTGGATCCCAGACCAGGGGGAGTGTCAGAAAACACGCAAATATCATCTACCGATGATATTTGCGAACGGGTCCATGAAAAATCAGGTCGGATGGGCGTGAAGCCTCTGTTAGGAGCCGATCAGCTGGCGGAGCAGTGTGGTGAGAACGGCTGGAAGCCGCTCCGCACGGGAAAGCACCGCGTAGTCACGGCCGAAGATGCGGGTGGCATATCGGGGCGCTTGGCGATCGACGGTGAGGCAGAAGACATAGAGACCCTGAAGCCTTGCCTCGGCGACGGCCATGCGGGCGTCCTCGACTCCGTAGCGGCCCTCGTATTCGTCGATGTCATTGGGCTTGCCGTCCGACAGCAGCAGCAGGAGCCGATGGCGTGCCGGTTGACGCATCAAGGCCGCGGTGGTGTGCCTGAGAGCTGCGCCCACCCGGGTGAACCCATCCGGCTCGAGTCCGGCAATCCGCCGCCGGACCGCATTGAGCCCCTGCCCTTCCGGGAAGTCCTTGATCACCTCCATCGAGACCCGGGACGGCCCAGCACTGGCGAACGAGAAGATTCCGTTGGGGTCACCCAGAGCGGCGAGGGCTTCACTCACAATCAATAAGGCCTCCTTCTCGACGTCGATGATCCGGCGATCGCCCGCCACCCACCCGTCGGTCGAGGCGCTGACATCGACCAGGAGCGCGATCGCGGCGTCCCGGCGCACGGGGCGGCTGTCGATGTACCAGCGCGCATCCGTCACCTGCCCGGCTCGGCTATCGGCCCGTGCAGCTACCAGCGCATCGATGTCGAGCTCGGCTCCGTCGGGCTGACGACGCAGGGCCATTCGGCGAGGTCGCAACCGCTCGAAATCGCGGCGCACCGCTCTGATGGTGGCAGCGTGCCGTCGGAGTTCGCCCTTCACCCAGCCGTCGGGACCCGCTGAGGCCACCCGCTCATGGACCACCGCGGCCCCCGGCTGGTAGGCCCCTGCTCGCCAGTCCCACTCGGGGTAGGCGAGACCGGTCTCCGATGCCATGGCGGTGATCGAGGGAGTTCGGGGGATCGTCTCTTCCCCGGCCAGGACCTCCGTGACCGGCCCGGGCGTCCGGACCAGGCGCAGTTCGGGCAGCTCGGAGAGGGCGTCCGCGAGCTCGCCGGTGTCCGCGTCCTGATCGCGATCCGCGGGCCGTGTGAGTCCCGCGGGATCCTCGGCTTTCTCTTGGAGATCGTCAGCCCGCACCATCCAGGTGCCGGTCTCGGTATCGTCCTCGTCAGATGCGGCATCGCGAATGCGAGGGCGGCGCGGAAGGGGGCGAATGCGCCCCGGTGGTAGCAGAGGGACATCGTCGTCTCCAGCTGCCGAACTCACAGCACTTCCCTGCAGCGCGACGACACCCCATAGCGAGACCGGCGCAATGCCCCGGTACGGACCCCGCTGGGTGCTGACGCCGCTCCATGCCGCACGGGCCCATGCGAGGGAGCCGGCGGGGGTGACACTAGCGATGAAGGATTCGGGTGGGTGGG
>CAZOES010000121.1:0-4778 GCA_964578865.1 uncultured Gemmatimonadaceae bacterium | reverse complement strand
CCGCCCGGGGGGGGGGGGGGGGGGGTTCCACGGGGTCTGTTTGGTTGGGGGGGGGGGGGGCGGGCCGAGCCTCGAGCAGCGCGCGGAGCAGATCTTCCACCGCCAGTTCACGGGGCCGGAGCCGGCCGGGTGCAGGGCGAAGCATCAGGGCCTCCTTCCGAGCGGCCGACAGGCTGGACGCCATACGGGGAAAGAGTCGCACCAGTTCCCAATCCACTGCGGCGGCCTCGGCCAGCAGATACAGGTCACACAGCAGTGCATCGCCATCGGGCCGATGACGGTGCGTCCCTCGTGCCACCCGGGCACCCTGCTCCAGCGCCAGCAGGCGGTACCGATCGGGAATGTCCTTCGCAGGGATGTGGTGGAGATCGGCCGGCAGGAGGATTCGCTCGCCGTTTGAGGCAGCGATCGCGTCCTCATGGTGCAGGTGGGCCGTGGAGCGCTGCGCCAGTCGCGCGAGCCAGCTCCGCGGGGCCGGCGGCTCGGCGACGCCCAACTCGGGCGCATCGGGAAACACCGCGCCCAGGAACAGCTCCAGCCGACGCTTGAGATCCCGGAGGGAGGGCCGCGGGTCCAGCTGACCCGCCCGATGGCGGCTCCACAGCTCGCGCACCAACCGCGTCGCGTGCAGCGCGCCCTCGGCGATGACATCCTCGGGCTCGGCCACGGCGCTACAAGGAGGCGGTAATCAGATCGCCGATGGCGGCCAGCAGGTCGGGGTCGTCGGTGAGCGGGCCCATCAGCCCCACTCGAGATGCCTGGATCGGGGGGATTCCGCCCGCGACCAGTCGCGCGGTCGCCACCAGCAGCCGGGTGCTCGGCACTTCGGTCAGTCCCCGGTCCCTCAGTCGTCGTATCCGGCCCGCCAGCTCCACGAGCGCGGCCGCCAGGCCCGTATCCACTCCGCCCTCGTGCCGCACGACGTCGCGCTCCAGCTCGGCCGGCGGGAAGTCAAACTCCAGCGAGACAAACCGCTGCCGGGTGCTGGGCTTGAGATCCTTGAGCACGTGCTGGTAGCCCGGGTTGTAGGAAACCACGAGCTGGAATCCCGGTGCCGCCTCGACCAACTCGCCGGTCTTTTCGATCGGGAGCATCCGGCGATCGTCGGTGAGAGGATGGATCACGACCACCACGTCCTGCCGAGCTTCCACCACCTCGTCGAGATAGCAAATGGCGCCCAGTCGCGCGGCGCGGGCCAGCGGGCCGTCTTGCCAGACGGTTTCGCCGCCCCGAAGCAGCCAGCGTCCGGTCAGATCGCTGGCTGAGAGATCGTCGTGGCAAGCCACGGTGACGAGCGGACGCTTGAGCCGCCAGGCCATGTATTCGATGAACCGCGTCTTGCCACAGCCCGTCGGCCCTTTGAGCATCACGCCAAGACCGCGCCGGTGACATTCCTCGAAGACCGCGACCTCGTCACCGCTCGAGAGATAGAACGGTTCCACATCCGCCGGATAGCGGAGTCCGTCCGGCAGCGTACGCGAGGCTGCCGGCATCCGCTGGAGGCTCACCGCTTCACCCCTTCGCCTCGGCAGTAGCGGGCCACGGTGCCGGCGTCGTCCGCCGTTTAGGGGCGAGGAAGAAGAAATCGTACAGGAAGAGACCCACCCCGAGCACGAAGAGGAGCCCGGTCCCGAGGACCATCAGAAAGTGCACCTGGATTTTGTGCTGGGTCTCGAGGTACCCAAGACCCAGGATCCGTTCGAGGTAGGTCTGGCCGATACCGGCCGCGGCGAACGCCATGGTCATCCCGAACATCCCCGCCATCTGCAGCCAGAAGGCCCAGAGGCCCGTGGGAGACTCGCTGCCCTCCTGCTCATGGCCGAAGAGACCTGGCGCCGCGTAGGTGATCATCGCCAAGACAATCATGACATACGCGCCGAAGAACGCCATGTGTCCATGCATGGCGGTGATCATCGTGCCGTGCGTCCACCGGTTGACCGAAGGCCAGGTATGGGCCAGCCCCAGGATGCCGGCGCCGAGCGCGGAGAACACCGCACTGCCAATCGTCCAGTGAAGCGCCAGGCGGTTGGGATGCGCGAGCCCGGAACGCCGCATGGCCATGTAAGCGTAGATCGCCATGCCGAGGAAGGCGAGCGGCTCCAGCGCGCTGAAGAACCCACCGATAGCCTGCCAGTAGCCGGGCACACCGATCCAGAAGTAGTGGTGGGCCGTGCCGAGAATCCCGGCGATGAAGGTGAGCCCGACAATGACGTACAGCCACTTTTCCATGACTTCCCGGTCGGCGCCGGAGAGCCGGATCAGCAAGTATGCGAGGAGCCCGCCCTGGATCATCTCCCAGACGCCCTCGACCCAGAGATGCACCGTCCACCAGCGGTAGTAAATGCTGACGGTATAGTTGTCGAAGGTGAGCAGAGCGGGAAGGTACAGGAGTGCCGAGAGGGCGAGCCCCGCCACCAGCACCCCTTCGGTCGTGGTGAGCTTCTTCGCCTTCCAGATCGTCATGCCGATGTTGGAGAGGAACATCGACATCACGATCACGATCCCGAGCTTGATCGGCAGCGGCTGTTCCAGAAGCTTGTTGCCCTCGGTCCAGCCGAAGAGGTAGCCAACGACACACACCACCCCGGCCGTCGTCCAGAGTCCGAGCTGCCAGTAGGCGAGTTTGGTTGAGTACAACTCAGTCCGGGACTCCTCCGGGACCAGCCAGTAGGTCGCCCCCATGAATCCGGTGAGCACCCACACGATGAGCACATTGGTGTGGATCTCCTTGCTCACGTCGAATGGCAGGATCCCGCGGATTGGATCCGGCCCCAGGTACTTGGTGATCGACAGGATGCCGAACACCATTTGGAGGCCGTAGAGCAGCAGGGCCACGACGAAGTAGGGGTAGGCGACAGCCTGCGAGCGATAGCGCATGTCAGCTCCCCTGCTACTTGAGGGTCATGAGGTAGGCGACCAGCGCATCCACCTGCGACGGCTGGAGCGACTGTCCGAACCCCGAAGGCATCATCGACTGTCCGCCGCTCGAAAACGTGGCGCCGGGCACTACGAAGGCGTTGGGGTCGAGAATCGACTCGTGGAGATAGCCCGCAACATCCGTTGCCTTGCCCTTGTAGTCGGGCGATTTGACCCGCTGGCCGGCAGTTGCGGCAATCCCCGCCAGCGAGGGGCCCACCAGGTTCACGCCGGGCGAGGTGGAGTGGCAGGCAAAACAGCCGGGAGGTGCCTGGCCGAACAGCGCCTGCCCGACAGCCACCGGATCGTCCGACGCTGCCTGTGGTGCGGCTCCACCGACGTTGCTCCCGGGGATGGCGGCCCCCGAGACCAGGATCGGCCGGGGCGGCCAGCCATGGTTATCGATCTTGCCGACCCACGAAAGAAAGGCGATGACCTCGTCGATCTCCTGCGGAGTGAGCTTCAGGTTCGGCATCAGCCGCCGGTCGCGCTCCTCGTTGTAGAACTTGGCGGGGTCGGCGAGGAAGGCGCGGAGATACGGCGCGCCCCGCTGGTCGGCGATCTTGGTGAGGTCCGGCGCGTAGTAGGCCCCTTCACCCAGCAGGGTGTGGCAGTTGATGCAGTTCTTCCGGTGCCAGACGTGTTTCCCCGCGATGACCTCGGGCGTAATCTGGTCGGCGTGGGTCAGGGCCGCGAACTGCCGATGGCTGTCGACAGTCAGGACGAGAAAGATCAGGGAAAACAGGCCGGTCGAACCGAGGAAGAAAGCCCGCGTCTGTCGTTTGTTCATGACTCCCCCAAAGGTCAGACGCCGATCTGTCGGAAGTAGCTGAGCGCCATTGCGGCGCCGTAGGCGGCGGCAGCCAGCATCAGCAGGAGGATGAGGGTGCACAAGGCGCGCGTGAGTACAAACGCGCCCTGGGAGGGGGACGTCACGCCGGAATTCTCCATCTCCGGACCTCCGGGAATTGGGCAACCCACGCGTAGGGGACTCAGGGGGGCAAAGTATACCTATCCCGCGGGCGCGAATTGCGCAACCAGTTTCGGGCCGACCGCCTGCCTGCCGCTCAACCGCGTACGACCGAACGTGCCCCGCCCGGTCTGGAGCGCGGCCCCTCGGTACCATCGGCGAAACATCCGCACCGCGATTGACGGGGTGGAGGGACTGAGGCGGGCGACGGCGAAGGCACAGGAGAGAGTTTGATGAGGACCCGTTCGCCTCTGAGGGGCGTCACCTTTCTCGCCTGGGTTCTGCTATTCGATCCCCCTCCTGGCGTGGCGCCAGTTGCCCCAGCAACCCCTCCGCCGCGATGAGGTACTCGCGGATATCGAAGTGCTCGGGGTAGATCAGGCGTATCCGCCTGGGTTCGCGTGACAGCCGATCCATCGCCTGGCACAACAAGGCAGGAGACGTTCCAATGGAGAGCCGATTGCCTGGATCGCCGGTGGCCGACCCCACCAGCCTGGCCAGTGCCCTAGTGGTCGGTGAGATCGTTTCCGGGAGCGGGGCATCGTTAGGACCAGCGGAAATGTGCCGGTCGAGCCAGTCCACGAGAGCAGTCGCCCGCGGCGGATATTCCCGGCCTGACGACGGATGCGATTGATCCCGAAAATGAGGTAGAGCACCGAACCGACGACCGGCGTGAGCCAGGCCAGACCGGCCCATCCAATGGCCCCGCAGTCGCCAGAAACACGTGCAGTGCGGCTGCAGCGGTTTCGATCATCCAGGGGGCATCCAGACTCCGTCGAAGGCAGAAGTCCGAATTTACCCAAAGCCCGCTGGTGCAGCCTCGGGGTGACGCATCCGCCTCACCCCGGCGCCTGGAACGTCACCGTCTGGGCCGTGAACACCTTCCCTTCCG
>CAZOES010000120.1:11014-13503 GCA_964578865.1 uncultured Gemmatimonadaceae bacterium | reverse complement strand
AGACCGCCAAGCCTGCATCAATCAGCGTGGGTGGCCTCACGCTGGAAAAGGCCCTCAACTAGCGGATGCAGTCGAGACTTCTGGCGACCCTGGTCGCCCTGTGTCTGTTTGCCCCGGGCGAAGCCGCGGGGCAGAGCGGTGCGGGCGGATCTCCTGCGACCAGTGCCGAGGTCAAACGGGCCATCGGGCCGCGGTATTCCGCCAGCTTCATCCAGAACTTTTTTCTGGGACGGGATTTCCGCGATCTCTGGGCCGAACCTATCACCGTCCCGGTGCTTGATCTGGAGACCTTTGCCGGTGGACTGACGCCGGTGTCACGGGGCGGGGGCCAGCAGACCACCTCAATTCGCTTCCATGGAGCTGACGGGCGGGACTTCTACTTCCGGTCAATCGACAAGGATCCCAGCCCTAACCTTCCTCCCGAACTGCGTAAGACCATCGCGGCCGCGGTGGTGCAGGATCAGACCAGCTCGGCTTATCCCACTGCGCCATTGATCGTGGCGAAGCTGCTCGATGCCGCCGGAGTGCTCCACGGCGAGCCTCTGCTGTTCATCCTTCCCGACGACGAGCGGCTGGGCGAGTTCCGCAAGGACTACGCGGGGCTGATCGGATTTCTCGAGCCCCGGGTTGCCGCCCCGGCGCCGGGAGAACCGGTCTGGGGAGATGCCACCGAGATCATCGGTGGAGATGAACTGTTCGACCGGGTAACCGGGAGTCCTGATGACCGGGTCGATGTCCGGGCATTTCTGCGGGCCCGGCTGGTCGACATGCTGGTGGGCGACTGGGATCGTCACCGGGATCAGTGGTCCTGGGTCCGCTATGGGGATTCCACTCCCAGGATGTGGCAACCGGTGCCGCGCGATCGCGACTTCGCGATGGTCAGTTACGACGGTCTCTTTCTCTACTTCGGCCGTAATACCCTGCCACAGCTGGTGACTTTCCGCGACCAATATCCCGGCATACTCGGCTTGACCTGGAATGGCCGGGAGCTCGATCGCCACTTCCTGATGGATCTGCCGCCGGCCGAGTGGGATTCCATTGCCGTGGATCTCCGCTCACAGTTAAGCGACGAAGTAATCACCTCCGCGGTACAGGCATTGCCCCCGGAGCATTTTGCACTGCGGGGCGGCGAGACTATCCGGGTGCTCAAGCGGCGGCGGGACGACCTGCCGGAGATTACCCGCAAATTCTACCGTATGCTGGCGCGGCAGGCCGAAGTGTACGCGACCGACGCCGACGAACTGGTGAAACTGGATGCCATCAACGACTCGACGGTCGAGCTCTCGATCGCCCGTCGGAGTCCCTCAGGGGATGTTGCCGCGCCTTACATCGAACGCGAGTTCCATAGTGGAGTGACCCACGAGCTCCGGTTGCACCTCGCAGGGGGCAATGACTCGACTGTGGTCTCGGGCAAGCTGAACCGGATGACGGTGCGGGTAGTGGGAGACAGCGGAGCCGACGCGCTGATCGATTCCGCCGGGGTTCATTGGGCCCGGATGTACGACGATGGCAAGGAGACTGTGATCAGCCATGGAGTGAAGATCGATCGGCGACAGTACACCCCGCCGCCCAAGCGCACCCCGACCGAGATCCCCGCCCGCGACTATGGTCATCGGTGGACTCCGACTACTTCGGTGATCCTCAGCAATCCCGATGTCGGGCTGTTCATCGGGGGCGGACGAACCCTCACGGTCTATGGCTTCCGGAAATATCCCTTCGCCAGCCGGCACGCCTTTCGGGCCGGAATCGCGACTGGGCCATGGACCTACCGGGCCGACTACACCGGCGAGTTTCGGCGGGAGAATTCTCAGTCGTACGCCCAGCTCTATGTGAAGGCGTCGGGAATCGAGACTCTTCGCTTCGGCGGTTTCGGGAACGAGATCAGCCAGCCCTCGGCCGGCCGGCGTAACTATTTCCGGGTGACTCAGGATCAGTTCTCGATCGAGCCATCGATGATTGTTCAGCTGGCGCCGCATATTCAGGTGAGTACCGGGCCGCTAGTCAGGCTGGTGCGGACCGATGAGAACAAGGGTCGCTTCATCGCGACGCTCGACCCCTACGGCACCGGCGACTTCGGCGAAATCGGAGCCCGGGCCGCACTGACCATCGACACTCGCAATCGTCCGGTTGCGACGTCCCACGGAGCTTCACTCACCGTTGGAGGCAGTGTCTACCCCGAAGTCTGGGATGTGAAGCAGAACTACGCCAAGCTCTATGGTGAGGCTTCCACCTGGCTTACGCCGGGGTTGCCGCTCGATCCCACGCTCGCGCTGCGCGTCGGCGGGAGAAGAATGTTCGGCCCCTATCCCTACTTCGATGCCGCCGCGATCGGTGGCACCGGCACGGTCCGGCTGGGCCGGGAGAATCGCTATGCCGGCGATGCCTCGGTCTACGCCAATACCGAGTTGCGTCTCACCCTGGGGCGCCAGGTCCTGGGTTCTTCTTTCGACCTCGGAATCTTCGGGCTGGCCGATGTGGGGCGGGTCTAT
>CAZOES010000120.1:0-11004 GCA_964578865.1 uncultured Gemmatimonadaceae bacterium | reverse complement strand
GACAAGTGGCATCCGGCGGGCGGCGGCGGAGCCTGGATCTCGGTGCTGGAGCCGGTCAACACGCTGAGCATCTCGTGGGCCCGGAGCGAGCATCGGACCGCGTTCTACCTGCTGATGGGGTTTGGGATCTAGGGGCGAATAAGGGCCGCATGGATCATGGCAGGGGCGCCTACGGGGAACGCGAAACCCTTCCGCACTCCCCCGGTGACAGCGAAGTTCAGGGATGACCGAAGCCCAATCGGTGCTCCTGGCGGTCGCCGCCGGCATCGCCACTATCCTGCTGGCTGCGCTGGGCCGCCGGCTTCCCATTCCCACCGCGATTCTCCAGGTACTCGGCGGCTTGGTGCTGGGTTTGATCCCAGGCTCCGCCTCACTCCGGGTCAGCCCGGACCTGGTATTCTTCGTTTTCCTCCCCCCGGTGCTCTGGTCGGCCGCCTTCTTCACCTCGTTCCGGGACTTCAAAGCCAACATCCGGCCGATCGGACTGCTGGCCATCGGTCTGGTGGTCGCGACTGCCGCGGTTGTTGCGGTGGTGGCCCGTCAGCTCATTCCGGGGCTGCCCTGGGCCGCCGCGGTCGCCTTGGGCGCGATCGTTTCTCCCCCCGACGCGGTCGCGGCCGAGGCGATCCTCAAGCGACTCCCGATTCCCCGCCGGGTGGTGAGCGTGCTGCTGGGCGAGAGCCTGGTCAACGACGCCTCAGCCCTGATTCTTTACCGCGGAGCGGTGGCCGCACTGGTTACCGGTGTATTCAGCCCCGGGGAGCTGGTGGTCCGGTTCTTTGTCGATGCGACGGTGGGGATCCTGCTCGGCTTGCTGGTCGGCTGGATTGTGGTGTGGGGCGCCCGAAAGACCCAGGATACGCTGGCGGAGACCCTGCTGACACTCATGGGTCCGTACCTCGCCTGGATTGCGGGAGAGTACCTCCACGTATCGGCGGTGCTGGCTTGCGTTTCCGGCGGGATCTACGTGCGACAGTTCTTCTCCACCATCGTGGCGCCGGCATCGCGGATTCAGGCCCGGGCAGTGTGGGACCTGCTGCTCTTCGTGCTGAATTCGCTGGTATTCCTGCTGCTCGGCGCTGAGTTCGGCAATCTGCTCGAATCGATCTCGGCCGAGACCCTGGTGTGGGTAGCGACGACCGGCCTGATCATCTCGGCGATCGTGATTGGGGTGAGGTTGATCTGGGTGCCACTGGCGGTGGCGATTCCCCGCTGGATCAGTCCGGCCTTACGAGCCCGGGACCCGATGCCTCCGGCGGCCTCGATCTTTATCATCTCCTGGACCAGCATGCGCGGCATGGTGTCGCTGGCGGCCGCGCTAGGTCTACCCTACCTCACGGAAAACGGTTCTCCGGTTCCGTTCCGGGCCGAAATCATCCTCCTCACTGTGGTCGTCATCATCGTCACCCTGGTGATTCAGGGGCTCACCCTCAATCCGATCTTTACCCGTCTCAGGCTTCCCCCGGACGAAAGCCACAAACGGGAAGCTGCGCACGCCCGGGCCGAAGCGCGCCGAGCCGCGCTTGACCACGTGGCAGATTTGCGGGATGAAGAGTGGGTGACTCCAGAGGCACTCGAACGGCTGGAGCACGAGGTACAGCACGCCGGTCACACGTCGAATGGAGAATCGGACGAGCGGAGCCGGGTTTTCCGCCGCGCCCGGCTCGGCTCGGTCAACGCGCGGAGACGGGCCCTGATCCGGCTCCGCGACGAAGGGGCGATCTCAGATGAGGTCCTGCTCGACCTCGAGAGCGAGTTGGACTACGAGGCGCTCAGACTGGGTGCGGGGGACGAGCGGGATCGGTAAGCACTAAAGTGCAAGGGCTTCAGTCCTTAACTAGGGATTCCGCGTCGCCGTCGGAGCCACTCGTCTCCCGTCTCCCGGCTCCCCTTCCAATGCCGCGGGAACCCGCGTAGTCCCCTCCGGCAGCCGATCCAGCCGATCCAGCCGATGCAGGTCCACCGTGATTACGCCGTCCGGGGAGTCGACAAACATGTCGGCGAACTTGGCATCCCAGACGATCTCGTCATAGAGGTACGAGCTCCGGGTAATCACCCGGGTAGAGAAGGTCTCTTCGTGCGCGGTGGCCAGGACCAGGATCTCGGCCTTCGACTCCCGCAGTTGATCGGGCGTCACCCCGGCCAGCGGACTCTGGGCGTCGATCGGGTGCACCACGGTCCAGTGCAGAGTAAAGAACTCGACGCAGGTCCGCTCCAATGCGAGTGAGTGAAAGCGCCGCTCCCGCTTGCCGTTAATCAGTTCATACCAGGCCAGACTGACGCTCACCGAGACGTCGCTCAGTTCCCCCGGTTCCGCGTTCACCAGCCGGAACATCAGGCCCCGTCCACCGCGATAAGGCGCCACCACGGCCCGCGTAGAGAATCTGATGTGAGGACGAGGACGAGAGAGGCGGGCCAGGGTGAGCCCGCCGCCAACCGCGAGTCCGACCAGTCCGCCGATCGACTCGAAGATGGTCAGCCACTGGGCGGTCGAGCCGACCGCGGTCACTGCTCCGCCGCCCACCCCGGTGAGGATCCCGACGCTGTAGGCAAAGGCCGCGAAAAACGGATCGCTCAGCCCCATCCGGTCGGTCCCACCCAGAGCCCCGTCTCCCAGACTGCGGTAGCCTATGGCGAAAACTCCTGCCACCAGGAGGGCAAGGCCAACTACCCAGATGAGGAACTCGGGCCAGGATGCCGCCAGCGCCCGCAGATAGAGCCGGGCCCAGGTCTGGCGACCCATCCCGTATTTGCGACTATTTGGCGTGCCATCCTGATTGAGGAAGCGCCCTTTGACCCGCTCGGTCACCACCCGGCCAAAACCGAGGTCGTTCATCGGCTGAGCCGGGCCTTCGGCCTTGGGCTCCTGCTGTAACTGTATATCCATCGCCATGCGAACTCTCTCCCGGCTATTGATACCAAAGGCTGACTGGAGAAAAACGTAATACCGGTTCACCTTTCGCGGTCGAGACCAGTCGACCAGGGTCGCGGCAGGCGCCTCGGCCTCTTACCCATATAGGAGGAAGCAGAATGTCCCGCAATGTGGCGGCGCCCCGCGCGCCTCGTTCCAGCTCCCGTACCGCCTCAGAATCCCGTTCCGACACGACTCGGCTTTATTCGACCAAGAACGACCTGCCGGAAGAGAATCGCCGGGAGGCCGTCGGTCTCCTCAATCTGCGGCTGGCCGATGCCATCGATCTGCAGACCCAGTGCAAGCAGGCCCACTGGAACGTGAAGGGCCCCTCGTTCATCGCCCTGCACAAGTTGTTCGACGAAATCAATGAAGAGGTGGAAGAGTACGTCGATCTACTGGCCGAACGGGTAGTGCAGCTGGGCGGGATCGCCGAAGGGACGGTAGGGGTGGTAGCCGAGCGGTCGACCCTGGTGGATTACCCGATCGGACTGCGGACCGGCGAAGAGCACGTGGCCGCGCTCTCCGATGCGTTGGCCATGTTCGGCCGCAATGCCCGGATCGCGATCGACGAGATGAACGATCTCAAGGATGCCGACAGCGCCGACATCCTGACCGAGATTTCCCGGGGCACCGACAAGTGGCTCTGGTTTGTAGAGGCGCATCAGCAGGGGGATCGGCCGGCGAAGTGAACTAGACGGTCGAGGCGGTCAAGACGGTCAAGTTGGTTTAGCGCTTGGTTGACCGTCTCGCCCGTCTCGACCGTCTAGACCGTCTACTCTAGGGTGTACTCAAACTCATACAAGTGCTTCTTCCCCTCAATCACAATCCTGAACGACCCCGAAATCCCCACCAGCTCCTCCGTCCCCGAATCCGGCACCACCACCACTTTCAGGTCCGGCACGCCCCGATTCATGAACGCGTAGTGCTGCAGCACGAACGACCCCTTCCTGCCATTCAGGGTACCAGTCACCAATTCCATGGCCACGTAGCCGGCCGAGCCTTTCACCGCGGTCATGGCGCTCAGCATCTCGCCCTGGGTGGTGGCTTCCAGATCGCCGTGGATCTCTTTGTCGATCGTCATCCGGCCCAGGGCAGGGGAGTGCATCGGGACGGGAGTCAGCTTCGGCTCGAAGGTGCCGCGGGCGATGGTCGTCATGGTCCTGTTGGGTGACGGGTTGGTGGTTGGCGAGACGGGCGAGACGGGCAGGACGGGCCAGGGGTGTGTTGTGACAGCGACGGACGCGACGGTCGGGGCGGTCGCGGGGTGAGGGCCCAGGCTTTGGTGCGCGAACACGATCGCAACAATTATGGTCCTGGTGATCATTTCGACTCCAAGATGAGTGACCGTCGCGACCGTCGAATCGCGGAACTATCATATCACGACGCATCCAGAGCCTATAGTAAGAACACGACGTCCCCCCGAGCCCATGCCCCGACCCGACGGCCCCGACCAGCGCGGAGTCCTCAATGCCCGGCGCAACGACAGCGCCCTGGGCAAACACGCCCGGCGCCAGCCGGTCCCGGAACTGCTTCCCTATATCGATTGCTACTGGATGGTCAGCTGGGATCTCCGGGGCCGGGAGCCGCACCTGGCCGAGACGCTCCCGCATCCCTGTGTCTACTGGGTTACCGAATTGGGCGACTCGGACATTCATGGACCGAGCAGCGCTCGGTTCACACGGTTGCTGGAGGGGAAGGGCCGGGTCTTTGGAGTCCGCTTCCGGCCAGGCGGGTTCTATCCCTTTTACCGGAAGCCGGTCTCGACGCTGACTGATGGGGCGATCACTCTGGCGAAGATCTGGGGCACGGCGGGGGTGGAGTTTCGCAAGGTTCTGGTTGGATTGGACGGGCGGGACGGGCAGGACGGGCGAGACGGGCAGGACGGGAGCTCGCTGAACGATCACATCGATGAGCGGATGATGGAGTTAACTGACGAGTTCCTGCTCTCCCGGCTCCCGACTCCCGACCCCCGACTCGACGAAGTCACCCGAATTGTCGCCGCGATCACAAGCAGTGCTGGTATCACCCGGGTCGAGCAGGTGGCTGAGCAGTTCGGAGTAACCGTCCGCTCCCTCCAGCGGCTCTTCAGCCAGTACGTGGGTATGACTCCCAAGTGGGTGATCAAGCGCTACCGGTTGCATGAGGCAGTGCAGCGGATGGACGCCGGCGAGTCAATAGAGTGGACTCGGCTCGCCCTCGAGCTGGGCTATTTCGACCAGACTCATTTCATCAAGGATTTCAAGAAGATCGTGGGTCGGAGCCCGGGGGAGTATGTTAACGGGCCCTCCCGGGGCACCTCATCCCGACACCGACCCCGAGCTGTGCGAGGGGGACGGGGAGGGACCTAGCATGCGTTCACGGGGATACTCCATGCCAGCTTTGAACTACATCCGGGCCATTCTTGGGAGTCTCTTGCGCAGACCTGGCTTTGCGGTCACCTCGATTCTGATCCTCGCCATCGGAATCGGTCTCTCGACCGCGGTTTTCACCGTTGCCAGGGCGGTCTTGCTCCGCCGGCTCCCGGTTAAGCAGGAGGAGAGGATCGTTCTTCTTTGGGGCGATCTTGCCAGTCGAGGATTCAACCATTACCCGCTCGCTCTCAGCGAGGCAGAATCTTTCCTTCGAACGACGTCCTCCTTCCAAAACGGTGCGTGGCTTGGATACGAAGGCTCCCAGCCGGTCTTCATGCAGGATGGCCAGGAGGTCACCAGGTACCGCCGAGCGGTAGTCTCCGGGACTTACTTCGATGTTCTTCAGGTTGAGCCGCTGCTCGGACGTCGCCTCGCTCCGGCTGATGATACAAGGGGCGCGGCTCCGGTCGCCGTGTTGAGCTATGGGGCCTGGCGGGAGCGATTTGCTGGAGATCCCAAGGTGTTGGGCCGCCGGCTGACCGGCTTCGATGGTGGTGTCACGTACACTGTCGTGGGGGTGATGCCGCCGGGAATGGACTATCCCCGCGGAACCGAGTTGTGGACAACCGTCGCCACAACCATCTCCCCGGAGCATCTCGAGTATGCCGCGTTCGACCTCATCGGCAGACTGGCGCCCGGAGCTTCTGTAGATCGGGTTCGCCAGGAATTGACTGGATTTCTCGGGAGGACGGAGTCGTTGCCTTGGCAACGCGAGATGCGCGGCGTCGTGACGGTGTTCGCCGATCTGGTCGTGGGGGACGTGCGTCCGGCGCTGCTTATCTTCACCGTAGCAGCGGCACTGCTGCTGCTGATCACCTGTGCCAACGTGGCGACGCTGCTGTTACTCCGCGGGATCGATCGGGTACGCGAGTTCTCGGTTCGCGCCGCTTTGGGTGCCGGCCGAGCGAGGATTGTGGCGCAAGTGTTGGTCGAGAATGTCGCTCTGGCGGTTGTGGGGGGCGCAGCGGGGGTGTTGGTAGCCGCCGTAGCCGTCAGAGCGTTTGTGGCGCTCGCGCCTCCGGGAATCCCAAGACTGGACGAGATTCGTCTCAATGGCATGGCCTTTGGAGTTGCCGCAGGAGTTACCACGTTCGCGGTGATCCTTTTCGGCATCGCTCCAGCGTTGCTGGCCGGACGAATCAACCTGCAGCAGGTGCTCCGGCATGGCCGTGGCCAGAGTCCCAATCGGCGATCACGCTTCACCGCCGAGGCACTGGTAGCCATTCAGGTGGCCTTGGCGGTGATGGTTCTCGCGGCGGCAGGCGTAATCGCCAAGAGCCTTGTCAGGCTCGAAGGGGCCGATCTGTCCCTCAACTCCAGTCAGCTCTTTGTTGGAGACCTGGCCCTTCGCTACGACATCTACGACACTCCCGCCAAGCAAATCGCTCTTCTCGACCAACTAACCGGGCGACTTGAAGCCCTCCCTGAAGTTGCCTCCGTCGCCCCGGTGGTGGCTGTGCCCTTCTCTGGCTCTGGTGGATGGGATGGTCGGGCGGCCACCGACGGTCAGTCGATCGACCAGGTCTCCTCCAATCCGATGCTGAACCTCGAGTTAGCATCGCCTCAGTATTTCGCCACACTGGGCGTATCGATCCTGCGGGGACGCAGCTTCAACGATGAAGATCGCGAGGGCTCACCCGGTGTTGTCATCCTCAGTCAATCGGCGGCAGAGCTCTCCTGGCCGGGCCAGAATCCGATTGGCAGAAGACTGAGATTTGGGGCCGACCTGGAGCAGAGCATGACGGTGGTTGGGGTGGTTCCCGACACCCGCTACCGCGACTTCAGGAATCCCCGGGCGACGGTGTATTTCCCATTGCGCCAGTCCTTCTTTCCCTTCGCGCCAGGCACTCTGGCCATACGGGCCACCGGCATGAGTGGTAGCCTGTTGACCTCGATTCGTCGCGCCATTGGGGAGACAGCACTTGGGGTAGACCTTCCCAGTCTCACTGCATTTGATGAGCTACTCGATGTGCCGCTGGCTCAGCCTCGGCTTAACGCTGCCTTGCTGGCCCTTTTCGCCGCATCAGCGCTGTTGCTCTCGGCAGTGGGCTTGTACGGGGTGATGGCGAGCATGGTGGGTCAGCGACGGCGCGAACTGGCTCTGCGCCAGGCCCTTGGGGCTACGCCGGGAGCCCTGGGCCGGCTAGTTCTTCGGCGAGCCTGTGCGATTGCTGGAGCGGGGTCGCTCCTTGGGCTGGTCGGGGTCATCTTGGCTCATCGCCTGGTTCGCCAGGTACTGTATCAGGTAAGCCCGACCGACATCTCAACGATGGTTATTGTGCCCGTCTTTCTGCTCCTCCTCGCCGCCGTGGCCAGTTACCCGCCGGCCCGCGCTGCTACCCGAATTCATCCAGCGGTCACGCTGCGATCCGAAGGATGAGTCCGATTAGGTTGTTTACCCAGCCCACCAGCCCACAGCCCACCAGCCCCTCACCGCGCCAGCGAATCCGCCGGGATGTAGTTGGGCATGATGTCGCTCCAATAGAGAATCGACGACGGATCCTCCGGCACCTGGCGCCGCTGGTCGCCGATGATGCCGAAGTCGCTATTGAGCGGCAGGTACAACGATGGCAGCGGCAGGGTGGCGTTGAGCGGGCCGTCGTTGGAGCCCCAGACCGCAGGGATAGTGTAGTCTGGCCCATCGTCGCTATGACCGAGCAGCCCTTCGGTGACCGTGATGTAGAGCGCGATCCGCATCATGTAGGGCATCTCGGTGTCAATTTCTCCCACTCCATCTATCACATTGGGCGCCGCCGGATCGGCGATCCGGGCCACAATCGGGGCAGTACCGTCCCACCAGCCATGCCCGTCTGAGGATGTGCCGCTGGCCACCAGTTCCCCGTAGCTGTCCTTCGCGATGTTGATAGGGACGGTCTGGAACTGGGGATCCTCCCCGGCTTCTTCCCGGTAGGAACCGAGGTCGGCCCGGATGTGCAGCTCGACGCCTCCTTTCCACTGGAGCGTCCCCTCACCGGTGATGAACTCAAGGTTGAAAGGCCAGTTGTCTCGCATGCGGGTTTGCCTGAGCCCGGCCCGGATCGGGGCCGGCTGAATGGTCAGGTAATACTCGGTGGTCGTCCGAGTATTACTCCGCCGGCCTTTGCTCCAGACCACCACGTCACCAGCCGATCCGGGGCCGCTGAGCGGGATGTGGGCCCTGATCTCCTCCTTGCCCCAGCTCTCGATCTGCAGGGGCGAGTCATCGACCCTGACTTCACCGCCTCCGCTGGCTCTGGGATCGGAACCGAACTTCCCGGTCAGCACCAGCATGCCGCTGGTCTCGTCTACCCGGGTGAACTTGATGCTCGGCGCCAGCAGGCCGGATTCGGTATTGCCCGGCTTGTAGGTGAGCTGGGCGGTGCCGTATTTAGTGACGGAAGTGGTCAGGTGCTTGGCCGGCCTGGCCATGTCGCTGTGAACCGAGGCGTAGTCGAAGGGCCGCTGTCGGGGACTTTCCTGAGGGTTGATGGGATCGTTAAGACCCAGCAGGCGGTCGAACAGGTAGTAGACCGCCCTCCCGTCGTCATCGGCGTTGAATGGCAGGGTCCATCCGAAATAGACCCCGGCGCCCTTGGCAATGAAGGCGTCGCGGAACCCGGCGTTGAAGCTGGTGCAGGCCCCGATGTAGACCACGCTGCCGTTGGCAAAGTTGCCCATGTGCAGATTGACGAACTTGGCTGTGAAGCCGTAGTAGCCCAGGCAGGGCGCCGGGCAGCGGCGAAACGGCGGTCCAATCCCGGGGGCGATGTCGACAGTGTAGATCAGGCTCCCGTCGAGCCACAGGGATGCGTAGGCGCTGTCATTTCTCATAGAGAAGGTGGTCTGGGTCATCACCCCGAATACTTTGTTGCCCGAAACATCGGGCATCTCTCCTCCGTGAGAGCCGAGGTAGAAGACCCCGTCACCCGAGACGCTCAAGAGTTCATCGATGGTTGCGGCGTGGTTGGCGCGCACCTGGTACCCCCGGGCCTCCAGCATGGAGGAGAGGTACGGGATGAAACCGGTGAAGAAGGGGTCGCCGGCATCGGTACCTCCGCCCAGGACCCGGGCCTGGAGGGAGGCGGGGAGTTCGGCTGGGGCGGCCATCGAGGCGGCGTGAGTTACACGGGCGGTAAGGGCGGAAAGGGCGGAAGGCCTCCTCGGCGGTGTCACTTGGCTCTGCGCGGGGGCTAATTCAGTGCGGATCTGGCCCTGCGGGAGTCCTTCGCTGTTGGCGACAAAGAGCAGCATCCGCCCGTCGACGAAGCGGGCCCAGAGCGAGCCGTCATCGCTGACCCCCGCGGCCTCGAACTCATCCCGGCCCTGCAGGTAGGCCAGCAACTCGGCCCGCCGGGCGTCCTCGTCGGCGCCGGTCAGGTTGTCGATCTTGTCGGTGATCGCCTCGAAGGCGGCGTAGCGCGTCTGGTCGGAGATCTCCCCCCCGCCACCCCCACCCCCACCCCCTCCACCACCTCCGTCATCGGTGCTGGAGCCGCAGGCACCCAGGATGGCGCCGGCGATGAGCCAGCAGAAGAGCCGGGTAGTGCGCATAGCACAAGCGATTCGCATAGGGCCTCAGGGGGTTGCGATTACTTGTCTTGCGAGAGCTCAGAGCGGGGATTGTGAGGCGAAGGTACGGGGTGGGACGGGTTTGTGCCAGAAGAGTCCTTGGTGCAGGTGTCGGTTCCTCTCCGCTTTTCACGCTCATGAAATAGGGCCGCCCATGTCCCACAGGCAGGCCTTTATCACATTGACGAGAGTCTTCAGAGGATCCAACTCATGATCGGCGTATTCGTAACATTCCGTTACGCAGACAACTTCGATGAACCAACAATCCAGAAGATCGCAAACTCGGCTCGAGCCAGGTTTGAAGGCATGCCCGGGCTCCGCTCCAAGGCGTTTACCGTCAACGCCAGGAAGCGGGAGGCGACCAACTTTTATGTCTGGGAATCAGAAGATGCCGCCAAGGCCTTCTTTACCGACGAGCTGATCCAGCGGGTGACTGGCCTCTACGGAACGGCGCCTACGCTGGAGTTCGTGCAGGTGGCGGGGTTGGTGGAGAACGGGGCTGCGGCAAGGCGGCCAAGCGGCAAGGCGGCAAGCGTGGTAGTGCCGGGCTGAAGAAAACACCTCATCCCGAGGGAGTGAAGCGACCGGGGGACCTAACGTACCGGGCTACCGGGCGGGTGAAGTAGGTCCCTCGTCCCTCTCGCTACGCTCGGGGTCCTCGGGATGAGGTGCCTCGCCTACTAGATTCAGACCGCCTTGCCGCCTTGCCGCCTTGCCGCCTTGCCGCCTTGCCGCCTTGCCGCCTTGCCCCTACCGCCCCTCGTCCCGCAACGCCCGCACCGGATCCATCGCGGACGCTCGCTTCGCCGGCAGATAGCACGCCACCAGCGCCACCGCCAGCAGCACCAACGGCACAGCGAAGAACGTGATAGGATCGGTAGCACCCACGCCCACCAGATAGCTCGCCATCACCCGGGTCAACGCCACTGACGCGCCGAGTCCCAGGACGATGCCGATACCCGCCACCACCAGCCCATGGCCGATGATCAGCCGGCGCACATCCTTGTCGGTGGCACCGAGTGCCACTCGAACACCGATCTCCCGAGTGCGCTGGCGAGCTGAGTAAGAAATCACGCCGTAGAGGCCGAGTGCCGCGAGAATCAGCGCGAGCACCGCAAAAGTGGTGGTCAG
>CAZOES010000119.1:0-13711 GCA_964578865.1 uncultured Gemmatimonadaceae bacterium | reverse complement strand
TCGGGGTGCAGAGCCGGGCGGACATCATCGATGGCGTCGGGCTATTCCTGACCCAGCGGCGCAACCGGTTCGATACCGTCCGCCAGGATGACGTCACCGAGACCGGCAGCGGGGTGTACTTCGAAGTGAGTTCTCCCTGGACCCGGTGGTTCCGCACCGAATTCGGGGCCCGGGCTGACCTCTACACTTTCAAAGTGAACTCGGATCTGGCGGCTAATTCCGGCCAGCGGTCCGCAACCATCGTCAGCCCCAAAGGGTCGCTGATTTTCGCCGCCTCGCCCAACGCCGAGTTCTATCTCAGCGGAGGCCTCGGATTTCACAGCAATGATGCGCGGGGGACCACCATTCGGGTCGACCCCGCGACGGGCGATCCGGCCCCCCGGGTCAATCCACTGGTCCGCTCTCGCGGCGCCGAGTTCGGGATTCGGGTTTCACCGGTCCCGACCTGGCGCTCGACCCTTTCGATGTGGGCCCTGAATCTCAACAGCGAGCTGCTGTTCGTGGGAGACGGCGGAGCCACCGAGCCGACCGATGCCAGTCATCGCCGGGGAATTACCTTCGCCAATTTCTACCGGCCGACTCCCCAGCTTTCGATCGACGCCGACGTTTCGTTCGCCCGCGCCCGGCTTTCCGGTGTTGCTGCGGGGCAGGACCGGATTCCCGGCGCCCTGGAAAATGTGGTCGCGGCGGGTGTCACCTGGACCGCGCTTCAACGGGGACCCTTCGCCTCGGTCCGGGTCCGCCATTTCGGTTCCTATCCCCTGATCGAAGACAACAGCACCCGGGCAACCTCGACCACCATGGTCAATGCCGATGCGGGATTCCTGATCTCGGCGGTGCGGCTGCAGGTGAGTGTGCTCAATCTCTTCGATACCGACGCCGACGACATCCAGTACTACTACGCCTCACGGCTCCCGGGCGAGCCGGCGACCGGGGTGGATGATGTGCACTCCCATCCTGTGGAGCCCCGGCAGATTCGGGGGTGGGTGGGTTTTGGGCTTTAGTCGACTCAGAAATTTAAATGAATATGTCACCCCGAGCGCCGCGAGGGACCTCAAGCGCCGACCATTTGAGGTCCCTCGGTCGTTTCACTCCCTCGGGATGACACCCGTTTCATCCGACTTATGATTTCCCCTCCCAGAACCTCTCCGGACGCAGCGGTCCCAGGTGATCCACCTCGTTCTCTCCCGACAACAACCGGGTGATCAGTACCCCGGTTATCCCGGCCAGCAGAATCCCGTTTCGGCCGTGCGCGGTGGCGTACCACAATCCACTGAGCCGAGGTTCCCGGCCGATGATAGGGAGCCCGTCGGGCGAAACCGGTCGAAGTCCGGCCCAGGTCCGCAGCACTTCTCCCTTGGCCAGTGACGGACAGAGCGCGCTGACGCCGGTGAAGATCTCGGCCAACCCGGCCGCGGTCACTTCGGGCGCGAAGCCGGCATGCTCGATGGTGCTGCCGACCACCGCCTCTCCCTCTCGCGCCAGCATGTAGCAGTTCTTCCCCATCACCACTGCCGGAGCCACACCCGCCGGCCAGGCCAGCGCTGCCATCTGACCGCGCATCGGCTCCACCGTAAGGGGCCGGGGCATGCCGCCGATCTGCCCTGACCAGGCGCCGCCGGCAATCACCACATCGGGAGCACTGTAAGACTCCTTGGCTACCACACCGGTTACCCGGTCGCCCCGCCGCTCGACCGAGACCACGCTATCCCGGACTGTCACGACGCCCAGCTTTTCGGCGTCCTTGAGTAGTGCCTCCACCAGCTTGACGGGATGGATGGCGGCGTCACGCGGAGCCCAGAAGGCGCCAAAGGTCTGGCCCAGCCAGGGCCAGCGAGACTTCACTTCGCCGGCGTCGAACCAGTCGCAGACGTGCCCCTGCTGCCGTTGCCAGGCCACTTCGGAGCGGAGTTGCGAGGCATCGGCCTCGTCGGCCGCGACTCGGGCGATACCTTCCTGCCAGAATCCGACGTCGATTCCGGTCTGGTCCAGCAGCATCGGGGCAAGCTCGGCCAGCAGTTCCCGGCCGGCCATGCCCAGCTCGAACAGGGGGTCCTGACCCAGCGCGCCGACCTGGGCAGCCAGCATTCCTGCGGCTGCACGCCAGGCTTCGCCCCGGTTCTCGCCCCGTTCGAACAGGAGAACCCGGCGACCCGACTGGGCCAGTTCGCGGGCGCAGGACGCACCCACAGGACCGCCTCCAACTACAATGACGTCAAAGGCTTGTGTCACGGTTGGACCGAGGAAACTTTTTGAAACGTCGCGCGTACTAGGTTGGCGAGACAGCTAATCCGTGGAGGAAAATAGCATGTTCCGGAACATCGTCGGGTTTGCCCTGCTGGCCGTCGTCGCCTGGTTCGGTTTGCAGCTCTTTCTGGGCCTGTTCGGCATCATCATCGGCGTACTGGGCAAGCTGATCTGGCTGGCGTTCCTCGGCTTCCTGGTCTACCTGGTGCTCAGAGTCTTCGCCCCGGCCACCGCGGATCGAGTGAAAGAGACGATCTCCGGCAAGCCGAACGTCTAAAGCCGCTCGATCCCGAAAAATCAGAACGACCCTCCGGAAATCCCGGAGGGTCGTTTGGCTTTCACGTTCTTCCACGGAGAACCGGAGCCACGGCCGAGCCCTTCGTGTCATTTACGCATCAGGTCGGCAACCGCCCACACCAGGAGCGGCACCATCAATTCGTGATGACCGGTGATCATGATGCCCCGGCCGCCGGCGCGGGTGGGGCGTTCGACCACGTTCATCCGGGGGCGGTAATGCTTGATCATGTCGAAATCGGCCGCCAGGAAGTCAGCCGGTTTGCCATTCTCCAAGTTGCGGGCGATAGACAGTGCCTTGAGGAAGACTTCCGGCAGAATCACGGCCGAGCCGAGGTTGAGGACTACGCCGCCGCGGTCGAGATCGGGGAGAGACCCGGCCAGGCGGCGGAAATCGCGATGGGAGGTCGCGCCCAGCGCGGCGCCATCGACGGTGGGATGCTGGTGGATGATCTCGGCACCGATCGCGGCATGCACGCTGATCGGTATCCGGCGTTCCCGACAGGCCAGTAACAGGGAGACTTCTTTACCCGGCAGAGCGCTCCGGGCCGCCAAGGCATTGGCCAAGCCCTCGCCCAATCCGAGGTGTTTGGCATGGGCCTCGTTGATCGCCGCGTTCATGGCTGCGCCGGTCTCTTCCGCCATCCCGAACGTACCGTCCTTGAGGCCGCTCTCCACATCCTCGCTGGTGCCCCCGAAAGCCGCCAACTCAAAGTCATGAATGGCGGCCGCGCCGTTCATGGCCACATGAGTCACGATGCCCCGGCGAACCCAGTCCCCCAGCAGAGGTCCCAGTCCGGTTTTGATAACGTGACCGCCGATCAGCAGGACCACGCCTCGCCGGTCCTGGTGGGCTGAAACGATGGCGGCCGCCACGGTGCGAAGGTGGTCGGCCGCCAGGATGTGAGGCAGGCTATCGAGAAAGGCGTGGAACGAGTGATCCTTGGCCGGCGGGTGAGCCAGCAGGGTGCGATCCACTTTGTTGGCCCGCGTCCCGATCGCGACGGTACGTACTCGCCGGAGATCGGGCTCGCGGTATTCGCTCACTGACCGCCAGCCTCTGAGGAGATTTTCTCCAGCCGCAGGGTGACGGCGCCGAACGCCAGCTTGGCCTTGATCTGCACCGGGACCCGCTGCTCATCGTCGGTGATCCACAGCATGGCCTTGGAGCGGGCCGCAAAGAGACCATCCTCGCCCACAACCGGATTCAGGATCACGCAGTTGACGTCTTTCCCGTCCGGCATCTCCATCTTTTCCCGCTTGACCACCGTAATGGTCACCGGGTTCAGCTCTTTCTTGAAATAGCGCTCGAACTTGTAGGTCTTCCCCAGTTCCAGCGGGAGGGTCCGCAGGAAGTAGAAGAAAGCCGCATCGTCCAGCGGATTGGTAACCGTGGGCTTGGTCCCTTCCCGGTTCATCTGGGTGTAGAACAGGGAATCGGGAAAGATCTCGAAGTAACGCTTTCGGGGCTTGCCGTTCTCCACCAGGTCCTGATGGAAGCGGCGGGAGATCAGATCCTGGGTTCCGGTCCACGACTGGAGTACGTTCTTGCTCTTGTAGAACGGCGCCGATGCATCGAGCCCGAATTCGAAGACGAAGGACTCGTTGCCCCGAACCGTGTCGATGCCGGTCACGCTCATCCAGGCGGTGCCCAGCCGAAGCAGCCCCAGCTTGGCGGCGTACTGGAACCGCTCGCCCACCTTGAACGGATAACTCGCGGGGACCACCCGGGGCGCCTCGACCTGGGGCGCACGCACCGCGGGCGCCGCACTGAACATCAGGCCGGTCATCGCCGCCACCGTGAAAACCTTCATCGGGTTACCTCCTCCATGTCCGCTTCTTCGGCGGCGCGGGGGCCACCGGTTCTGGAGTCGGTGACCCGGCCGCCGCGAATTTTGAGTCGTCCACCTTCGCGCCAGAGTTCGCGCGCGAGAGGCCAGGGATCAATCCGGCTGGGACGCTGCCGCAGGTCATGCCGCTCGACTACATCCACGGTTTCAATCCGCCGGGCGTGGCGCGCCACTTTGCCGATCAGTTCTGCATTGGCCGCCCACCCTTCGGAGGTGAGCATGGGGCCATCCTTCTCTCTCAGCGCATTTCTCAGGCAGAAGAGCCTGAATGCTCCATATCCGGAGACAATGTCCTTCACTCCGGACACCTGAACGCCTCTGAGCAGCCAACGGGCGTACTTTCGCACGAGGCGTGCCGCCCGTCTTGGCTCACCGGTCACAGTGGCCTGACCTACGACCATATCGGCGCCCGATTCCAGACGCTTCACGATTTCGGGGAGATACTCGGGACCGTGAGCGAAATCGGCATGTAACACGATCGCCGCATCACGTTTGGGGCGGTCAGTCCGTTCGACCGCCAGACGCAACAGCTCTTCCAGGGAGCTGGCATAGCCCCGTTTTTCGCCGTGACGAATCACGGTGAGAGGCAGGGCCTTGGTATAAGGCTCGAGGATTTCGGAAGTGGCGTCACTGGAGGCATCGTCCGCCACGAGGATTTCGTACTCGCGGGGAAAGGCCTGGAAGGTCTTCCGGATTTTCCACAGAAGAAGGCCCACTGTGGGGGCCTCGTCGTGGCTGGGTATGCAGAGGTAGAGCATTCGTCTTCTTAGGTGGCTCGCGCGACGGAATGATACACTGAGAGCATACCCTCGGCCATCCTGTCACTTCCGAAGCGCCGGACCCTGACACGGGCGGTGCTGACGAGTCTCTGCCTGAGGGACGACTCGGCCAGAAGTGTTGCCACCGCACGGGCCAACGCGACCGGATCCCCGCGCGCACAGATCAGCCCGGCTCCGCCTTCCAGTGCCTCAGGAAGACCACCGGCGTCGGTGCTTACGACGGGTGTCTGCAGCAGCATGGCGTCGAGGACCGATGTGTTCAGCCCCTCTTCCTTCGAGCTGACGACCATCAGGTCGCCGGCTGCGATGACTGCTCGTCCGTCAGGCACCCTTCCGAGCAGGTGGAACTGTTGCCCCAGCTCGAGCCGGTTCACCTGCGCTGCGAGTGCACTCCGGAGCGGCCCATCACCGGCCAGAACCCAGTGCAGGGAAGGGTGACTGCGGCGCAACAGTCCCGCCGCCTCAATCAGGGTGCGATGGTCTTTATGAGCGACCAGGTCTCCCACGCTTACCGCCAGCACCGAATCGGCCGGCAGTCCCAGTTGCTGGCGCAGATTCGCTGGTTCGGCAAAGGTGGGTTCAAGGGGAATTCCCGAGTGAACCACGACAGTACGCTTGGGAGACAGACCGCTCTTCAAGGCGACATCCTGGACCGCCTGAGAGATCGCCACCACTCGATCGGCCCGGCGCCAAAGCCACGGCGTCTTGATGGGGAAGTCGACTCGACGCGTCGCGACCAGCCCAAGCCGGTGACGCCAGGCCGCGCCGGCTGCGAGAGTCAGGGCGTGGGAGTCGTGGGCGTGGAGGATAGTCCCGGCAGACGATGCTGCCTTCATGACGCCGGCAAGAGCGCGGAGATCGAAGGCCGGTCCCCAGTCGAGGGGAACCACCGGGACTCCGATGTTCCTTAACTCCTGGGCCAGTCTGGTGCCGCCGCCGGTCGCGACCTGCTGACGCAATCCGGTCTTCGCGAGGGCTTGAGTGAGATAGAGAACTTGACGCTGGCCGCCGCGCCACTCGCGGCCGGATGCGACGTGGAGGATGGAGAAGTTTGAGTAGCGAGTACCGAGTACCGAGTGTTTGCCCGATTCCTCAACTCGGTACTCGGTACTCGGTACTCCGGAATTCACTGGGCGGCTTCCCTCAACAACGATCTCAGCTCCGCCAGGCTGAACGGCTTCTGCAGGCAGGGACGTCCGGAGGCCTCGAGGAAATCCAGGGTGTCTCCCCGAACGGTATCGCCGGTGCTGAAGGCGACTCGCTTGGCAATCGCCGGCGCCTTCGACTGCAGTGCTTCGTAGAACTCCCGCCCTCCCAGCCTGGGCATCCGCAGGTCCGAGATGATCAGATCGAAGGGCTCGGCGATGGCCCGTTCCAGCCCGGAATGACCGTCGCTGGCAGTTACCACCGTGTGTCCCCACGCTTCCAGGGTCGAGCGGATGTAATGCAGGATGTGGGGCTCATCGTCCAGTACCAGGACCGATAGCGGGCGGGTCGATGCAGCCGTCGGGGCAATAAGAGGCTCTGCCGGGGCCCGGACTCGGCCGGGCAACTCTACCGTGAAAGTGCAGCCGTGGCCGTGACTGGTGGTGAGAGTGATCCGGCCGCCGTGCTCTTTCACGATACCCTGACTGATCGAGAGGCCCAGGCCGGTACCCTGTCCCTCCGGTTTGGTGGTGAAGAAAGGTTCGAAAGCCTGGGCCGCATGATCGGGATGCATCCCCGGCCCATTGTCGCTGATCTCCACCGTTATGCCATCCATCCACCGGCGGCTAGTCAGGCGGATGGTGCCGGGCCGGCCGGTCGATCGGATTGCCTGAGCCGCATTCTGAATCAGATTGACGAAGACCTGCTGAATCTGATTGGGGTTCAAGTCGAGCGGAGGCAGGTCGGGAGAAAGCTCCAGCTCCACGGTGATTTGATCGCCGCTCAGCTGGTTGCGGAAGAGGGCGATGGTGGCCTCGAGTATGGGCTGGATCCCGGCGCTCTGCCGAGTCTCCTGGCGCCGGGCGAAGCTGAGCAGATTCTTGACGATATTGGAGGCGCGCTCGGCCTCCTGCTGGATCACCCGCAACGGTTCCCGGATGCGGGGCGGTACCTCGGTCGATTCGGCCAGGAAATCGGCGAAGCCGACCACCGAAGTCAGGGGATTGTTGAGGTCGTGGGCTACACCGGCGATGAGCTGGCCAATGGCCGAGAGTTTGCCCGATTGAATCAATCGCTCCTGCAGCAGACGGCGATCGGTGGTGTTCTCGAACAGCAGTACCAGTCGCCCCGGA
Source organism: uncultured Gemmatimonadaceae bacterium (assembly GCA_964578865.1). Lineage (GTDB taxonomy): Bacteria > Gemmatimonadota > Gemmatimonadetes > Gemmatimonadales > GWC2-71-9 > JADJOM01. Next base: position 6,262 of record CAZOES010000119.1, on the reverse strand, counting down.
TCGCCCAGCGAAGTCCGGAAGGCAGTGACCGCGAAGGAGTGGTCCCCCAACCGCAGCTCAACTTCCTCTTTGCCCGGTGCGGCCAGCGCGGCCGCCACACCTTCACGCCACTCGGGTGGAACCACTGCCTGCCAGGGCCGTCCCGCCGCGGTGATCGGAGTGAGCGACAGCAGTTCGGTAAAGCTCCGATTCACCCGCTCGATTCGGCCGCCACGGTCGAGCAGGCAGAGGGCCAGGCTGACCGCGTCGATGGCCTCTTCCCATCGCTGCCGGCTCTGGTCGAGTACTTCGGCGACCCGGGCCGCCTCCAGAGCTACCGCGGCCACCGCCGCCATCCCAACAAGGCGATGGAGGTCATTGCTGTCGGTCGCGCGATCGAAGGCGACAGAAATGGAACCCAGCAGAGACCGCTTACCCAGGAGAGGAACCCCAATCGAAGTGCCCTCCGGTTCCGGCCGGATGACCGGCTGCCCGGTCCGCAGCACTTCGGTCAACAAGCCCTCCAGCCGGGGGTGGCCGATGTCCCCGCTAGCACTCTCGAGTCCACCCTGCTCATCAACGGCGATCACTGAAACAGGAAATGGCCCGAAAGATGCCTTGACTTCCTGTGCCAATCTGTCGAGTAGTGATAGAGGGCGGAGTGTTCCGGTCAGGGCCCGCGCGAAATTGACCACGCTGGCGAGCGCGTCCGGGATGGACTCCGGGTCGGTGGGGAACGATTCAGTGCCGGAAGGAGACGACATGATCCTCGCCAATATGCGGGGCCGCCTGAAAGCTGGAGACCTGCAACTGGTGCTGCTGCTCTTGAGCCGCGGTTCCGCGGTGCGGCGGGCGACGCTGGAGCGACGGCTGGAGCGGGAAGGACCCGATCCGCTGCTGGACGCACCCGAACTGGCCGAGGGCCTGCTGGCGGTGCGCACCATGATGGTGCCCAGCGAAGTCCTCTTCTTCTACGTCATGGTCCGGCACGCCCTGCTCGGTGCCGGGGTAACCGAGCGGGAACTGGCCGACTACCTGGCCGCGCTGCTGCTCGAGTTCGGCCAGCGGGACCGGGCGACCCGGGTCGACTGGAACGACGATCAATCTCATCGCTACCTGGTCGACATTGTGAGCGATCTGGAGTCGACTCAGGGTGCACGGCGGTTCCGGGTGCTGCTGCACCTGGGGAACTACGCACTCTGGCTGGCCGGGCTCTTCCCTCATTATATCGAAGCGCGCCGCATTCGGCGCGGCGGCCCTGACCTGGGCTACTACGACACCCTGGGGCGGCGGGGATACGCCATGGCCTCGGATCACGTATTGGCGGATCAGTTCCAGCTGGAAGGGGTGCTGCACACTGCGGCCGAGCGCTTCCCAACGATCCGTACCGCGCTCAATAACCTTTCAACCCGAGTTTTGTTTCCCCGCGGCGAGCTGCACTGACCCGCACCAGCGCCGCGAACAGCCCGTGATCGGGCGCGGCGTTCTGGGCGTGAAACTCCTCCGGGTGCCACTGCACCGCCAGCAGCCAGGGCGCGCCGTGGGGTGACTCCACTCCTTCGATCTCACCATCGGGCGCCCTGGCGGTGACCAGCAACCCCGGCGCCAGCTCCCGAATCGACTGATGATGGAAAGTGTTGACCTTGATCCGAGTGGCGCCAAGCGCCTGCTCCAGTCGCGACCCGGGAGTAACATCTACAACATGGGTGCGGTCGGTCCGGCCGTCCGGCTGGCTGTGCGGCAGACCAGCGGGCTTATCGCTGGGGAGATCCTGCCACAGGCTTCCTCCCAGGGCCACATTCACCAGCTGGATTCCCCGGCAAATGGCCAGCACCGGGACATTCTGAGCCTGGGCCAGACGAAAGAGCGCCAGTTCCTGGGCGTCCCGCAGCGGATCGATGTTGTCCATTACGGTGGAATGAGGTGTCTGCCCGTAGTGCACCGGATCGACATCTTCCCCACCGCTCAGGACCAGGCCATCGAGCACTTCGAGAGTCTCAGCGGCGTAGGCGGCGCCCAGTAGCGGCGGCAGAATCAGAGGAATTCCTCCCGCGCCGATGACTGAACGAACATAGGCCGCATTGACGGTGCTGCGATCGGCCTTCTCGTAGTGGCGGGTGGTACCGGTAATGCCGATGCGGGGAGCGGCAGTACTCATCACTGAATCACGCTGTCGGGGAAGAGAGGGCAGCGAGGATCTTCGATCTTGGCCGGATCCAGCTGGATGCCAATCAAGGGAAGCATCAAGCTGTCGACCGCCAGCTTTCCGATGGGCGGCGCGCCTCGGATCACTTCGGACTCGTAAACCATCACTCCTCGCGCCTGGTTCGAGGGATCGATCACCAGCACCCCAAAGCCGGGCTTGATGGTGGCCGGCATCGGACCATCGATCCCGATGACCCAGCCGGAATCGGCGGTACGGCCGACCACGGACTCGAAGGCCGGACCGGCAGCGACCCTGGCAACCAGGTGAGGCGGCAAATTGGCCGGTGGTTCGCCCAGGGTCTGCCCCTCCACCCCGAATTCCTGGAGCAGCATAGTGGCTCCGGCGATGGCGGTCAGGCCGCAGGCGCCGCCCCCTCTGGGGGCGGCTCCACCGCAGGCCAGAGCGAGGGACAATAGAGGCGTAAGTGCAAGGGAGTGGCGCATGTCACATAAGCTAACGGCCCGGCTTCCTTGACGCCCCTCCGGGCGATCCGTAGGATTGGACGATTCCCCGAATGGGACAAACCCCACGGTGTTCGAAGGGCTCAAGGCCCGGCTCGAGAAAATCCTCGCCGACCATACTCCGCCGGGCGATCCCCGGCAACGCGCTGCCCTGCTGCACTCCGCCCTGGTAGAGGCGAAGGTGGCCGTTTCGGCCATGCAGGATGCGCTCGCGGCCACCGAACGATCACTCGCCGCCGAACGTAAGCAATTGGAAGACGCCGAGCGTCGTGGCCGTTTGGCGGCGCAGATCCCCGATCCCGAAACAGTGCAGATCGCCGAGCAATACGCTGCTCGGCACCGGGAGCGACTGGCGGTGTTCGAAAAGAAACTGGCGGCGCAGCAGGACGAGCTGAATCTGACCCAGCGGGACGTGGACCAGATGACGCTCGAACTGAAGCAGTCGCGCTTCGGTGGCTCCCCGGCCGGTGGTGCCAGTACCGCCAATCAGGAGGCGGCGTGGCGCGATCTGGAAAGTGCCGGCGGAGTTCGTCCCGAGACCGACGTCGACGACGAACTGCTCAAGAGCCGGATCAACCGGCAGCAGCTGGAATCGGTCGTCGATGCGCAGCTGGAGCATCTGAAGAAGAAGCTCGGTCGAGACGGAACAACGTGAAAGGTGAAACGTGAAAAACGTGAAAGGTGAAAAGTGAAAAGTGAAAAGTGGCTCACCGCGAGGCGAGCGCTCCTTCGACGTTGGCAACGAAGGTTGCTCTGCGCTGCCCTTCCTTTTCACATTTCACTTTTCACGTTTCACGTAGTTGCAGGACAGCAGCCGATCACTCCTCCGCCGCACTTCGAAAAGCTCGCCCACACTTACAGTATCGTTGCATACGACCCCGCCACCGGCGATCTCGGTGTGGCGGTGGAGTCCAAGTTTCCCAACGTCGGCGGCATTGTTCCCTGGGGTCAGGCCGGGATCGGCGCGGTGGCCACCCAGAGTCTGGGCAACACCGCCTACGGTGAGAAAGGGCTGGAGCTGATTTCGCAGGGCGCCACGGCTGAAGAGGCGCTGCGGATCATCATGCGGACCGACACGATGCTGCAGGATCGTCAGGTCGGGATGGTAGATGCCAAAGGCAACTCGGCCAGCTTCACCGGTACCCGGACGTTCGACTGGGCCGGCGGACGAGTCGGGGGGACGGCGGGTGGAAAGCTGGGTGGCAAAGGTGAAGTGATTGTGGGGAAGACCTACGCCGCGCAGGCCAACATCATGGTGTCGGACCAGACGGTGAAGAATCTGGCCGAGACCTTCGAAAAGAGTTCCGGGTCACTGGCCGACCGGCTGATGGCGGCGCTCAAGGCAGGGCAGGCGGGCGGTGGAGACAAGCGAGGCATGCAGTCGGCGGCATTGTTGGTGGTCCGGAAGAACGGCGGCTATCTGGGGGCCAACGACCGATTCATCGATATCCGGGTCTACGACGCGGTCGACCCGATCCAGGAGCTGGAACGACTGCTGGCGCTCCACAAGCTGCATTTCTTCCCCAGTGAATCATCCGACCTCATCCCCATCTCCCCCGCCATCGTGAAGCAGCTGGAACCGATCCTGCTCCGCGAACCGGTGGGGCAGCCTGAGAAGTGGCTGAAAGCACCACAGGGCAAAGTGAACGATGGGTTCCTCGCCGCCCTGCGAGACTTCATGTATTGGGAGAATTACGACGTCCGGGTTCGGATGGACGGGAAGATTGACCGGGTTGTGCTGGACGATATCCTGAAAAAACGGAAGTAGCCCTTCACCCAGGAGATCCACTCTTGGCTACGATGACTCCTCCGGCCCCATCGGCCGCCTCGGCCGGGCATTCTCACGGGAATGGCGGCGAGCACGACACGGCCTTCTTCGGGCACCCGCGCGGGCTCTCCACTCTCTTCTTTACCGAGATGTGGGAGCGGTTCAGCTACTACGGGATGCGCGCGATCCTCATCCTATTCATGACGGCCAGCGTCGCCAACGGGGGGCTCGGATTCGAGGCCAGCAAAGGCGGCCTGATCCTGGGAACCTACGCCGGCAGCGTCTATCTGATGTCGGTGCCGGGCGGCTGGCTGGCCGACAAGTTCCTCGGTCTCCGGCGAGCGGTGCTCTACGGCGGCGTGGTCATCATGCTGGGGCACATCGCGCTGGCGGTCCCTTCGATTCCCACGTTCTATCTCGGTCTGTTCCTGGTGATCATCGGGACCGGCCTGCTCAAGCCCAACATCAGCGCCATGGTGGGGACTCTCTACACTCCGGAAGACCACCGGCGTGACGCGGGCTTCTCGATCTATTACATCGGCATCAACACCGGCGCGTTCATCTCGCCGCTGGTGGTGGGCTGGCTGGCTCAGAGCCCCCAGTTCAAAGGGGTACTGACCAGCATGGGTCTCTCACCAGAGACCAGCTGGCACTGGGGCTTTGGGGCTGCCGCGGTGGGAATGTTCTTCGGCATCGTGCAGTACCTGGCCGGCTGGAAGTACCTGGGCGATGCCGGCATGGAGCCGGCCCCGCCCAAGAATGCCGCCGAAGCCCAGGGACATAAGCGGATGCTGATCTGGGGATTCGCGATTGCGGTGGGGCTGGTGGGCGGACTGTACGCTCTGGCCAGCAGCGGCGCGATCGTGCTGACTCCCGAGAAGATCTCCAAGACCTTCGGAACGGTCCTGGCCCTGACTCCGGTGGTGTTGTTCCCGGCGCTTTTCTTCTTCGGAGTCTACGACGCTCAGGAGATGTAGCAGCTGATCGTTATCATGGTGCTGTTCTTCGGCGCCACGGTATTCTGGTCGGTGTTCGAGCAGGCCGCGTCGACCCTCAACCTGTTCGCCGATCGAAACACCGATCTCACCATCACGCTTCCGCTGGCGATTGTCCTGGCGCTGACACTGATCGTGCCGGCCTATCTCTCGGCTCGCTGGCTGATGTCGCTGCCGCAGAAGAAGCCTTTGGCAATTTCGTTTGCGGCGCTGGTGAATGTCGGAGTGATCGCCAGCGTGTACTACATGTTCACCCACCTGGGCGAAGGCTTCCAGTCATCCTATTTCCAGTCAGCCAACGCGATGTACATCGTGGTGCTGGCGCCGCTGTTCGCCCAGCTGTGGGTCAAGCTGGGCAACCAGAACCGGGAGCCTTCGAGTCCGGCCAAGTTCGCGGTCGGCCTCTTTTTCGTGGCGGCTGGTTTCGCGATTCTGATTCTGGCCGCCAAGTTGTCGGCCAATGGGGTCAAGGTGAGCCCGCTGTGGCTGGTGGCTACCTACTTCCTGCATACCATCGGCGAACTGTGCCTCTCGCCGGTCGGCCTGTCGGCCATGACCCGGCTGGCTCCGGCCCGGATCGTCGGCCTGGTGCTGGGGATCTGGTTCCTGGCTACTTCGCTGGGCAACTGGCTCGCCGGCTTCGCGGCCAGCATGTACGAGGAGATGCCGCTGGCTACGCTGTTCGGGGTGGTGACTGCACTGACCCTGGTCGCGACCGTGATCCTGGCCTTTTTGGTGGGACCGATCAAGCGGATGCTGGCGCGGAAAGCGGCGGCGTAGGGAGGCAGGGCGGGTAGGGGGAGAAATAAGTACGGGCGACCCATCGGGTCGCCCGTACTGATTTCTCCCCCTA
>CAZOES010000118.1:0-13735 GCA_964578865.1 uncultured Gemmatimonadaceae bacterium | reverse complement strand
GGGGCGACGCGGCTTGAAGGGCTTGATCTGCTTCTTGACCCGGAAATTCCACGAGACGTCGGTCACCAGGTCGCGCACCGGAGGAAAGGCCCGCATCGGTTCGACCGTGATCGGCTTGTCGGTGGGCAGCTCATTGAGCCGAGTCATGCACATCAGCTTGGGGCTGCCATTGACCTCGGCTGAGCAGGAACCGCACTTGCCGGCCTTGCAGTTCCAGCGCACCGCCAGATCGTTGGCCTGCTCAGCCTGGATCTGGTGGATGGCATCGAGCACCACCATGCCGTCGGTGACCCTGGTGCTGTAGTCGGTCAGCTTGCCGCCCTGAGCATCACCCCGCCAGATGCGGAAGGTGGCGGTGCGAGTCGGTTCGGTCGGGGGAGTAGTCATGGCTATTTCTGCTCCTCGATGACCTGGGCCAGCTCGGCTGGCATCGGCGGAATGGGCTCCCGGGTCAGCTGCATCTCTCCGCCGGGACCCTTCTGAATCACCAGATTGAACTTGGCGTAGGCCGGATCCTTATCCGGATAGTCATCCCGGAAATGACCGCCGCGGCTTTCCTTCCGTTCGATCGCGGCCAGCGCGATGGCTTCGGACACCGGGAGCAGGTTGGTCAGATCCAGCGCGGTATGCCAACCGGGATTGTATTCCCGGTTGCTGCTGACCCCGACCTTGCCGGCCCGGTCCTTGAGACGGCGAATTCCCTCGAGACTGCGCTCCATTTCACCCTGCCGGCGCACGATGCCCACCAGATCCTGCATCATGGTCTGGAGTTCGTGCTGCACCTGGTAGGGACCGCTGCCATCGGGCCCCGAGGCTCGCTCGAAGGGGGCCAGCGCCTCCTTTGCGGCGTCGTCCACTTCCCGGTTATCGATTGCGGCGGACCCGTGGTCCTTCGCCCAGGTCGCGGCGAATTCTCCGGCCCGCTTACCGAATACCAGCAGGTCGGAGAGGGAATTGCCACCCAGCCGGTTGGCTCCATGGAGACCGGCGGCGCATTCACCCGCGGCGAAGAGTCCGGGCAGCGTGGACATCTGGGTATCTCCATTCACCCGGATGCCGCCCATCATGTAGTGGGTGGTCGGCCCGACTTCCATCGGCGTGGTCGTAATATCGATATCTGCCAGCTGTTTGAACTGATGGTACATGCTGGGCAGCTTCTTCATGATGTGTTCGCGGGCCTTGGGAATTCTCTCCTTGATCCAGGAGATATCCAGGAAGACCCCACCGTGGGGACTCCCCCGCCCTTCCCGCACTTCCCGCATGATGCAGCGGGCCACGTGATCGCGGGTCAGCAATTCAGGGGGGCGACGGGCGTTCTTGTCACCTTGAGTGTAGCGCCACCCTTCCTCTTCGTTGTCAGCGGTCTGATTGCGATAGTTCTCGGGGATATCGTCGAACATGAAGCGGCGGCCGTCCTTGTTGCGCAGCACCCCGCCTTCTCCCCGTACGCCTTCGGTCACCAGAATGCCTTTGACGCTGGGGGGCCAGACCATTCCGGTGGGATGGAACTGGACGAACTCCATATCCTGCAGCGCCGCACCGGCCCGGTAGGCCAAGGCCAGCCCGTCTCCGGTGTACTCCCAACTGTTGCTGGTGATGGAGAAGGCCCGCCCGATGCCGCCGGTCGCCAGCACGATGGACTTGCAGCGATAGACCCGGAAGCGGCCCCGTTCCCGGTCGTATCCGAAGGCCCCGCTGATCCGGCTTCCATCGGTCAGCAGCCGGAGGATGGTGCACTCCATGTGCACATCGATCCCCAGATGGATGCTGTGATCCTGCAGAGTCCGGATCATTTCCAGCCCGGTGCGATCGCCCACGTGGGCCAGCCGGGGATACTTGTGACCGCCGAAGTTGCGCTGGAGGATCCGGCCGTCAGCAGTGCGGTCGAAGGTGGCGCCCCAGGCCTCCAGCTCGCGCACCCGGTCGGGTGCTTCCCTGGCATGCAGCTCGGCCATGCGCCAGTTATTGAGATACTGGCCTCCCCGCATGGTGTCGGCGAAGTGGACCTGCCAGTTGTCGCGGTTGTCGACATTCCCGAGCGCGGCCGCAACGCCTCCTTCAGCCATCACGGTGTGGGCTTTCCCCAGCAGGGATTTGCAGACCAGACCGACCCGTACTCCGGCGGCGGAGGCAGCGATGGCGGCACGCAGGCCGGCACCACCGGCTCCGATGATGAGCACATCGTGCTCGAACGTCTGGTAGTCCATTAGTCGGGAGTGCTCACAGAATCCGGAAGTCGGTCCAGATGCCCATGGCGCAGAGCCGCACATAGACATCGGCGAACATCACCGAAAAAAGACTCATCCAGGCCCAGCGCATGTGTACCCGGTTAAGACAGCTGGCACAGTCGTAGGCCCGCTTCCGGACCGGGGAGCCGGCCAGCCGGTCGCGAAAGCCACCGACAACGTGCCGGAAGGAGTGACACCCCAAGGTGTAGCAACTGAGGAAGGTGACGTTGAGCGCGAGCACCAGGGTTCCAACCCCGATACCGAATGAAGTCTGACCGGTGACGGGATCCGCGAACCACAGCGCCTGGTAGACATCGGACCAGAGAATCAGCAGAAAGACCAGTGCCACGTAGAGGAAATAGCGGTGGATATTCTGCAGGATCAGCGGAAGCGAAGACTCGCCCCAATAGCTCTTGCGAGGTTCACCCACGGTACACGAGGGCGGATCGGCCCAGAAGGCTTTGTAGTAGGCACCGCGATAGTAATAGCAGGTGAATCGAAAGAGACCGGGAAACGGCAAGATGATCAACGCCGGCGAGAAAACCAGCCACGAAGGCCACCAGGCGGGCGGTGGCCCGAACCAGGCGTGAGGAGAATTGCCCCAGAGTTCCGGTGAATAAAAGGGCGAAAGATAAGGCCCGTAGCTGTAGAACTTTCCCTGCCAGGCTGACCAATTGGCGTAGAGCAGAAATGCTGAGAGGATCAGGAAAATGACCGCCGGCTGGACCCACCATGCATCGGTACGCATCGTCTCGCCGAAACTGCGGCGTACCGGAAGTGGCGCTGATGCCATTCGGACTCCCTGAGCGTCGGTGGAAATCCCAATTAATCACCTTCCGGGATCAGCCGCCAGACCGGGATGTTCCAAAGCAAGAGACGCACCGTTGACGGGTGCGTCCCGGGTACGGCAGCGAGCGAGTCGGTCCCTTACGGGGCCGGGATTCCGACCGGTGGCGGCGGTGCCGCTAGAACAGCTCCACTCGCGCGAGCCGGAACTGGGGCAACTTTGCCCCTCGGTTCAGACTTGCTCTTGCCGTTGATTGGGTTGGCGACAGCACCGGCTGCGAACCCAACCTGCATGGAATCCCGGAGCTGGGTCACCACTTGACTCAGCGAATCCACCCGACCCTGCAATCTCACCAGGGTCGAATCGGTCCTGGGCGCATCCATCGCTGCTTTGGATGGTGCGAACCCGCTGAGCCCCACCGCAACGACTCCGAGAGCCAGAGCCGCGCCCAACCAGGCTCCACCGGGAAGCGAGGTCAGTTCCGAGAGCGGCGAGGTCGGTTGCTCGGCGTACAACGCTCCCAGCATTGGCTTGCTGCTTCGCTTGCCCGGCGCTGCGGGAGTCTCAGGAAGGCTCGGGGTCTGGTTACGCTGGGACTCGAGACTCCGGAGCCGTGTACCGATCTGCCAGAGGCAGCAGGTCAGAGCCACTCCGGCGGCACCGGCGAGGGCGGTGGTGAGGACAGGCATCTCGACGTTCCTTATTGCGGGGGCGAGATGGTCTGCTGAATCCGGGTCACCACCGCTTCCCGTTCTTTCTCACACATATCCGGCTTGCTGCTGGCCATTTCCATCGGGGCCACCCAGCGAGTGTCCCAGCTGGTGGCGGTCCCGTCACCCGAGGGTGCCACATTGAGTGCGACCATGATCTGACACTGAACCACCGAAGTCTGAGGATCCGAGGACTTGGGGTACCGCCGTCCGGTAATCACTCCACCGATCGAATCGACCCGGTCCAGGGTCATGACCTCGGCCGAGAATCCCCGGCGGGCCCGGACCCAGGCTGAATCGCGCGAGACCGGAACGGTGGCAGAATTGGTGACGGCGGGGCCGGCCTGGAGCCCGGTGCAAGAGGAAAGCAGAGAACCGGCCAGCAGCAACGCTGAACCCCGAGCGAGACGAACGAGCATGGTGGGATGCCCCGGTAAGAGAACCGACGATTTGGGATCAGGAACGGCGGCAGGTTACCGGGGAGGTGTAACGGTCAGTCAACGAGAACTCGTCGACTGAGTATCGCGGGCAGAATGGCGGAGCTTAGCGGCCGGAGCTCGAGTGGGTGGCGTGACGATCGAGCCAGCGGGTCAACATGCCGGTCCAGCTGCCCCGGCGCGGCGATCCGCCGCGGAACTCGAAATGATCGGCCTCGAGAAGCCGGGGGCTGTCTTCCAGCGGCAACCCATCATGCAGCAAGCGAGTCCCTTTCACGAAGCCCGTCAGCGCCGCAGCGGTATACCACACCTCTGGGTCCAGCGAAGGATAGAGATGGGCTGCTTCGGGCTTGACCTTGGCCTCGCGTCTCATGGGCTCCTCAGGATGGGGGCTTACTCGGCGAGCGGAGGTGTAAGATATCCCACCCATGGCCCCCGTCGAGGATGGCCATTGTAACAGCGGCGGAAGGCCCTAATCCCTACCGTCACGACGCTGGCGTGTGACAAAAAGGCCCTTCCTTATATGCGGGCGTGACCGGCCTTTTACCTGGCCCGGTTTCCTTGTCCGCCGTGCGCCGCACCCCTTTCCTGTTCCTCGGCCTGATCGCCTGCTCCAACTCCTCCGAACCACCCGGTGGAGGCACGCCGATCGACTGCGATGGTCGCCCAGTCGCCTCGACCGGGGTCGGCGAAGGGTCCCTGGTGTCAGTCACCCAGAGTGGCGGCTGCATCAGACTGGCCACCCCGACCAGTGACGCGGAGTACTTGCTGATCGCCTTCTCCGCCAATGGGGAAGAACAAGCCGGCGGTGTGAGCGGGGATTTCGAGCTCTTTGTCGGGCCCGACACTTTCTCCACTGCGATCAGGGCAGCAGGCAAATCCTCGCCCCCGACGGACCCGCAGAGCCGGCTCGACGCCACCCTTCGGCGCCGGGAACGGGCGATTGGGACCACTCTTTCTCTTCGCTCAGCCTCCCGACCGCACAGCGCGCCGGTGATCGAGGGGGACCAGCGGAGTTTCCAGGTCTGCGCCGATCTCAACTGCGGGAGCTTCGTCACCGTGGCCTCGACCGCGCAGTACGTCGGCAGCCATGGAGTGGTCTTCCTCGATGACGAGGTGCCGGCCGGCGGATACAGCAAAGCCGATGTCGACTCGGTCGGGGCGCTGTTCGACCAGTTTCTTTATCCCATTGACACTACTGCCTTTGGCCGGGAGTCGGATGTCGACGGCAACGGCCAGGTCTTCATCCTGCTCACTGATCAGGTGAACCAGCTGAGCGCGAGCTGCCCCGGCGGCAACGTAGTGGCTGGGTACTTCAGCGGCGAGGATCTGCTGGTGACGGGCAACTCCAACCACGCCGAAGTCTTCTTCGGGCTGGTGCCTGATCCCGCCAGCCCAACCTGCGCCGTCGACAAGGCCAAGACTCGCCAGCTGCTCGCCCCGCTCCTGATTCACGAATTCCAGCACATGATCAGTTACAACCGTCACGTGCTGCTGGCGGGGTCCACCGCAGAGGATACCTGGCTCAACGAAGGGCTATCCCAGTTTGCCGAGGAGCTGGGTGGGCGACAGGTGGCATCGGCCTGGTGCGTCGGCGGGAACTGCGTCAACCAGTTCATCAAGAACAACATCACCAACGCCTACAACTTCCTGCTGGCGCCTGAACTCTACTACTTGGTCGAGCCGGCCGAATCACAGGGAACCCTGCAGGAGCGGGGCGCCAACTGGCTCTTTGTTCGCTGGCTGGCGGAACAGGCAGCGGGCGACAGTTCTAAGGGGAGAGCGGTGACTCGCCCGCTGGTTGCGGCCGACAATGCTGGGGGGATCGCGATCAAGGGAACCGCCAATGTCACAGCAATGGCGGACGCCGAAATCGCGCGGGGGATCAGCTTCGCCCAATTGTTAGCCGAATGGCAGGCGGCCAACTATGTCGAGAGTCGGGCCGACATCCCGGCTATCGGGCGGCTGCGCTACCGATCGTGGAACCTGCCGAGTGTCTTCGACCAGCTGGTTCTGGGCCCTTACCCGCTGCACCCCGATTCCATCGCAGGGTCGTACCATGGGGTTGGCACGCTCCGGGGCGGGACCGGTCGAGTGGTCCGGCTGACCCGATCCGCCGGCTCTCCTCCAATCGCCGTCGGGGTCACCGCCACCAACCCGACAGCACCCCACCTGTACGCCGTTCGAATCAAGTAGTTGCCGGTCAGCTGCATCGGTCCGGGTCTGTTACGCGATTTCACTCCGTCATCATGGAATCGTGACAGGAAACCATATGTTGACGCGTGCCGAGTTAGCTCCGGGCAATGAAGATCCCGGGCCCATGGTATCCCCCGTACCCTGAATCCGAATGACCGGTCGCTGGCGGTGGACGTCAGCCGCACTACTCGTGCTGACGGGGTGCGGCGGAAGCCCCCTGATCCAAGAGGGTCGGGCGCCGGTCTCCGGTGGTGATTTCCTCGCCTACAGGCTGGTGGGCAGCGGGCCCGATACGCTGGTCTTCCTCCATGGAGGGCCCGCGGTCGGCAGCCGCTATCTGGAGGCATCGTTCGGTTCTCTGGCCCGTCGCCACACTCTGCTGTTCTACGATCAGCGCGGACGAGGCCTCTCGGTTCCGGCCCATCAACCGGACTCGCTATCGCTCGCTCAGGACGTAGAAGACCTCGAGTCGTTACGCGCGAGTCTCCACCTCGGCCGGCTCAAACTGGTGGGACACAACTGGGGTGCCGGCCTCGCTTTCGAGTACGCCCGGCGCCATCCGGCTGAGGTCGAGCGCATGGTGCTGCTCTCGCCCATGCTGGTCCGGATGGAATACAGCTATTACCTGCAGCGCACCATCACCACCGATCAATCGAAAGACAGCGGTTACAGCTCGGCCCTCGCGACCGGACGCGATTCGACCGACCCGGCCGGCTTCTGCCGCGACTACTGGGGCTGGGAATTCGGCCCCTGGCGGCCGCTCTCGCCCTGGGTCACCCGGCAGCTGGCGTCCTCGGTCTGCAACGAAAGTCCCGATCAGCTGCGGACCCGGCGGGTTCTCCGGCCGCAGATCCTGCGAAGCCTGGGAGCCTGGAACTGGGAAGACGGGCGGGACTCGATCGCGACACCTCGCCTCATAGTGATCGGCTCGGGTGACGACGCCCTGGTCGAAGTAGCCAGGCACTGGGCCGGCACTTCATCGAGCCAGCTCCTCATCGCGGGGCAATCGCCCCATTTCCCCTGGATCGAAGCACCGGACCAGATCAGCTCCGCCATCGAGGAGTTCCTGGTCCGGCGGCAGTGGCCGGCGGGTTCGGCACAGATCAGCGCAGTGTCGCTCCGTTGAACCTGCGGAAGACTAACGAGGACTCTCATGCACCTGACGACCAAACTGCGCGCGGCCGTGGCGCTGGCGGGCCTGTCCATCACCCTGGGCAGCAGCCTGCAGGCTCAGGAACCGGCCCCAGCGGGGCAGACCGGGCGAGTAAGCGGACGATTGCTCGATCGAGAATCGGGGCGCCCGCTGCAGTCGGCCCGGATTCTGATTGTCGGCGTTCCCGGTGTGGTTGAGACCGATCTCGATGGCCGCTACCGTACTCCCCCGATTCCGGTCGGGACTTATTCCGTACGGGCCGCCCTCATCGGGTACAGCCCACAGCAGCGCGATAGTGTGAGGGTCACCAGCGGTGGAGTGACTACCGTCGACTTCGCGCTGACTATCCGCGCGGTTGAGCTGGACGAGCTCGCGGTCGAAGTCCAGGTCCCCACTACGCCCAAGACCGACGCGGGCCTTCTGGCAGCCCAGCAGGCTGCTCCCGGCGTCAGCGATGGCATCAGCGCGGAGGCGATCAGCCGCAACCCGGATTCGGACGGTGGTGATGTGATCCGCCGAGTTACCGGTGTGGCGGTGTTCGACAAGAAGTTCGTGATTGTACGAGGGCTCAACGAGCGGTACAGCACTACCCAGCTCAACGGCTCCGATCTGCCCAGCCCCGAGCCGCTCAAGAAGGTTGCTCCGCTGGACATTTTCCCGGCCAATCTGCTCGAGTCCATCGTCACCACCAAGACGGCGACACCGGATAAACCCGGCGACTTTACTGGTGGCGCAGTGGAGATTCGCACCAAGGAGTTTCCCGACAAGTTTACCATGCAGCTGGGCGTGACCCAGAGTTACAACTCGCAGACCACTTTCGACCGTTCGGTGGTGGGTCCCCGCACAACCCGCGACTTCTTTGCCTTCGGCGCCTCCCGCCGGCGTCCCTCACGAGAAGCACTGGAGGGGCCTGCAACCCTGAGTGAGAAGGCCCAGGAGTCGTTCCGCGACGTCTGGACCGGCACTCGGCAGCAGGCACTTCCCAACCTGGGCGTGAATTTCAACATCGGCGGCCAGGCCGGCGAGGCCAATCCGCTGGGCTTCGTGCTGGCGCTGACTTACAGCCACAAACGCCAGTACACCCCGGACAAGTTCATCGCTTTCCGTCCGGCGATCGAAAACACGTTCGGCAACGGCCGAGTGCTCAACGAGAGCATCGACGAAGTCGAATGGGGCGGGATTGCGAATTTCACTTTCAAGCTCGGCGGCAGCAACAAGTTTGGCTTCAAGAACATCTACACCCGTGGCTCGGAGGAGACCTTCGCCTCCGGCCCGGGATACAACACCGAGAATGGATCCCGGTTCTTCAGTTATGGCGTGGGGTATGTCGAGCGGGAGCTGATCCAGTCGCAGCTGAGCGGTGAGCACGTACTGGGGTTCTTCCTCCGGTCGCGGCTTGACTGGAAGGCCACCAGGGCCCGGGCTACCCGGTATGAACCGGAGAACCGCCGAGCCAACTACACCCTGACCCAATCGGGCGGGCAGCTGCTACAGCAGTTCACTCCCTTTCAGATCCGCGACCTCCGAGACAACATCACTACCGGCCAGGTCGACTTGACCATTCCGTTCGGTCTGCGGGGTCCGGGCAGCGCCTCCTTCAAGGTTGGTGGATTGCTGCGGAACAAGCCCCGCAACTTCTCCTCGGCCTTCTTCCAGGCTTCGGCCCCGGTGAACAACGCGGACGTGCTGGGCTTGCCTCCGGAGCAGGCCTTCGCGGCGGAAAACATCGGCTCGGCCATTCAGATTTTTCGGTTTGACGGAATCGGGCGGGATTACCAGTCAGACGACGACCTGACGGCGGCGTACGCCATGGCCGACATACCGCTCCTGCCGCGGGTTCGATTGGTGGGCGGAGTGCGGATGGAACATTGGCGGCTCACCATCGTGAGCGGGGCCGACAACACCACCGATCAGACCACACTCTTCAAGCGGCCTTACGACTATCTCTGGTCGGCCAACCTCACCGTGGGGCTGACCGACGCGATGAATCTCCGCTTCGCCGGATTCAAGTCGATCACCCGCCCCGATCCGCGCGAGCTGGTGCCGGACGTGTACGTGCCGGTCTCGCAGGAGTGTGGCATCCTGGGCGATACCACGCTCACCGACAGCCGGATTACCAATGCCGACGCACGCTGGGAGTACTATCCCCGCGCCGGCGAGCTTTTCGCGATAAGCGGGTTCTACAAGAAGTTCGACCGGCCCCTGGTGGAGGCGGTTGGCAGCGGTGCGTCGACCTGCACCTCGTTCACGACCAACGGCACCACCGCGAAGAACTACGGACTCGAGGTCGAGGCCCGCCGGACGCTGGACTTCCTGCCTGGCTTCCTGAGCCGTCTGGGTGTGGGCGTCAACGCGACTTTCCTCAAGTCGTCGGTCGATCTGGATACCCTGCGTTTCGGCAACGCGCGAGACCTCACCCTGCAGGGCCAGTCTCCGCTGGTCGTGAACGGTTCGCTGATCTACGCGATTCCCGAGTGGGGCACTTCGTTCTCGCTCCTGTTCAACTACTTCGACGATCGAATCGCGCGCTACGGCTCGGGTGACCCGACCTCGGGCACCACCGGCGAGCGGCCGGTCAATGTGATGGAAGAAGGACGCTACAGCCTCGATCTCAAGTTGCAGCAGGAATTCGGCCCGGTACGGCTCTCCTTCTCCGGCAGCAACATCACCAATCGGCCGGTGCGGTGGTCCCTGGCCGGCTCCCATGGCAAGGCGCTGACTCGCCGCTACTACAACGGGTCGACCTGGCAGGTCGGCGTGACCTATGACGTTTTCTAAACGCCTCTGGGGCCGGCTCTGGATGGCGGCGCTGATTGCGCTGGGATGCAGCCCGGAAGACAGCCTCATCGTGCCGGGTCTGGAAGCTCCCACTCAGATCACCGCCACGCCGCTCAACATGAGCGGAATCCGGCTCGACTGGACTCCGGGTCAGTTTGCCGAACTGGATCGCTACCGGATCGAGCGGCGAGTGGATTTCCGGGGCCGCTTCGAGTTCGTGGCCGAAGTGAGCCCGGCGGACAAGGTGTTCTTCGATACCGAGCTGGAGCCGGAGACGTTCTACGGCTATCGAGTGGTGGCGATTAACCGGGAAGGTCAGCGGTCCGAGGCTTCGACGGTCGCGGGGGCGCGCACCGCGCCGTTGCCCGGTCTGCGGGTTGAGACCGGTCTCGGCGGTGGAACCGATCCCGCCATCGCCGACCCCAACGGTTATCGGGTGATGGTGACCGGCGGCAAGGATACCACCTTCGAGATCGGCACCATCGACGGGGTGACGATTTCACCGCTTCCGCCGGGGAGCTACACGGTCACGCTGCAGGACATTCTCGCCACCTGCAGCGTCAGCGGCGGGACCACCCGGCAGGTCTCGGTGGTTGATACCGGTCTCGCGACCCGGGCCGGCGTGACCTTCACCGCCAGTTGCAGCGACCCCACCAAGGGGACGGTGGTCGCGCAGGTTGAAGTAACCGGCGACAGCACCGATCCCGATGGATACCTGGTGAATTACGACGGAATCATCCCGGGTGATCCGGTGCCGGTCACGGGAGGATCGGCCCTGGGTGGCACCGGGGGGGTTGCCAGCTTCACCAGCCTCCGCCCGGGGAGCTATCAGTTTACGCTCGCGGACGTGGAGGCTCCCTGCAGCATCGATGGATCGGCCACCGCCGATGTCGACGTGCAAGCGCTGTCGACCGATACGGTACGCTTTGCGGTGACCTGTCCCGACAAAGGCGGCGGCAATCCGTCGGCACCGCTGGTGCTCCGGCACCACTGGAATCCCCAGTCGGCGGCGAATGGCCAGACGGTTGACCTCGAGGTTGCGGTCGATCTCTCCGGGCTTCCGGGCAAGACGGTTGGCGCGCTGCAGGCCAACTTCCGCTACGATCCGGCGGTGGTGAGCTATCAATCGGTCACCGCAGCGCCGGGTGGAGTTTTCTCTGCACCCACGGTGAACAGCAGTACACCCGGGACAATCAACTGGGTGACCATCTCCGCAGCCACGAGCCAGCCATCAGGGGTCCTTCCGGTGGCCACGTTCCGGTTCAACGTGACCGGCAGCAACGGGGCCACCTCGGCGACTCGTTCGCAGATCGAGCTGGTGGCGGACCTGAGCGGGACCGAAGATCTGCTTTCACTCTTCCGGGTGGAGGAAGACACTTTCACGGTGAGCGGCGCCGGGGGCGGCTCAAACCAAAACCCGACGGCACAGGCTGGTGGACCGTACAGCGGCACCGCGGGATCGCCGATCAGTTTCTCGTCCACTGGAACCAGTGATCCGGATGGGACCATCGCCAGCTACAGCTGGAATTTCGGGGACGGCGGCACCAGCACCAGCGCCAATCCCACCCACACTTATGCCTCGGCCGGGAGCTTCATCGCGACGCTGACCGTGACTGACAACCTGGGCGCAACCGCATCGGCCCAGGCCAGCGTCACGGTCACCGGCGGAGCTGGGGGCGGCAGTCCCTTCACCTGGACCAACGCCTTCGGGGCATTCGAGCAGGTGCTGGGGACCTACCCGCTCAACATCACGCTCAACCTGAGCACCGATATCCCCGAGACCACCGGTCCGGAAGCGCTCGGTTCATTCACGGTCGACTCGATCGTCTGGAATCCGGCCTTGCTGGAGTATCACTCTCTGGCCTTCGGGAGCGGCGGGGGGTCGTTCAACACCACCAATGCTACCGGCGGCTGCAAGTGCAAGCTGATCTTCAACGGCAGTCCGACCAGCAATACCGGGGTGGTGACGATCGCGACAATCCGGTTCAAGCCGATCGGGGCCGGCGGGGCGCAGGTGACCACCGTGACCGGCCTGGGCCCGATCTTGAGCACGGCGCCGCTGGGATCGTTCAACTACAAGAGCAGGATCCAGGTAGTGGAGGGGAGTCTGATTCTACCATAGACAACTGCTTGTCGTCCTGAGCGAAGCGAAGGATCTCAAACTCTGATGGGTTGAGGTCCCTCGCTACGCTCGGGATGACAGGCTCTACGCCGAACTCTCACGTCTTTTTCCCACATCACGATCCGACAACATCTCCACTCGAAATCATCTCGCTCTCCGTTACCTCAGCGTCTCCCAACTCGATACCCGTCCGCGAAGTCCGCTTCGCACACCAGATGGACATTTGCTGCGGCTGAAACAGCCCGGTGCCGCTCTGCCGTGGGCGATCGCCGTCCTTCCACCCCCAGTTTTTTCAGGAGGTCCCATGCAGTTGGTCCGCCGTTTCGGT
Organism: uncultured Gemmatimonadaceae bacterium; assembly: GCA_964578865.1. Classification (GTDB taxonomy): domain Bacteria; phylum Gemmatimonadota; class Gemmatimonadetes; order Gemmatimonadales; family GWC2-71-9; genus JADJOM01. Next base: position 996 of record CAZOES010000118.1, on the reverse strand, counting down.
GGGCAGGGTCGCCGTGTGCTCCCGGCAGCCTCGCTTGCTGCGGCCGTTCTCGTCGCGAGTGCCTGTTCGTCCGATCCGTCTGGATCGGGCCCGGTGCTCCCGGGAGATCCGCCCCACAACCCCCAGGTGACTCGGGCCGCGTTCCTCGCCAACGTGAACGTCCGTACCGGGGAAATCAGGATCGCGCCGCCCGAACTGGACAGCGCACAGCAGGGACTTCTACGGGCCAGCTCGCTGGCGGACGGCTCGGTTGAGCTGTCACTGGTCGGTGGCGACGTGGTCACCCTCACCAGCTCCAACTTCGTGGCTTCCGCGGTTGGTGCGTTCCAGCCGGGCAAAGTTCGGGTCACGTTCGATGTGAACGTCACCAACAAGCTCAATGGGGTTCAGCTGATCGGCCCCACCGTGTTCCCCGCTCCTCCGGCCGGCACCACCGGCCCGATTCTTTTCCCCTATGACATCGCGGTGGCGGTTACCTCCGGCGGCACTGCGACCGGCGGTCAGGGCAACGACATCATCGTGACCCTGCCGTCCTACGGCCTGGTGGCGCCCAGCACCGACTGGAACGGCGCGCCCCACAACTTCTTCAACGATACCGGATGCCCCGCGGGCGCCAATGACTGCTACCGCTGGGAGGAGTACCCGGGCCCGATTTTCCCGGGCTCGACCACCTTGGCTCGGGGCGTCGGCTTCGATCTCGATCCGACCGTCGGCCAGTTCACCGCCCGTCTGATCGTGGCGGCCGATCTGCAGAACAGCGGCGCGGCTCCGACCGGCACCATCGCCGGCACGGTGACTTCGCCTCAGCTGGGCACCCTCAACGGCGTGACCGTCACGGCCACCGCCGGCATCACCACGCTCAACTCGACCACCGCCGGCGCTGGCGCGTACTCCATCGCCACCGTCCCGACCGGTCCGGCCAGCGTGGCCATCACCAGCGGTCTGCCGGCCGGCTGCACCAACCCCGGCGCGCAGAACACCACCGTCACCAACGGC
>CAZOES010000117.1:0-13736 GCA_964578865.1 uncultured Gemmatimonadaceae bacterium | reverse complement strand
TGGCCGAAGCCACCAAGGTGGCCATCCTCAACGCCAACTACATCGCCCACCGGCTCAAGCAGCACTACCCCGTCCTGTATACCGGCGCGCACGGGCTGGTGGCCCACGAGTGCATCATTGACACCCGGCCCTTCAAGCAGACCGCCGGGATTGACGTCGAGGACATCGCCAAGCGGATCATCGACTACGGCTTCCATCCGCCGACCGTCTCGTTCCCGGTGCCCGGCACCCTGATGATCGAGCCGACCGAGAGCGAGCCCAAGGCCGAGCTCGATCGGTTCATTGATGCGATGATTGCCATCCGGGGAGAAATCCGGGAGATCGAAGAAGGCCAGGCGCCGCGGGAGAACAACCTGCTCACCAACTCGCCGCACACCCTGGTGCAGGTGATCGGGGACCAGTGGAACCGGCCTTACAGCCGTGAGCGGGCTGCCTTCCCAGCCGAAGGGCTGCGGGAGCACAAGACCTGGCCGACGGTAGGCCGAGTGGATGGGGCCTACGGCGACCGCAATCTGGTTTGCACCTGCCCGTCTGTCGAAGAGTATGGATCGTGAGGTAGTACCGAGTACCGGGTACCGGATCTCCGAGGGCGAACCCACTCGGTACTCGCTACTCGGTACTCGGCGCTGGACCTCACTTCTTGAGGGAGCCCGGTCGGGCGTCGAGAACATGGCGATCGACCAGACTTTACTCGATCGGGCCGAAACTGAGGCTGTCGGCTTTGTACGCGTCTACCGCTGGTCCCCCCACTGCCTCTCCTTTGGCCGCAATGAACCGGCCCTTCGCCGCTACAACCGAGCCGAGATAGAAAGGCGCGGCATCGATGCGGTCCGCCGGCCCACCGGGGGCCGGGCGGTATGGCATGCCCGGGAAGTCACCTACGCGGTGGCCGCGCCAATCGAGTGGTTCGGGAGCCTGGCCCAGTCGTACCACACCATTCACCAGATCCTCGCCACCGCGCTCCAGTCACTCGGCATCGAGACAAGCCTGGCTCCCAGCCAGCCCGCGGCCAGGCTGACTGCCGGAGCCTGTTTCGCCAGTCCGGCCGGCGGCGAAGTGCTGGTGAATCGACGCAAACTCATCGGCAGTGCCCAGCTGCGTCAGGGCTCCGCCTTTCTGCAGCACGGCAGCATTCTGCTGGAGGATGATCAGCGGCTGGTCGCCGAGCTGACTAACGGCACGGCAGCGGAGTCGGATGAGATCACACTGAGGGAGGCGGCGGGGCGGGCGATCCGGTTCGACCAAGTGGCCGAGGCGATTCTTTCCCGGTTTGAAGGATCAGGGATCCCTCGTTGCGCTCGGGATGACATACGCCCCTCCACTGCCGCCCTGAGGCATTTTGGCGACCCGGCCTGGACCTGGCGCCGCTAGGAGGGCTTCAGCCCTTCACCCTGCCGGACTACAATTGAAGCATGACCCTTCATCGGCACTTCCTGATCGGGGCGCTGGCTCTTTGCCTTGCGCCCGGCACGGCGCAGGCCCAGGCAACGAGAGAGCTGACCACGCTCACCATCGCCTATCCCCGCAATCCCGCCCGGCCGGTTCCGACCCTCTGGTCAGGCGACAATGCCAACCGGGAAGTTTCCGATCTGATCTTCCTTCGCCTGGCCGACCTCGGTCCCGAGGTGCAGACCGTGGGCGACAAGGGATTCGTACCGCGACTGGCACGGAGTTGGGAACGCAGGGACAAGTTGACGCTGGTGTTCGAATTGGATCCCCGGGCCCGCTGGCAGGACGGGACAGCGGTAACGTCGGCGGATGTGGTGTTCGGATTCGATCGGGCCCGGAACCCCAGATACGCTCCCAATACGGCAGCCGTACTCTCGCGAATCCAGAGCGTTATCGCCGAAGGTGACGCAAGAGTCGTGGTGAAGTTCACCCAGCCATACTCGGAACAGCTGTATGACGCGGTCCACCACGCCCTGCCGCTGCCGGCCCATCTGCTCTCCAAAATCCCACCCGACTCGTTGGCCGGCTCTTCGTTCATGGCCAACCCGGTTGGGAACGGTCCCTATCGCTGGGTTCGCCGGGTCCCCGATCAGCTGGTGGAGCTGGCGGCCGATACCACGTTTTTCCTGGGGAAGCCCGAGGTCCGGCGGATCCTTTTTCTGAATGCGCCGTCCCCCGAAGCCCGAATGAACCTGTTGTTGTCGAGCGGGGCCGACGCATCCGACAACATTTACTCGTTCCCCAATCCGGAGCGGGTCGAGAATCTTCCCAGTTTTCAGTATTACCCCGTGCCGGGTGTAGACATGATCTATGTCAGCTTCAATTATCGGGACCCGGCCGATACCAGCCGGCCCCACCCGATACTGGCTGACAAGGCCATGCGACAGGCCCTGGTACTGGCGACTAACCGGGCCCTGATTGCCCGGGCCAGTTACGGCCCCTTGGTGCGCTCCCCCGGTGCACCGGTCTCCGCCATCCTGGGGCGTTCACTCGACGTGCCCCCGCCTCCGCCCTACGACACACTGGCCGCGATGAAGTTGCTCGAGAGTCGGGGCTGGACCGATCATGATGGCGACAAGGTTCGTGACAAAGGCGGCAAACCCCTGCGGCTCCGATTCAACGTTCCTACCCAGTCCAACGCCAGAGTGGTGATGGCGACCCGGATGCAGGAAGCCCTTCGCAGTCTGGGGATCCAGCTGGAGCTGAACGTGGTTGATGGCCAGATCTGGTCTGAGCGGCGGGATGCCGGCAAGTTCGACCTCGACTTCGCTGGTGCAACTCAGGATCCGGCTCCCAGCGGCCTGGTCCAGAGCTGGAGCTGCTCCGGGATCGGTGGCGCCAACAAGTCGCACTACTGTGATCCCCAGGTAGACAAGCTCATTGCCCGGGCGGTCAGTGCGGAAAAGAACGGCCCGGACCTCTGGCGTGATGTGCTGCGTCAGATTGCCGGCGACTATCCCGCCATTTTCATGGCCGCGCTGACTAACACCTACATCGTAAACCGGCGATTCCAGAACGTGACCCTCCGGCCGGGATCACCCTGGGCCAACGTCTGGCAGTGGAAGGTTGCCCCCAATTGAGAGCTGCTCTCCAGTCACCCGATCGGTGAAGCCATGACCTGGCTCCTCAATCGGGTGGCCTCGGCCATCGTTACCTACCTGATTGCAGTCACCCTCATCTTCTTTTTGATGCGTCTCACGCCGGGCGACCCGCTCTCGCGGTTGTCGGATGATCGGCCCATGCCGGCTGCGGCGCGACAGCATCTGCGTGAGCTGTACCAGCTCGACCGGCCGCTGCTGGCGCAGTATCGCTCCTTTGTCACTGCGGCGTTGACCGGCAATCTCGGATCCTCGATCTCGCAAACGGGTAGATCGGTGCTCTCCCTGCTGGCCGAGCGGCTGCCGGCAACCATCCTGCTCGGGGCCACCGCGCTGGCCCTCAACTTCATCTTCGGCATCTGGATCGGCGTCTGGCAGGCCCGACGCCACGGCTCTCTGGGCGACCGGGTCGTTACCGTGCTGTGCCTGGCGGCCTACGCTACGCCATCGTTCTGGCTGGGCCTGGTACTCATCTGGATCTTTGCCATCGAGCTGCACCTGCTGCCGGTGGGATTCATGCATGATGCCCTGTTGCCGCTGGACGCATCGGCCGGCCAACGCTTTATCGATCTGCTGATCCACCTGCTGCTGCCCGCCGTTACCCTGTCGGTGGCAACCATGGGGGCAACGGCCCGCTATCAACGGGCGGCCATGATCGATGCACTCGATCTCGGCTTCGTTCGCACCGCCAGAGTGAAGGGTCTTCCCGAAGCTGCGGTGATCTGGCGCCACGCCTGGAGAAATGCCCTGGGCCCGATGCTGGCCCTCTTCGGGCTCTGGCTGCCGCTGCTGGTGGCCGGGTCGGTCTTTGTGGAGTCGATTTTCTCCTGGCCCGGCCTGGGCACCATGGCGTGGGAGGCGATCACTTCGCGCGACTATCCGGTGATCATGGGCGCAGCGCTGCTGGTAGTCGCTCTGGTTGTGACCGGCAGTCTCGTCGCCGATCTCCTGCATCGGTGGCTCGACCCCAGGCTTCGCACCGCATGACCGGCGCGGAGGGATGGCGAGCGGTATGGGCCAACCGGGGCGGTCGGGCCGGCCTGATCATTCTTGCCTTGCTGGTAATTGTTGCCCTGCTGGCCCCGCCCTTTCTCCCCAACCCCCGGGCGATGCCCGATCTGGGCCGGGTCGCACTGCAGAAACCGGGACCCGGTCATTGGCTGGGCACCGATCGCGACAATCGAGACGTACTCTCGCGAGTAGTGAATGGGGCCCGGGTGTCTCTCGCAGTCGCCGCCGGGGCCGTGGCTCTATCCGTGACGGTCGGTGCGCTGATCGGGATGCTGGCGGGTTATGCCGGTGGCTGGCTGGATACCATCCTGATGCGGCTGGTCGATTCGGCCATGGCGGTCCCTCGCCTCTTCCTGCTCTTGATCATGGTTGCGATCATGGAGAACGTACCGCTGGGGGTGCTGATCCTGGTCCTGGGTGTGACCGGGTGGTTCGGCACCAGCCGGCTGGTGCGGGCCGAAGTATTACGTCTTCGGGCGCTCGATTTTATCCACGCCGCCGAAGCGCTCGGCGCCAGTCGCAGGCGGATCGCCTTCCGGCATCTCTTCCCCAATGTGGCCGGCCCGCTCGCCGCAGCGAGCACTCTGGCGGTAGGTGATGTGATCCTGTTGGAAGCCGGCCTCTCGTTTCTGGGTCTCGGGGTCAAACCGCCGACCCCCAGCTGGGGTGGAATGATCCTGGAAGCCCAGCCCTATCTGGCGACGGCGCCGTGGACCAGCCTGGCCCCCGGAGCCGCGGTGCTGCTCACGGTGCTGGCGGTGAATCTGGTGGGAGAGGCGCTGCACCAGACCTACACCCCGGCACCGGCATGACCACCCTGCTCGAAGTGAAGGGGCTCCGGGTCGGTTTTTCGACGGCGAAGGGACCGGTGTATCCGGTCGACGGCGTGAGCTTCACTCTCGACCGGGGAGAGACTCTGGCTCTGGTGGGTGAATCGGGCTCGGGCAAGACTCTCACCGGTCTCTCGCTGCTGCGATTGATGCCGCCCGGCGGCCGGATCGACCCCGCCAGCTCAATCCTGCTCGACGGCAAACCGGTGCTGATGCTCCAGCCTGAGCCGCTGCGGCAGATGCGGGGAAAACGCCTCGCCATGGTCTTTCAGGATCCGATGAGCAGCCTCAATCCGGTGCTCACCGTGGGAGACCAGATCAGCGAGACCATCCGGGCCCATCTTCCGGTGGACAAGACAGAAGCCCGCTGGCGGGCCGAAGCGTTACTGGCCGAAGTGGGCATTCCCGAACCGGCTAAGCGCTACGGCAGCTATCCCCATCAGTTGAGCGGGGGGATGCGGCAACGGGTAATGATCGCTATCGCACTCTCGGCCGAGCCGGAACTGCTCATCGCGGACGAACCGACCAGCGCGCTCGATGTCACCGTACAGGCCCAGATCCTGGAAGTGCTCGATCGGTTGCGGGCCGCCCGGGGGATGGCGGTCCTGCTCATTACCCACGATCTCGGGATCGTCGCCGGTCGAGCCGACCGGGTGGCGGTGATGTACGCCGGACGAATCGTGGAAGAGGCCACCACCGCTCAGCTCTATTCCTCACCCCATCACCCCTACACTCGAGGGCTCTTCGCCTCGATCCCGCGCTTGAGCGGGGCGAAGGAGAAGCTCAAGCCGATTCCGGGCATGGTGCCTTCGCCGGGCGACTGGCCCAGTGGCTGCCGATTCCGCAACCGCTGCCCCAGTGCCTTCCAGAAGTGCAGCGACGAGCCGCCGGTCCGGGTCATCGAACCCGGGCATACCAGTCGCTGCTGGCTCGAGAGTCCCGAGTACCGAGGACCGAGCTCTTAATCACGCTTCACTTTTCACTTTTCACTTTCCACGTTCACGTCTCCCGTCTCACGTCTCACGAGCATCATGGCTCTCCTCACGGTCGAGAATCTCGTCAAGCACTACCCCGCCCACGGCCTCTTCGGTCGCGGCAGGCCGGTGCGCGCGGTCGACGGTGTTTCGTTCGAACTGGAGCGGGGGGAGACCCTTGCCCTGGTCGGTGAATCGGGCTCGGGGAAGACTACCGTCGGTCGAACCATCCTGCGGCTTACCGAACCGACCGCCGGCCGGGTCACCTTTGATGGGCAGGACGTCTTCGGACTCGATCGCAAGGCTCTCCGCTCTCTGCGCCGGAGGATGCAGATCATCTTCCAGGATCCCGCCGGGGCGCTCGATCCCCGGATGCGCATCGGCACCGCCATCGCCGAAGGACTCGAGATCCATCGTCTCGCTACCAAGTCCGAGATCCCTGATCGAGTGGCCGGGCTGATGCGAGAGGTTGGCCTCGATCCCGCGCTGGCCAGCCGGTTACCTCGCGAGCTCTCCGGCGGCCAGCGCCAACGAGTCGGCATTGCGCGGGCGCTCGCGGTAGAGCCTTCATTTATCGTTTGCGACGAGCCGGTCTCGGCGCTGGATGTCTCGATCCAGGCTCAAGTGGTGAATCTGCTGGAGGAACTGCAGCAGCGGCGAGGGCTTTCCTATCTATTCATCGCCCATGATCTGGCGGTGGTGCGACAGCTGGCCCACCGGATCGCGGTGATGTACCTGGGCAGAATCGTCGAACTGGGGCCCACCGAGGCAGTCCTGCGCCAGCCCCGACATCCCTACACCCGGGCGCTGATCTCGGCGGTGCCTGAGCCGGTGCCGGGGCAGTCAGGAACCCGCATCGTTCTTCCGGGCGAACCACCCAGCCCCGCCGCTCCTCCGCCAGGCTGTCGTTTCCATCCCCGCTGTTTTCATCCGAGAACCGACCAGCGATGCCAGACCGAGGAGCCTCAGCTGCGCCCGGTGGGCGGCGCGATCGCCGCCTGTCACTACGCCGAAGAGAGTTAGGCCGCCGCGACCGGACTCAGCTTGCCGCTGGTTTCGTCCCACCAGGCCGCCAGCAACCCGACCGACCTCTCCGCCACTGGCCGGAGCCGGCCGACTGCGGCCTCCGCCTCGTCCGCATCGCGGGCCTTGGCTGCCGCTTCGATCGACCCCGCGCATTCCGAGACTTGCACCGCACCCAGCGTTGCCGCCATCCCCTTCAGCGTGTGAGCCCGTCGGGCCAGACCGTTCCAGTCCTGCAAGGTTCGAGAACGGGTCAAACCGGCCAGCTGGGAGGCCAGGTCGCGTTGATAGATCTCGATCAAACGGCCCACCAGCGCGGCTCCGGCCTCATTGTTGCCGGCCAGCCCATCGAGTACCATCCGATCCAGATCCGGCACCACCAGCCGATCCGACGAGCCGGGTGGTTCCGGCAGGGCCGCAGTGGATTCCTCGGCTCGCCGCAGTGTCGCAGCCAGCTCCGCCTCGCGAATCGGCTTGCTGACGTAGTCGTCCATCCCCGCCGCGAGGCACTTCTCGCGATCGCCCTGCATGGCATTGGCGGTCATCGCCACGATGCGGGTTTGTCCCCCGGGCGCCGGCAGATTCCGGATCCGGCGGGCCGCCTCATAGCCATCGACCTCGGGCATCTGACAATCCATAAAGACCACTTCGATGCCACCCCGCGCGACCCGCCCCACCGCGGCGGCACCACCGTCGACCGTCTCGACTTCGCAGCCAAGCCGGCGGAGGTATTCTCTGCCGACCAGGCGGTTCACTTCGTTGTCGTCCACAATCAGTACTCGCCGGCCGCGGAGAGGAGTCAGGGTTTCGCCCGGCGTTTCGGGAGCGGCCTCTTCGGCTTCGGATGGAGGAAGCTGGGCGGTAAAGCTGAAGGTACTGCCCTTCCCTTCCACACTGTCCACGCTGAAGGTTCCCTGCATCAGCCGGACCAGCTCCCGACAAATCGTCAGCCCCAGCCCGGTGCCACCGAACCGGCGGGTCGTGCTGGCATCCGCCTGGGTGAACTTCTCGAACACGGCCGAGAGCTTGTCAGCCGGAATACCGATACCGGAATCACTGACCCGGAAGCGCAGCAGTCCGCTGGTACCGGGAACGGTTTCGACCCCAAGACGGACTTCACCCGCCGGAGTAAACTTGAGAGCATTGCCGACCAGGTTGACCAGCACCTGGCGGATCCGTCCGGCATCGCCGACCACAGTACGGGGAACGTCCGGGGCAATGCTGGTCAGCAGCGCGACACCCTTCTCTCTGGCCCGGGGGGCGAACATCGTCATGCTCTCACCCACCACCCGGTGAAGATTGAAAGGCAGTTCCTCCAGGGTGACTTTTCCGGCTTCGACCTTCGACAGATCCAGAATCTGGTTGATGATGTGGAGCAGGGATTCGGCGGCGTTTACCACCAGGCCGGAGTATTCCTTCTGCTCCGGGGTCAGCTGGGTCTGGCGCAGGAGATCGGAGAACCCGATGATGGCGTTCATCGGAGTCCGGATCTCGTGGCTCATGTTGGCCAGAAACTCGCTCTTGGCGCTGGTGGCCGCGAGCGCTTCATCGCGCGCCTGAGCCAGGGCCCGTTCGGAGGCCTCCCGGTCGCGGGCGAGCTGGTTGAACTGATCGATCAGCAGTGACCAGTCCAGCGCCGGGCGGGGGCCGCTGCTCAACGGAGTCAGCTCGTGGGCCGTCCGCATCTGGCGGAACTCGCCCGCCAGCCAGCGAAACGGGCGGACCACCAGCCGGCTGGCCACCAGAGCGACCAGCCCCAGCAGCGCCGAGCTGAGCAGCACCACCGACAGAAGGAAGCGACTACTCCAGAGTTCGAGGTCGTTGTGGAACTTGCGGCTGACCTCCAGCCGCATTTCGATGGCGCGGCGTTCAAAGAAATTGGACACCAGGAACGCCGTCGTAAGGCTGTCACCTCCCCCAGCCACGCTCCTGACGGTGTTGTCGCGGGCATCGACCGGAGCCGGCCCCAGCTGGACTTCTTCCTGCAGCGAAACGCTCAGCCCTATCAGCGCGTTGGGTCCGACTTGCCGGGCGGCAACGAGGTACCCCCTGGCGGGCCGGCGTTTCGCCGCACTCCCGCTCGGCAGGATGGTCGCAGCCGCGACAAAGTAGAGCTGGCTTCCCACCGGGATGAGCCCGGCAGCCGAGCGGCGATCGTCCAGCCGGTTGAAGATGGCCTGCAACGGCAAGAGAGTGTCGAGCTGAGGGGTCCCGGGAGCGACCCACTTGAATCGTTCCTTCCGGTCGGCCTGCCACAACCCGATGAACTGGTCGCCATACTGCTCCGGCATCCAGTCGCTCAGGTTGCTCCGCAGGTACTGGCGGGTCTCCGGCCCATCCTTCCGATTCATGAGATCGTACATCTCATCGGCCCAGGCCGTCTCGGTCAGGCGCTGGGCATCGGCCCTGATCATGAGACTGAGTACTTCGCGCGCCCGGCGGACCGAATTCTGGGCCTGCTCCTCGTCGTATCGCGCCTGGGTACGCCGCAACAGCTCCCGCTCGGCCCCCACGACCAGCACCAGGCCCAGCGCGGCCACCAGACCAAGCAGCAGGAACTGGGTCCGGATCGACACCCGCCTCATCATGTGGCGGGTCCCTGGGCGAGCGCGGACTCCAGTTCAGACTCGTAGACCGGCTGCAGCCGGATGAACTCACGGCTCAGTTCGCCGAAGCGGATCTCCGGTCGGTCGAGTGCCCGTTCGTTGCCCTGCCGTTCCAGCTCGGTCGCCAGCTGTCCCATCCGTTTGGCACCCAGAATCCAGCAGGTACTCTTGAGGGCATGGGCCGCGAAGCCGAGACGCTCGGGATCGCCCGATTCGATGGCTGCCCCGATTTCCTCCAGCCTGCGCGGAGTCTCCTGCAGGAAGAGACGGCAGAGCTCGGCCACCAACGCGAAGGTCGGATCGTACCCCTTTAGTTGATCGAGAGCATCCTGATCGAAGGCGGGTCCCTGTTCTTGCTTTTCGGATGTCCCGACCGACCCGCCAGTTGAGCGGCCCGGGGCCCACCTGCCAAGCATCCGCTCGAGTTCCTCGGCCTTGATGGGCTTGGTCAGATAGTCGTTCATCCCGGCTGAGAGGCATTTTTCCCGGTCACCCCGCATGGCGTTGGCGGTCATCGCGATAATCGGGATGCCGGCAAAGGCCGACTCCGACGCCCGGATCTGGCGGGTGGTTTCGTAGCCATCCATCTCCGGCATCTGGCAATCCATCAGGATCAGGTCATAGCTGCCCTGGGCCAGCCGGCTGAGCGCCTCCCGGCCGTTGGCGGCAATTTCGGACTGACACTCGAGTTTTTCGAGGAGCTTGGTGGCCAGCCTCTGATTGACCGCGTTGTCTTCCACCAGGAGGATCCGCAGTGGTTTGCCGCCGACCCCCGGGATGCTGCCGCTGCTGCGGGGCTTCCGCTGGGTGGCGGCCCGCGCCTCGGCTAACGAGTGCCGGGTGATCAAGGGCTGCGGGCCGGTGCCGCGATCGTGCCAGGCGTGAGCCATGGCATCGAGGAGATCGGCGCTCCGGATCGGCTTGACCAGGTAGACGGCGAAGCCGGTCTGATGCAGCCGCCGCCCGTCGCCCGGCTGGCCGGTCGTGGCGAGGTAGACCAGGGCCGCACTCTTGAGCAGATCGTCCATCTTGATGAGCTTGCCGAGGTTCTCACCGTCCATGTCGGCCAGGCGGGCGCCGATCAACACCAGACCGAATGGACGTCCATTTTCGGCGAACCGACTCATCTGAATCAGCGCGGCTTCACCGGAGGTGCAGGACTCGACCTCGAGACCAGCTTCGGCCAGTTGCTCGGCATGGACCAGACAACTGGTCTGGTCCGATTCGACCACCAGGACCCGAACCCCGACCAGACCGCTCCGGGCCGGCACCAGGGCACGGGCGGCGGGATCGGCCGCCAGCGGAAGCTCGAACCAGAACGTGCTCCCTTTGCCCTCCTCGCTCCGCACGCCGATCGATCCGCCCATCAGCTCGGCCAGCTGACGGGAAATGGCGAGACCGAGCCCGGTCCCGCCGAAGGTGCGGGAAGTGCTGGTTTCCGCCTGGGCAAACTTGTCGAAGATGTATTCCAGCTTGCTGGCAGGAATCCCGATCCCGGTGTCTTCCACCTCGAAGCGAATTCCCCCGCCGGCGGTTTCGGCCAGCGGCCGGACCTGTATCAGGACGTGCCCCCTGGCAGTGAACTTGACCGCGTTGCCCACCAGGTTGGTCAGAATCTGACGGATTCGCCCGGCATCCCCGATGACATACCGGGGCAGATCCTGGTCCAGCCGGGTCATCAGCTCGACATCTTTCTCGGCGGCACGCCCACCCAGCAGATCGGCGACCTCCTCGACCGCCACCCGGAGGTCGAAGGACAGCGGCTCAATCGAGAGTTTCCCGGCCTCGATCTTGGAGTAATCGAGAATGTCATTGATGATGGTGAGCAGGGCGTCCGACGAACGGGCGATGGCCCCGGCGAAATCGCGCTGTTCCGCATCCAGGCGGGTGTCGAGCAGGAGGTCGGCCATTCCGATGATGCCGTTCATCGGAGTGCGGATCTCATGACTCATGCTGGCCAGGAAATCCGACTTGGTCCGCGCCGACTTGAGGGCAGCGTCCCTGGTCGCGGTCAGCTCCCGGGCCTGCACCCTGAGCAGCGCCGCCTGGGTTTCCATCGCCTCCTGGGCCTGCTGTCGTTCAGTCACGTCCTGCAGAGTTCCGGAGCAGCCCAGCACCCGGTTCCCGCTATCGCACAACGGGCGAAAGCGGGCTTCGATCCACCGCTGGGTGCCATCGCGGTGCCACAAGCGGACGATCAGGTGGGCCGAGTCCTGCTCCCGCCCAAGCACCCGCGCCAGGGCAGACTCCCAGCCGGCAACGTCTTCCGAATGCAGCAGACCGATCGACGGGTGGTCCACCCCCTCGGCAACCGGATAGCACGGCGCCGGCGATCGCCCCGTGCAGGCCCCAGCGGCCCGACTCGTCGATTCGGAAGATTACTTCCTCCACCGAATTGACCACCACCCGGAGGAGGTCCGCGCTTTCCCGCACCGCCGCTTCCGCCTGTTCGCGGACCGGCCGGGCCACCACTCGCCAAAGGATGTAGCCTCCGGCTAACGAGAGCGACAGCGAATCGACCAGGCCCTCGATGAACGGGTTCCCAATTTTGAGAGCGGGAAGAATCAGCATGATGGCCATTTCCACCAGGAACATGGCCAGCACCACCAGCAGCAGCCGCCTACGCATGTTGGGTCAGCTCCTGAGTCAGGGCCGCACGGGCCAGCTCGAACTGGTGCGCCAGTTCCTGGACCAGGGCCAGTCCCTGATCCCGAGTGGCGGTAAGGGCCCGCTCTTCGAAATGGCGGCACCGTTCGGCCAACTGCTTTGCGCCCACCGACCCGGCAGCGCCTTTCAGGGCGTGGAGACGGCCCTTGAGTTCATCCCGTCGTTCGGTCTGCAAAGCGGCCCGAATCTCCTCCAGCAGCAGCCGGCCCTGTTCGTCAAACAAGGCAAGCAGCTCGGCCCCGAGACCAACTTGGCCGGTGGCTTCCATCTCCCGGAGATTCCGGACGGTGAGGACATCGATGATGCCGTCCGGCGGGGCCGGCGGGGCGACCGCCGGCAGACTGGAATCGGCCCCGGGAATCCAATGGGCCAGAGTGGCTTCCAGCAGTTCCCGGCGGACCGGTTTGGAGAGGTAATCGTCCATTCCCGCCGCCAGACATCGCTCCCGGTCGCCCTGCATGGCGTGGGCGGTCATGGCGACGATGGGGGTCCGAGGGGCCCCGCCAGCTTCACGTTCACGGATCAAACGGGTGGCTTCGAAGCCGTCCATCTCCGGCATCTGGCAGTCCATCAGGATCACGGCGTAACGACTGCGGGCCGTCATCTCCACCGCCTCCCGTCCGTTCTGGGCCAGGTCAATTTCGTGACCCAGGCGCCGCAGCATGCTGGTGGCAACCTTCTGATTGACCAGGGTGTCTTCCACCAGCAGGATCCGGGCGGCCCGGGGCCCGGCGGCCGCTTCGGGTGAGTGGCCCTGAGCCACTCCGGTGCCGGCGCCCGGTGTACCGGTCAGGCCGGTAATCAGTTCGCCCCGCCGCAGCGGTCGACCGACACAAGCCCGGGTGGATTGGTGGCGCTGGCCCGGATCGACTACTACGACTCCCGGCCATCCGGGGGGCATCAGCCCTTCGTCAGCCGAATCGACCAGGACGACCTCGCCGCCCACCGCTGTCTGGACCGGGCCCTGGCGTACCGTCGCACCCTCCGATTGCAGCAGCTCCTGAAGCACCTGCCGCTCCAGCGGCTCGCGGATCGCCAGCAGGATATGATGGCCGATCAGGGCCGGCCCGTCGGCCGGCTGTGGGTCGGCGACCGGCAAGACCAGGGTGCACCAGAAGATGCTGCCGTGCGGTTCGTTAGGCAGTATGCCGATGGTCCCGCCCATCGCCTCGGTGAGCTCGCGGGATATCGCCAGGCCCAGACCGGTACCACCGTAGCGCCGGGTGGTCGAGGCATCGGCCTGGGTGAACTTGTCGAAGATCGATTGACGCAGTGCGGCGGGAATTCCGATACCGGTGTCGCGAACCTCCAGACGCAGCCGGATCGAGCCGGTCCCGGATTCGGCCAGACTCAGATCCACCGCGACCGAGCCCTGCTCGGTGAACTTCACCGCATTTCCGGCGAGGTTGGTGATGATCTGTCGGATCCGTCCCAGATCGCCCACCAGCCGGCGGGGCAGCGCCGGGTCGACCCGCACCACCAGGGCCAGACCCTTCTCCGCCGCCCTGACCCCCAGCAGCGTCCCGACATCCTCGGCCGCCTCCCGCAGATCGAAGGGCAAGGGCTCCAGCACCAGCT
>CAZOES010000116.1:0-13737 GCA_964578865.1 uncultured Gemmatimonadaceae bacterium | reverse complement strand
GCCCGCGAAGGACACGTCGTAGCTCTCGCCCACGCCGACCTTCATCGGACCGGCGAGCGGTCCCATGGTCTCGGTCATGTTCTTGTTGAGCACGTCAGCCGCGCCGGCCGGAATGCTGTCGCTGTAGAACGCCACGTTGTGCGGCGGGCCGCTCTTCACTACGAAGTGCACCACATCACCCGACTTGATCGTCAGCTCCGCCGGAGCGAAGTGCGCCGTCTTCCCGTCGAACTCCATGTCCACTTCATGAGTAGCGCCAGTCGCCGCCGGGGCAGCCGCCGCCGGAGCCATAGCCGCGGTGGTATCCGCTGCCGGCTTCTCCCCACCCTTGCCGCAGGCCACGAGGGCCAGAGCAGCAACACCAGCCACCATCGTCATCGCGCGCATCAGTGTCCCGCCTCCGCTGAGAGAAAAATGACCTTGTGAAAAGGTTCACAAACATACAACGGGAGGGCATAATCCGGGAGACTCCTCCCGCTGCTTAGATTAGCATGATGCCCTCCATTCCGCAGTGCCGTGCGCTCGGTTCCCAATGTCAGGAATTGGCGGTCACCCTCCGGGTAGGCTCCCTGGAAGAGGCGGCCGAGTCGCTCGACCACGAATCAACCTGGCTGCTGGGGCACACTCAGCAGATCAGCTTCGCGGAGCTGCGGAAGTCCGGGACCGACCTGCTGGTGGACGCCGTCCTCCACGTCCGTTGCCGGCACCTCAAGGCTGGGGATACCCCGGGAACCGGGCGTTGTGCCGCCCTGGGCCATACTGGCGCGATGCCTCCCAGAACCACAGGCCAGCCCCAACCGAGACGACTCGGCGGAGACCGGTTCCGGGTGGTCTCCTCCCAGGGGATGAGTGAGCTGGAACTGCGCTTTCCGCCTCGGACCCTGCCCATCGTCGAGCTCGACGAGGTCAATCCCTGTTCCATCGCTCCCTGCGAGACGGCCGACCACAAGCGCGGATCGGCCTGTTGCCGTGACCTTCAGGTCGAAATGATGTGCCGCAAAGGCGATGAGGCTCTGGAGTCGCTGATCCGCTCGCGGCAATCGCCCTACCTCTGCAAAATTGCCCGGGAGGTTGACGACGCGATTGAAGCCGAGATGATCTCCGCCTGCGGGTATCTGGACGACGGGGGAGAGAACTGTACCCTTCACGGGAGGCTTCGGGCCGACGGCCGGACGGCCAAGCCAGACCTGTGCAGTGACTGGCCGCCGAAGGGCAAAGGGATGCACCCAGGCTGCATTTTCGCCCCCCCGCCGGCTAAGAAGGCCAAGAAAGGCGCCAGCGACACGACAGCGGCGCCAGAGACTGTGCAACCTGATCTGGTGAAGTCGTCGTAAGGCTATGAGCCAGCAGCAGGTGGAGCTGGTTACGCCGGTCAGGACCCAGCTGGGGAGACGCCTCCATGGGCGATGAGCTCGAAGAGCTGTACCGGACCACATATGCCACGGTCGTCCGCTTCCTCTACCGCAAGGTGTGGGACGCGGACCGCGCGCATGATCTGGCCCAGGAAGTGTTCATCAGGGCAATGGCGCACCGGCCCGAGAAGCCCCGGGCCTGGATTTTCGCCGTGGCTGCGAACCTGGCCCGCGATGAAGCTCGGGCCGCAGTCCGGCGCAAACGGCACCTCACGCTCCTGAAGGAAGACCCCGCCACGATGCCGTCGTCTCCGGCACCGGCGGATGAGATGGTGGAGGAAGATGAGCGGCGAGCCAAAGTCGACGAAGCGCTCGCCACGCTGACCAAGCGAGACCGGGAAGTCCTGCTGCTGTGGGATGCCGGTCTCAGTTATCCCGAAATCGCCCAGCAGACCGGGCTCGCCGTCGGCGCGGTGGGTACTACCCTCGCCCGGGCCCGCAAGCGGCTGGTGGATGCGTACGATCGAAACGAGCAGGAGAACCGTGCGGCACATTCCTGAAGAGGAACTTCACGCCTATCTGGATCAGGCGCTGAGCCGATCTCAGTGCGTTGAAATCGAAAGGCACCTCGCCCGTTGCAACCGCTGCCAGATGGAGCGGGATGGCATCGCGGGGTTGCGTGACCGGACCACTGCGCTGCTGGCCCGGGTTGGTCCGCCTCCGATCATCCCTCCCGCCTTTGAGACTCTGATGGCCCGGGCCGCCGCCCGGGAACAGCGCCGTTGGCGCTGGGTCAAGGTGATGTCGTGGGCCGCCAGTATTGGCGGTGTGCTCTTCTTTGGCTGGTGGATGAGCGGTGAGTTCTTCAAGGTCGAACCGGGGAAAACCATTGCTCTGGTGCCGGTGACCGTTCCGGCCCACGATACTCCCAAGGTCGAGACCGTCGCCGCTCCGGCCGCGGTGAAATCGCAGTCGACCCGCAAGCCGAAGAGCCAGCCGGCCGCGCAGCTGCAGCTGGTCCGGGCCTCCTCACCCGTCGGCAGTGAGGCCCCCAGCGCGACCGGGTTTGCCACCGTGGATGAGACCGACCCCCAGCCGGCCGCGACCCTTCCGTCCGGCTCGGGGGACCAGCTCGCAGTCGGCACTCAGCCGCTCGAGTTGAGCGACCTGGTAGCCCAGCCGGTCAACGACGACCCCGGGCTCAACGGTCTCTGGCGGACGATCGTGCCGGAAAAGGAGACCGCCGATCACCGGGCCGATATCGCACTGGTTCCCGGTCTTCCGGTGGTCCAGATGCGGGTTCAGCCCGGCAATGGCGGCGAAGATGTGACTGCGGTCGACCAGACCCTCGAGTCGGGTGATATGATCCGGCCCCGCTCCCCGGGTTCTGGCTCTGGTAAGCGAGCAGGGTGAAGCCGATTCGGCCCATCAGTCCGAGAGCAACAGCCGGATGACGGTAACCATCCGCGATCATCAGTCCGATCGGATGGTAGCGGTGACCGGCCCGTCTAACGCTATTGGATCGCTGCTGGCACGGGTGAACATGCGGAATACCAAGCGGCGGTACTAGCGGCGAGGCGGCGAGGCGGCGAGAAAATCTAAAGGGTGAGTTCCGAGAGGAGCTCACCCTAAGTGTTTGTACTAACCGCCTCGCCGCTTAGCCGCCTCGCCGCTACCGCTTCCCGTGCCTCCGCTCCATCGCCTCAGGCGAGACGTAGTCAGCGTCGGTTTCCTCGTGCTCGAACTCCCCGGTCACTTCGGCGTGTCCATGGCCCCGTTCCCGATCGAGGGTGATCTCGGCCAGTCGGGGCGACACCATAGGGAACGTCCGGGCGAACAAGGCGTAGCAGAACAGGAATAGTCCAAGGTACAGCAGGGTCGGCCCCAGTTCAGGCAAGCCAAAGACCGGGCCTTCAAGCTTGGTGACCGAGGGCAGCACCATCAGGTAGCGCTCCAGCCACAGGGTGCAGAGGCTGATCAGCGAGAAGAGTCCCAGCGTGAAGGGATTCTTCTTGGGCGCCACGCCCAGCAGCCCGATGAAGGGAATCACGAACATCCCCAGGAACACTGCGCTGCCGATCGGACGCCAGGGCCCCCACAGCCGGGCAAACACGAACCCGGTCTCTTCCGGGAGATTGCCGTACCAGATCACCAGGAACTGGGACCACATCAGGTAGGTCCAGAAGACCGAGAAGCCGAAGATCAACTTGCCCAGATCATGCCGCTGTTTGGGAGAAACGAACTCGTCGATGTGCACCTCATGGCGGCCATAGAGCATCAGCAGCGCCAGCAGGGTGTGGGCTCCCAGGAAGGAGCCCATGAAATACCAGCCGCCGAACAGGTTGGAGAACCAGTGGGGCTGCAACGCCATCATGGCGTCGAAGGCCACCATGGTCATGACGATCGCGTAGGTCACGATGTACAGCGGGGCGATCGTGCGGATCCGGGACTCGTGTTTGGCCCGGCCGGTATCGCTGGAATCGAAATCCTTGGACCAGCGGCGGTACATCTCCTGCTTCTTGCCGTTCACCAGTCCGGCGGTTTCGAACATGTCGGGGATCAGGTCGTTACGGACCAGCCGGAACCCGAGAAAGAACAGCAACGAGAGACCCACGAACAGCCGGCCGAACATGAATCCGTGGGACAACCAGACTTCCTTCCCGTGACTTCCCAGACCATGCATCTCGGGGAAGATGTGGGGATAACCAACCGTGAAGATGATCAGGAAGCCGATGAACGAGACCGGGAAGAAGAAAAACGGCGCCGCCTCGGAGAAGCGGATGATCAACCCTGACCACTTGGCGTTGGTGATCTTCTGGACCGCCACGAAGGCGAAGCTGCCGGCGGTGAGACCGGTGAAGTAGACCCAGTTTACATGAAACAGGTGCCAGGCCCGGTCGGCATTTTCTCCGGTCAGGCTCACCGCAAAGAGAATCAGCCCGATGAGCGCCAGCGCGAGACCGAGTCCGAAGAAGGTGGCGTAGCGGCCACCCTGCACCGAGCGGGCTGCGATTTTCTCGCGTACCAGTGTTGAGCCCATCAGTTATTTCCTCCGGGCGCCGTGGCGGCGGGCGCCGTGGCGGCGGGCACCATGCCAGACTGGAGCTGCCGGACGTAGTTCACGATTTCCCACCGCTTCTGTCCCCGCACCTTGTCGCCATACTTGGGCATCACCCCTCGACCGTAGCGGATGATCGAGTAGAGATAGCCATCGCTGTATCCCTTGGCCCGGTCGGTGAGCAGCGAGGGAGCACCCAGCTGCATTCCCACCCGGGCGTCGCCGGCGCCGATCACACCGTGGCAGACCGCGCAGTAGGTATGGAAGAGAGTGTCTCCCACCGCCGAAGCAGGCTGACCGGCCAACGGGTTCACCAGCTTGTCCGCCGTCGCCGTGTTGAGCACCGCCCACTCCGCGCTCCAGTCCGCCTCTCCGCCAGTCACCGGCACCGTGCCGGGAACGGTGTTGCGCGGTACATCGGCACGAGCGTAGGGGAACACCGCCGGCTGCTTGATCATCGCGTCGAACCACGGGATGATGTGCAGCAGCTCGTCGGGGCTGGGCACGTCGTTGTAATAGAAATCACAGGCGGTGGTGCCCAGCAGCGCCAGCGCGGCGGCCATGAATCCCACCCGGTTACGCCGCATGGCGGACCTCCACCGAGCCGGCATCACGCATCATCTTTTCCACTCCCGGAGCGTCAGAAGACCCGCAGGGGATGAAGATCCCGATCTGATCGTCCGAGAAACTGGGATCGTATGCCAGTCCGGTCGTCGGCTTGGTCAGCGAAAGAATCACCACGCCGGCCACCGTGCTCAGGGCGCCGAGCAGCACCATGAGCTCGAACATGAAGACCACGTACGGCGGGAAGGTCGCGATCGGCTTGCCACCCACCAGCAGGGGCCAGTCGAGCGACATCCAGAAGGTCATGCCGACACCGGCGCATACTCCGGTAAGACCGCCAATCAGGGTGAAGAGCCGGACCGGGCTGTTGTGGATCTCCAGGGCGTGCTCCAACTCGTGATTGGGCGCGGCCGAGTAGACCGTGATGTCCTTGCGGCCCTGGGCCCGAAGGGCAGTGATCGCATCGCAGGCTGCGTCGATGTGCTTGAACGCGGCCAGCACGCCGGGCACCATCCTGGTGGCCATCAGTGACCTCCCTTCCGGAGCCGGGGCATCGGGATCTGCTCCTTGATCTCCTGGATTGCAACCACCGGGAAGCTCCGGGCGAACAGCAGGAACCACATCCCGAACCAGCCGAACGAGCCGGCCAGAATCCCCCAGTCAGCCCAGGTCGGATTCATGTTGCCCCAGGCGTAGGGCAGGAAGTCATTGGAGAGAGAAGAGCTGATGATCACCCAGCGCTCAAACCACATCCCGATATTGATGAAGATCGAGATGACGAACAGCGCGGTCAGGTTGGTGCGGACTTTCTTGAACCAGAACAGCTGCGAAACGAAGGCGTTGCAGATGATCATGGTCCAGCCACCCCACCAGAGCGGCCCGAAGGCCCGGCGGAAGAAGGTGGTCTGCTCGAAGGTGTTGCCGCTGTACCAGCCGATGAAATACTCCATCCCGTAGGCGTAGAACAGGATGGTGCCGGTCAGCAGGGTCAGCTTGGCCAGATTATCGAAGTGATATTCGGTGATCATGTGCTCCAGCTTCAGAGTCTTCCGAAGCGGGATCATCAGCGTGAGCACCATGCCGACGCCGGAATAAATCGCGCCGGCCACGAAGTAGGGCGCGAAGATGGTCCCGTGCCAGCCCGGCACGATCGACATGGCGAAGTCCCAGCTCACCACCGAGTGCACCGAGAGCACCAGTGGAGTCGCCAGGGCCGCGAGATACAGATAGGCCCGGCTGTAGTGGCGCCACTGATTGTCGGTGCCTTTCCAGCCCAGCGAGAACACCGAGTAGACCTTCTGGCGCCAGCCGGTCATCAGGTCGCGGGCGGCGGCGATATCGGGCACCAGGCCGACGCAAAGGAAGGTGGCCGAGACGGTGAAGTAGGTGGAGATCGCGAAGACGTCCCACACCAGCGGCGACTTGAAGTTGGGCCACAGCCAGCGGGCGTTGGGATAGGGCAACAGCCAGTAGAAGAACCACTGGCGGCCGATGTGAATGATCGGGAAGAGGGCCGCAGTCATAACCGCGAACACCGTCATCGCCTCGGTGGCCCGATACACCGCGGTGCGCCACGGTGAGCGGAACAGGAACAGGATCGCCGAGATCAGGGTGCCGGCGTGACCGATACCGACCCAGAAGACGAAAGTGGTGATGAACACCGACCAGAAGGCCGGCGGGTTGTATCCCGCGAGTCCCAGACCATCCTTGAGCAGCAGAACGAAGGTCGTCAGGCCGATCAGGAAGAGGCCGACGATCGCCCCGGTCAGGAGGTAGTAGCCCTTCCCCGCGGTCCCCAGCGTATTGACGACGTCGCGGGTGACCTCGTGATGGGTCTGGGTCGGAACGCTCGGGTCGTGAGCGATGGCCGCCATCGGTCAGGCCTCCGAGTGGTGCAGGACCTTGGCCAGATAGGTCACGGCTGGGCGCACGTTCAGGTCCTCGAGAATGTGGTAGCCACGATGATTCTCCCGGGCCTGGCTGATCTTGCTGGCCGGGTCTTTGGTATTGCCGAACACGATCGCACCCGAAGGACAGGCCTGGGCGCAGGCGGTGTTGAGGTCGCCCTCCTGCAGCTTCCGGTCTTCCAGGCGAGCCTGATGCTGGGCTCCCCGGATCCGCTGGACGCAGAAGGTGCACTTCTCCATCACACCGCGAGCCCGAACGGTGACATCGGGATTGAGGGCGTAGTTGAGCGGCTCCGGGAAGGCCCGCTTGTTGTACGCGTACCAGTTGAAATAGCGAACCTTGTAGGGGCAGTTGTTGGCGCAGTAGCGGGTGCCCACACAGCGGTTGTAGACCTGGCCGTTGAGGCCATCGGGCGTGTGGTACGCGGCGTACACCGGGCAGACCGGTTCGCAGGGTGCGTTGTCGCAGTGCTGGCACAGCATCGGCACAAAGCGGGCTTCCAGCGGCTCGCCGTGCTCCCCGCCCTCCCAATACCGCTCGATCCGCATCCAGGTCATCTCTCGACCCTTGAGGATGTCGGCCTCGCCCACCCACGGGATATTGTTCTCGGCGTAGCAGGCAGTAACGCAAGCCGAGCATCCGGTGCAGCGGGAAAGATCGATGGTCATGCCCCACAGAGGCTGGTCTTCGGGATTGGCGTAGCCACCATGCTTGCGCTTCTCCAGCACGCTCTCGCGGAAGCCCTTGATCGCTTCGACTTCCCGTTCGGTGTTGACCTCGTGTTCTTCGTGCCCCTCGGCCTTGGCCGCCAACGCGGGGGTCATACCCTGCTTGGCCTGCTCCAGGGTCATCGCGTCCGCGATGCCGCGGCCCAGCTGGCGGGTGGTGCCTTCGGTCTTGGCAACCTTGTGATACTTGCGGGTCTTGGTCAGGGTGACCCGAGTGCTCTGATAGGCCAGGAACCCCTTGGTGTCCTTGCTGTCGAGCAGGTCGAGTACGTTGACGCCCCGATTGGCGGCGAACTCACCGTAGGAGGTGTGGCCCAGACCGAGAGGCACCGCCACCACGTCCGGGTGGATCCCCTGATATATGTAGACCGGCGCTTCAATGGTGCCGTGGGGCGACGTGATCTGCAGGACTTCTCCCTCTCGTACATCGACCCGGGCTGCCGTCTCGGGGTGCAGTTCGATCCAGGAGTGCCAGGTGATCTTGGTAACCGGATCGGAGAGCTCCAGTAGCCAGGGGCGGTTGGCAAAGCGGCCGTCGCCCATGACCGAAGCGACCGGAGTCAGCCAGAACCCGTCGGCACCGGCCTCGCCATCGAAGGCCGGCGGGGTGAACCCAACCGATGAGGCGGTACCCGCCAGCTTCACGGGAGTCACCGGCGCATCGCCGTAGATCCCGCCGTGTTGCAGCGCTTCCCGCCAGCCGGCGTCGCCGGCCACCACCTTGGACCACTGAGCCTTGAGGTAGGCCTCCCAGGACGGCGCATTGAATGAGGCCAGGGCGCCGCCGGCTTTCTGCGAGACCTTGAGCAGCACATCGCCGGTCGCCTGGGTCTTGAAGACCGGTTCCATCACCGGCTGCATCAGACCGGTGACACCGCGGCGGGGCCGCACATCATCCCAGCGCTCCAGCGGGTGATGGCTGGGGATCAGCAGGTCGCAGAGCTCGGTGGTCTCGTCCATCATGGTGGAGGTCGAGACCTTGAACGCGGCCTTCTTGAACTTGTCTGAGAAGCCGGCCGACTTGGGCATGCTGTAAGCCGGGTTGGCCTCATGCACGATGGCCACCGCGGCTTCGCCCCGCCCGATCGACTCCAGCATCGCCAGTGCCGCGCCGTAGCCGTCACCGGTATCCTGGTCGGCGCCGTACTTCACGGTCCGGCCGAGGTTACCCGCGATGTAGTTGAGCAGGTTCACCGCGGCGCAGAGCTCCACCGCCCCACGGTGCTGGCTGGATACCCCGCCTGCCACCGCAAGACTCGGCTGGGCTCCGGCGAACTCCCGGGCGATCCGCTTGATGATCTCGGCGCCAACCCCGCTGTCCTGCTGGGCCTTCTCCGGCGTGTAGGCCGCCAGCGCACCACGCAGACCGTTGGCGTCGGCCGGGTTTCCACTCCGCTCATTAAGCAGCAGGTTGGCCATCGCGAGCGCGATCACCGCCTCGCTGCCGGGCCGGGGCGCATGCCACTCGTCGGCGTTGAGACCGGTGAGAGACATCCGGGGCGCGAACATCACGTGCTTGGCCATCTCGCCGTTGTTGAATCCATGAGACTCGGCGAAGCCCCGCTGATGCTCGACTGGAGAGACGAAGCTCTCCAGGAAGTCGGCCCCGAAAGAGACGATGTACTTAGCCGCGGCGAAGTCGTAGGCCGGCACCTCTGCCAGGCCAAAGGTCTGCAGACTGGCCGCCTTCACCGGCTCGAAGGAGAATGGCTGATAGCGAACCAGCTTGCCGCCCAGGGCGGCGGTCCAGCCGGCCAGCAAGTCGGAGAACGTGCCGCGTCCAGCACCCGAAATCACCGCCACTTTGCCGCCCGCGCCCTGAAGCTTGCCGGAGAGCAGCGCGATGGCTTCGTCCCAGGTGATTTCCTTGAGACTTCCATCGGCCTGGCGGGCCATCGGGGCTTTGACCCGGGCCGGATTGTAGAGCCCTTGCAGCGAAGACTGACCGTGAGCGCAGAGCTTCCCGGCGTTCACCGGATGGACCGGATTGCCTTCCAGCTTGATGGCCCGCCCTTCCCGGGTCTTCACATGCAGCCCGCACCCCGCCGCGCATTCGGTGCAGGTGCTGGCGTACCAGGTGGGGATTCCCGGAACCTGGTCTTCCGACTGGACCAGGTAGGGAATCAGCTTCTCCACCTTGCTGGTGGAACAGCCGGAAACCACAGCGGCGCCCGCCCCGGTGACACCCAGGACTTTGAGGAAGCCACGGCGGTTGATGTTGTCTTGCGCTGGTTCGTCAGACATTGATGAAGCCTTTGGGCCGTTAGCCGTTCGCTGTTAGCCGTTAGCTCTGACTGCTAGTAATGACAGGCCGTGCAATCACGGGTCACGTTGCGCTGCAAGTGACAGGTGATGCAGAAACCCATGTTGTTCACGTTGTTCACCTTGAAGACCTGGGGCATGCGGGCAACATCGCCGTGACAGGTCTGGCAGGCATTGGGACCCAGTGCCTTGATGTGCCGCGAATGGGGGAAGTGCACGTGGCGGGCAACGCTGTGAACCCGGACCCATTCAATCGGCTGCTTGTTGTTGTAGCTGTCCCGGACCTTCTTGATCTCAGCCTTGTGGCTCGAGTCGGAGCCGCCGATGACCAGGTGGCACCCCATGCAGGTCTGCATACTCGGAATGCCGGGTTCGTTGGACTCGGCCACCGAATAGTGGCAATACTGACACTGCATCTTGTTGACGCCGACGTGGATATCGTGGCGGAAGAACACCGGTTGGCGTGGACCCTTGAGATTGGCGGTGTCGCCGGGCGCGAGGACCCAGGCGACCAGCGAGTCGGGCTTGGCAGGTGCCTGCACCGCGCTCACAGGACGCATGAAGACCGCCGCAGCGCCGAGTGCGAGCGCGAGCGAACCACCGCCGAGGAGTGCCAGCTTACGCATGATTTCTCACGGCCGCGTAGGGAAGAATCCGCGGGATTCTCGGGAAGAAGCCCGGATTGTGAATTGTTTCACGAGCGGCAAACTATTGGGCGACAATTATACTCGGAGAAGGGTCCCGAACCAAACTGTCGACAAACGGTTTTTCCGACTAAGAAATTCAGGTATATCAGCTTACCAGTGAGCGCCGGCCAGTGGCCGCACCCGGGGTCTCGGCCACCAGCCAGGCCAACTTCCGCCTCACAAAGCTGAGAAAGGCGTCCGCCGCCTTCTGATCGCCGACGTCCAGGGCGCACCAGCGGATCGGTCCGGTCCGCTGAGCGCTCCGAATCGAAGCCCCAATCGCCGCGGGAAGCCGAGGGACGGCCAAGGCCTTCGGTTCCTCTGAATCGGCGATGGTAAAGGTGATCGCGGGGCCATTCTGCATGACGTGGATCCAGCAGAGCTTGCGATGCCCGACCGCAAACTCCCAGGTCCAGTGCCATTGCCCCATGTATTTGATGTGTTCGGTTACACCGGGAAGCTTGAGTAACCCCTCACGCAGCCGGCGAAACCTCGCCGCCGAGGCAGCGGGAAGATCTTTGTAAGGCGCCGATGGCTTGGGTTCCTGGCGGGAGTTGGGATACAGGTTGGTTGCCCAATACGCGGCGGATCGCCCCACGGAATCTCCCTCGGAAGGTGTGTTCGTGCGCCCCAAACTTAACCGGCAGACCGGCCTACTTCCAAGCGTCTACCCGACTCAGATCGCCGCTAAATCTCGTTGTCGCTTGCCAGCGGCTCACCCACGCCCTCCGCTTCCGGCGGTAACGGCAATCCGTTCCGCTCGAGAAATCTGACAACTTCAATCCCCATAGCCCTGACGAGGGAGGCCTCCCGGCCATCCAGTTCGGCCCGGAACAGCAACTCCCGCCAGGACCGCATCACGCTGTCGGGTTGGCGAGTTTTGAAGAACTCAATGGCCCAGAGGGCTCGCTGCCAGTCGCCAAAGAGTCGCTCCAGCAGCTCCTTGGTGGCCGGCTCAGCCGGCTTCCTTGGCGGCTTGATCGGACGCCGTTCACCGCCGCGGGCCAGCATGGTCTCGTAACACATGATGGCGACAGCCTGGGCCAGGTTGAGCGACTTGTATTCCGGGTTGGTGGGGATCGTGACCAGGGCGTGACACTGGTCCAACTCATCGTTTGAGAGTCCCTTGTCTTCCCGCCCCGCGACGAACGCCACCGGTCCGGTCTCTGACCTGGCAATCAGCTCGGCCGCTGCCGGACCGGGACGATAGACGGTGCGCTTGGCGGTCCGCTCCCGAGCGGTCAGGGCGACGGTCCAGACACAATCGGCCACCGCGTCGGCCAGTGTGTCGTGGATGGTGATCCGTTCGATCAGGTCGGCGGTATTGTGGGCGATTCCTTCGATCCGCCAGGCATCGAACACTTCGGGAGCAACCAACCGGACATGAGAGAGCCCAAAATTCTTCGCGATCCTGACAGCGCTGCCGATGTTGACGATGTCCTGGGGCGCGACGAGAATGAGAATTGGCGGGGCCATGGCACCAAACATAGGTGGTGCCGGCTTTGTAGGCGCGCACGGCGTTCGGCCTACCTCGCCGGCACCACCAGCCCCAGCACCTCGGTCAGGTCATTCAGGGTAAACGGCTTGGAGAGCACCGGGCGATTGGCCTCCTGGAGGAACCGGGAGGCTTCCGGTGAAAGCACGTCGCCGGTCATGAAGACCAGCCGGCTCACGGCGGGAGAATCCATCGCCTGCAGCCTGCGATAGAACTCGTGACCGCTCATCCCGGGCATCCGCAGGTCGCAGAGCACCACGGCGTACTCGCCCTGCTCCAGCAGCCGCAGTCCTTCCTCCCCCGAGTCGGCCAGATCGACCTGCCAGCCGGTCTTTACCAGAAAACGGGAGACGCTCCGGCGGATGTCGGGTTCGTCGTCCAAGAGGAGAATCCGGCCCCGGCTGGCTCCATCGGGAGGGGCGATCAGGGGCCGCACCGGCTCTTCAACCGGGGACCGCTGGCCTCCTTCGTGAAGCGGCAGCTCGACGGTAAAGCGGGCCCCTCCGCCGGGACGTTCGGTGGCGATGATCCGGCCATGGTGATCGGCCACGATACCAGCGCTCACTGAGAGGCCCAGACCGGTGCCTTCACCTTCCGGCTTGGTGGTATAGAAAGGATCGAATACCCGGCTCAGCAGCTCCGGGGGTATTCCCGGACCGTCATCGTCCACCGTGATCACACCCAGCCCGTCGGCCACAGTCAGCTTGACCCACAGGCAGCCTTTGCTGCGATGGGACCGGATGGCGTGCTCGGCATTGATCAGCAGGTTCATCAGCACCTGCTGCAGGTTCACTTTGTTGCCGGAGACCAGTACCGGCTCGGGCGGCAGCTGGACGTCGACCTGAATCTGCTGATTAAGCAGCTGATTCCGCCGCAGCGCCAACGACCCGCGCACCGCGTCCCGCAAGTCGATCGCCGCGCGGGAGGATCCCTGCCCTCGCACGTAAGTCAGCAGATTCCTGACAATCTGCGCGGCGCGATCGGTTTCGGTCTTGATGGCGGTGAGCGTCTCCAGTTGCGAGGGGTCTTTCGCTTCGGACAGAAGCATTTCCATGTTCACCAGGATGCTGGCGAGCGGATTGTTGATCTCGTGGGCCATACCGCCGACCAACTGACCAATGGCCGACATCTTCTCCGCCTGCAGCAGTTGCGACTGCACCCGGCGTTGCTCGCTCACGTCGCGGACGATACCCAGCACGGTAGTGGTCTTTCCCTCTTCGACCAGCGGAGAAAGGCTCATGGCCACTACTCCGCGCTCGGCTTCGTGCCGGCGGAGCCAGACTTCGAAAGCGCATGACTCGCCGGCCAGCGCCCGGGCGATCTGCTCGGCGACCATCGCGGGAGTCTCGAAGGTCAGAGCCTCTTCCCACTTGGCGCCTACCACCTCGCGGGCCCGCACACTCCAAAGCCGCTCGGCCGCTTCGTTGAACGAGGTAATGGTGCCGTGGCGGTCGAAGGTGAGAATCGCGTCGGTCGCGCCGGAGAAGAGCCGGCGATAACGCTCCTCCGATTCCCGGAGTGCCTCGCCCGCCTTGGCGGTCTGATAGCCGGCTCCCGCATGATCGGCGATCTGGGCCAGCCGCTCCACTTCGGCCACGGCAAAGGAGACGCCGGGTGGCCGGCTCAGCTCCAGCACCGCGACGATCCGGTTGTCACACCAGATCGGCACCGCCGCCAGCGCCAC
>CAZOES010000115.1:2045-13801 GCA_964578865.1 uncultured Gemmatimonadaceae bacterium | reverse complement strand
GGTTGCCGAGGCGCGAGTTCACTCGCGCGTAAAACGCGAAGGGCGCTCCGACGGGAGCGCCCTTGTGTCTTCTGCGTCGGTACGGCCACGGCATGCCTTGGCCCTGCCGAGTCCCTACTTCACGTGCTTCGACACCAGCTTGGTCATCTCGAACATCGAGACAGTCTTCTTGCCACCGAAGACAGCCATCAGAGCGGCGTCGGCGTTGATGTTCCGCTTGTTCTTCTTGTCCTGCAGGCCGTTCTTCTTGATGTAGGCCCAGAGCTTCTTGGTCAGCTCGGTCCGCGGCATCGCCTTGCTGCCTACCACCTCGGCGAGCTTGGCATCGGGCTGAACCGGCTTCATGAACGCCGCATTCGGCTTCCGCTTGGACGCCTTCTTCGCCTTCTTCTTGGCTGCCATCGAGTGCCTCCGTTGAGGGGAATCTGGTCTCGGCGCTCGACCGGCTGCGCCGTGCGAAAGCAAAACTAAGAGGTTGCCCCTCGAGTGCAAGAGGGAAAATCGAGTTTTTCCCTCTGAGAATCCGGTTTTTCCCTCGGGAATCCCTCTGAACCCTGCAGGTGGGCATCTCCGGTACTGCCGGGCTATAGTTCCCCAGGCACCTTTCTCACAGGGACTTACCCATGCGCTTTACCCTCGCACTCCTGCTCCCGGCCACGCTCCTCAGCCCCTCCGGCGATGGCCGTTCCCCCGCTGATTCGCCTCTGACCCACCGTCCACCGGCCGCCTGTACCCGCAACGCCGGGCTGGTGCTGCCCGAGGGATTTTGCGCCGTGGTAGTGGCCGACAAGCTGGGAAAGACCCGCGGGGTGACCGTGTCCCCCGGCGGCGATGTCTTCGTGGCCCTCTCCGACGGGGGCGTGGTGGCCCTGCGGGACGCCGACAAGGACGGTATTGCCGAAGTGAAAAAGACCTTCGGCAGCGAGGGCGGGACCGGCATTCTCTGGCACGATGGGTGGCTCTGGTTCGCCGCCCCCTCGCGGATCAGCCGCTGGAAGCTCCCCAGTGGCTCCCTCGAGCCGAGCGGCCAGCCAGAGACGATTGTTGATGGATTGCCGACCGCCGGACACAGCGCCAAGACTCTCGCCCGTCTGGGAGGAGACACCCTGATCGTCGCAATCGGCTCGGCCACCAACAGTTGCCAGCAGAATGACCGAGGCTCCCGCTCTCCGGGCAACGACCCCTGCACCGAGCTGGACACCCGGGCCGGTCTCTGGCAATTCAGCGCCACCAAGCCGGGGCAGAAGCAGAGCGACGGGAAACGTTTCGCTACCGGGCTCCGCAATCCCGAGGCAATCACGGTGCAGCCCGGTACCGGCAAGCTCTTTGTCTCGCCTCACGGAAGGGACCAGCTGGGAGCCAACTGGGGCTTCACCGATGAGCAGAACGCCGAGCTCCCCTCGGAGGAGTTCATGCAGGCCAGCGCCGGCGATGATTTCGGCTGGCCCTACTGCTACTACGACTGGCAGAAGAACGTAAAGGTGCTGGCCCCCGAGTACGGCGGGGATGGGACCAAAGTGGGACGCTGCGCCGAGAAGAAGAACCCGCTGGTGGGCTTCCCGGGGCACTGGGCCCCGATGGCCATTGCCTTCAATACCGGCTCGCTGTTCCCGGCCAGGTACAAGGGCGGAGCCTTCGTGGCCTTCCGCGGCTCCTGGAATCGGGCTCCGCTGCCTCAGGCCGGCTATCGAGTGGAATTCGTGCCGTTCTCCGGCGGTAAGCCTTCAGGCGCTCACGAGAAGTTTGCCGTCGGTGCAGATGGAGACACCAGTCTCCGCGCCTCGGGCGTGGCTTTCGGTCCGGATGGCTCGCTGTACATTTCGGGGGAGAACAGTGGGACGATCTGGCGGGTGATGGCTCAGTAGGGACGGTCGAGACGGTCAGACGGTCGAGACGGTCAGCGTGAAAGGAGAAATCGTGCGAGTTTTGGCAGTGGTAATGGGGATGGCTTGTGGGGCTGCGCCTCTTGCAGCCCAGGACACCATTCCCCTCAAGGTCGGAGCGGTGGCGCCGGACTTTTCGCTCAAGGTCGCAACCGCGGAAGGGGTAGAGCCGGCACCCCTCAAGTTGAGCGACCTGCGCGATCAGACCGTCGTCATCGCCTTCTTCTACAAGGCCAGGACCAAGGGCTGAACCATCCAAATGGACGCGTACCGTGATCAGTACGCGACGCTTTTCAAGGGTGGAAACAAGGTGGCGCTCCTCGCCGTGAGCGTGGATCCCGACACCGCACTGGCCTCCTGGGCCCGCGACAAGCAGTATCCCTTCCGGTTCCTCAGCGATCCGGACGGCACAGTAGGAAGGCTCTACGGGGCCTGGGAACCCAAGTACAAGCTGGATAATCGGACCCTGTTCGTGATCGGCCGGGATGGCAAAGTCGCCTATGTAGCCGATCCCTTCCAGGAGATCGATCCCAGGGCTTATGAGGGCCTGAAGGCAGCGATCGAGAAGGCCAGTGGACCGTAGTGATCACGGTCACCCGCTTAACACCGCGGGTGACCGTTCGTCTTACAGGCGAACCTACACCTGGGGTACCACATGAAGTTTCGCCTTACGATTGGCTCACTGGTTCTGCTCTTCGGGGTCCTGGCGGTTGCGCCCGCGGCGGCTCAGCAGCCGTTCGGCAACAATCCCGGGGTGCCCCGGGGCGGCCGTCACGAGCTGCGGCACGACCGGCGGGAACTGCGCCGGGACCACCGCGAACTCAAGGGTGACCGCCGTGAGTTTCGGGGCGATCGCCGGGAATTCCGCCGCGACCGCCGTCAGGGAGACTACCGTGAGATGCGGCGGGACCGGCGGGAGCTGAAGCGGGATCATCGGGAGTTCCGCCGCGACCATCGTGATCTTCGGGGCGATCGGCGGGAGTTTCGCCGGGACCGCAGGCATCGCGGGGATATCTAGACTCGAAGCTCCTCATCCCGAGTGAGTGAAACGAACGAGGGACCTGCTTTGATTGGGTAGGTCCCTCATTTCGCTACGCTCAATTCGGGATGAGGTGCTTCTATTTGAGAAGTTTTTCAACCTCGTCCAGCCGTCCGTCAATCTCGATAGGCCGATTGGCTCTCGCCGGCGGTGGTTCCGTTTCCTGGTGATAGGTAATCAGCGCACCGGGATCCTTGAGCACATGGCCGGTCAGTACCGCCACCACCCGATCCCCCCGGCTAATCACTCCACGGGCCACTAGCTGCCGGGCCCCGGCCACACTCGCAGCGCTGGCCGGTTCACATCCCACCCCAGCGGCGTCGATGACCGCCTTGGCCTCGAGGATCTCGCTGTCAGTGACCGTTGTGACCACGCCGTTGGTCTCCCGGATGGTACGCACCGCCCGGTCCCACGAGGCGGGAGCCCCGATCTTGATCGCCGTCGCGATCGTCTCGGCCTTCACCGTGAGTCGCCGGGCAAACTGTTCCGCAAAGGCCGCAGCGAACGGGCCGGCCCCGGCCGCTTGCACTGCGGCGATTCGAGGAATCCGCTCAATCAACCCCCAGGCGTGGGCTTCCCGCAGAGCCTTTCCAAAGGCCGCGGTGTTCCCCAGGTTGCCGGCCGGGAGCACAATCCAGTCAGGCGAGCGCCACTGCAGCTGATGCAGCAGCTCCAGCACGATGGTCTTCTGACCCTCGACCCGGAAGGGATTGATCGAGTTGACCAGGTAAACTCCCAACTTGCTCGACGCTTCCTGGACCAGCCGCAGGCAGGCATCGAAGTCCCCCTTCACCAGCAGCGTCTTGGCGCCGTAGGCCAGTGACTGCGACAACTTCCCCAGCGCCACCTGTCCGGCCGGCACGAAGACCAGGGCGGTTAGTCCCGCCTGCGCCGCGTACGCCGCCAGGGATGCAGAGGTGTTGCCGGTCGAGGCACAGGCTACGGCCGCCGAGCCGAGTCGCTTGGCCTGGGTCACGCCCACGGTCATTCCCCGGTCTTTGAACGATCCGGTGGGGTTATGACCTTCGTGCTTGAGCATCAGCTCAGTGAGGTTGGCCCATTCGGCCACGGCGATCCGCCGGAGCAGCGGGGTGTTTCCCTCCGGATGAGTGACCGCGTGCTCCGCACCGCTGGGCAGCACCAGCTCCCGGTAGCGCCACACGCCGGAACGATCGAATTCGCCCGGCTGGGCCAGCCGCTCCTGAAACAGCCGGCGTAGCGAGATGCCGTCTTCCAGGGGGCGGTCGTGCTGGATTTCCAGCAGGCCGCCGCACCCACAGCGGACCGCCGGATCGAGCTCGCTGCGCTTCTCGCCGCACTGGTCGCAGACCTGCCACGTCGCCATCAGTCCTCCTCCACAACCCGGGCGCCTTCCGGGCTCACTTCACTGACTCGGGTGACACAGGGGATCCCTTCCGATTCGTAGGCCGCCTTCATGGCCGCGGCGATCTCCAGCCCATCGGCCTGATCACCGGCGAAGGCGAACGCGGTTGGGCCGCTTCCCGAGATCGAACAGCCCAGCGCCCCTGCGTCCATCGCCGCCCGCTTCGCCGCGGTGAAGCCGGGCAGCAGCGGCGCTCTTGCCGGTTCGGCAATCCGGTCGTCCACTGCCCGGCGGAGGATAGTTAGATCGTTGCTGGTGAAGGCCAGTATCATCGCGGAGACTTGAGCCGCCTGGTACAGAGCCAAGTCGCGGGAAACCTCGGCCGGGAGCACCGAGCGGCCTTCGGCGGTGCGGAGCCGCTGTTCCGGCTGGGCCAGCACTACCTTCAATGCCCTGGGTCCTTCGATTCTCATCCAGTCGAAGGTGGCCGCATCGCGAATCAGAACGATCCCTCCGATCAGCGAAGGCAGGATGTTGTCGAGATGACGGCCGGCCACGTGGGCTTCCGCCTCGAGCGCTGCTTCGACCAGCTGTCGTTCACTCAGTCCCAGTTGCAGCAGGGCATTGGTGGCCACCGCTCCAGCCACAGCCGACGCGGCACTTCCGCCCTGGCCGCCGCTCAAGGGCAGACCCTTGGTGATAGTCAGGGTGAGCCCGACGCCCGGCTGCCCGCCGATCTTCAGCGCCGCCGCCGCGGCCAGGGCGGCGGTATTGTGACCCGGGTCTCGGGGGAGATCCGGGTGGCCCGCGTCGGTGACCTCGATCCCTCGGCCATCCTTGATGGCCACTTCCACCACGTCGCCCCGGCCCTTGAGGGCCAGGCCAAGGATGTCGAGCCCCGGCCCGACGTTGCCGACGGAGCCAGGCGCGAATGCGCGAGCGCGGGAAGCTGAGAGCGACACGATTAACTGATGGCTGATGACTGAGGACTGGTCTACCGTCTCGCCAGAGCGAGAATGTCATTCAGGACGCCCGCCGCCGTGACCAGCGGTCCGGCGCCCGGTCCCCGGATCACCAGCGGATGCTCCCGATAGCGGGTCGTGGTGAAGACGATCTGATTGTCGGTGCCCTGCAGCGAGGCGAACGGGCTGGTGCTGTTCACCGCCGTGAGTCCCACCCGCAGCCGGCGGGGCGTGACCGTGGCGACGTAGCGGAAGACCTGACCCTTGGCTCTGGCGGTCCGGATCCGCTCGGCCCAATCGGCATCCCAGCCGGACAGCTTGGAGAGAAAACTCTTGAGTGGCAGCGCCCCCGCGCCGGCTGGCACCAGCGACTCGGTGACCACCGAGGCAGGCTCGCCCTTGAATCCCATCAGCCGGCCCAGAATCAGCGCCTTGCGGGCGACATCGGCGCCGGAGAGATCGTCCCGGGGATCCGGCTCGGTGTATCCGGCGTCCATCGCGGCGGTGAGGGCCTGAGAGAATTTCTTCCCCGCCTCCAGCTGCGACATCAAGAATCCCAGAGTTCCCGAGACGCACCCTTCGATGCTGACAATCTCGTCTCCGGTTTCCAGCAGCTTGGCGAAGGTGTCCATCACCGGGAGGCCGGCTCCCACCGTGGCCTCATGACGGATGCGGCGGCCATGCTGTGCCGCCAGCCCGTGCAGTCCCTCGAAGGCGGTGGAGGAACCGGCCAGGGGCTTCTTGTTGGCCAGTACCACGTCCATCCCGCTGGTTAGCGCCGCACGCAGCACCTCAGAGGTCTCATCGGCCGTGACGTCCACCAGAACCGGATGGGAGAGCGCGTGTTTGAGGGCCCGTTTCACCGCGTCTTCGGCCCGCTCTCCCTTGCCGCCCTCCATGTGCTTGAGCGAATGACCCTTGGCCTTCTCCCGAGCGATGGTCAGCAGCCGGTGGTTGGAGAGCCCCTCGGCATCGAACACCACGCCACTCCGATCGGCGACACCAACGATCCTCACCTTGGGTCCGTTGGCCGGCAGTTCTGAGACCAGATCCGAGAGACTTCGCCCGATCCGGCCAAAGCCCAACAGGAAAACATCGAGCCGGTCGCGCGGAGCTACCGAGCCACCGCCGACTTTGCCCAGCTGGAAGGCCGCGTGGATGGCCTGCTGCGCTTCCTTCGACTGCTTCTCCTCGACCACGGCGGAGATGTTGAGCTCGCTGGAGCCCTGGGCGATGGCGATCACATTGATCGAGTTGGACGCCAGCGCCGAGAACACCCGCTGGGCCACTCCTGGAGTCCCAGCCATGCCGAGACCGACGACGGCGATGGTGGCGACCCCGGTCTTCACCGCCACACCATCGATCTCGTGATGGGCAATTTCCTCCCGGAATGCCTCGCTGAGGCAGACCCGGGCTGCGTCGGCGCTCTCGGCCGGGACACAGAAGCAAATCGAGTGTTCCGACGAGGCCTGGCTGATCAGTGAAACCGAGATGTCTTCCCGTTTGAGGGCCGCGAAGGTCCGGGCCGCCACACCGGGGACACCCAGCATTCCGTTGCCCTCGACCGTCACCAGGGCCTGACTCGATGCCGCTGACAAGGCCTTCACCGGGACATCGAGCCCGGTTTCCCTTTCGGAGACTTCGGTGCCCGGGCTGGCCGCATCGCCGAACGGACGCACGAAGAGCGGCACCTTTCTGCCGATCACCGGGATCAGCGCCCGGGGATGCAGCACCTTGGCCCCGTAGTAGGCCAGCTCGGCCGCCTCCCGCACATTCAGCTGAGTGAGCACCCGGGCGTCCGGTACCACCCGAGGATCGGCGGTTAGCAGCCCGGGCACGTCTTTCCACAGATTCACGGCGCCGGCACCCATCGCCCGGCCCACCAGCGCGGCGGTGAGGTCGGAGCCGCCCCGCCCGAGCGTAGTCACCTCCCCATCGCGGGTGCTGCCGATGAAGCCGGTGACGATCGGAGTAATGCCCTGGTTGAGCAGCGGCTTCAGCGCCTTGCGCAGCAGCTGATCGGTCGCCTCCAGATCGGGCGAGGCGTTGCCGAAGTTGTCGTCGGTCCGGACTACCTCGGCCGCGTCGACGTAGCGCGTCTTGAGGTTGGCCCCGAGCAGTGCGGCGGTAACCAGCCGGGCCGAGAGCCGCTCGCCCCGGGCCACCAGGAAATCCCGGGTCCGGGGAGTGAGTTCTCTCACAATGCTCAGACCCTTGGCCAGGGTCTCGAGTTCGCCGATCTGGCTATCGACAAAGGCCACCAGTTCGCTTCTGGCCGTTCCGGCAGGTGCCAGCGACTTGGCCGCCGCGTGATGCCGGTCCCTCAGGGTTCGGGCGACCTTGGAGGCTGCCTCCAAGTCACCCGCCCGAGACTTCGCTGCCACCTCGAACAGGAGATCGGTGACCCCGGCCATCGCCGAGACCACGATGATGCGGGGGAACGAGCGGTCGCGGATAATGGCGACGGCGTGACGCACCGCGGCCGGGTCGGCCAGCGATGCGCCACCGAACTTGTGTACCTCGAGTGTCGAGCCGGGGCGGGGCATAGGGGCGGAACGATACTACGGGCCCAAGATCGCGGAAAGGTTAGGTAATCGAGGAGTACCGAGTACCGAGTACCCGGTACTCGATACTTCTCCGCACACTTCCCTACCGAGCGGAAACTGGCATAACTTCAGGCCATGCTGACGCTCCTCAAGCTGTTACAGTCTCTCTTCAAGACCCTCCATTCCGAAGGTACTCCGGGGCAAGTGGCTGCCGGGATCATGCTGGGCGCTGGCATCGGCCTGACTCCGCTGATGTCGGCCCACAACCTGGCGCTCTTCGCGGCGATCGTGCTGCTGAACGTCTCGTTCGGCGGGGGAATGCTGGGAATGGCGCTGTTTACGCCATTGGGTTTCATCCTCGACCCGCTGTTCGACCGGATCGGACTGGCCCTCCTCAAGGCTCCCGCGCTCCAGGGCCTGTGGACCGACTGGTACAACATTCCGCTGGTGCCGTTCACCAATTTCAACAACAGCGTGACCCTGGGCAGTTTCGTGTTCTGGCTGATCGGCGCGGTGCCGCTCTACTTCCTCGGCAAGTTCGCCATTGCCCGCTACCGCGCGAACTACGGCCAGAAGGTGATGAACTCGAAGTTCATGAGAGGCCTCAAAGCCTCCAAGGTCTATAACGTCTACAGCTGGTTCCGGCCCGAATGAAAAGGAAATTCAAGATCTTCCGCTGGAAGGCGGTCGGGCCGCTGCTGTTGTTTCTGCTGCTTCTGGTGGTCCTCTGGATCGTCTTTGCCGACAGCATAGCCCGCTCCCAGGCCGAGTCGAATCTGTCCGAGACGCTGGGCACTCAGGTCGACATCGCCAGTCTCCGGATCCGGGAAGCCGATGCTGCGGTCGATATCGGCGGTCTGGCTATCGCCGACCCGCGCGATCCGATGAAGAACCTGTTCGAGGCCGGGACCATCACCTTCGACATGGATCCGATTCCGCTCACCGAAAAGAAGATTGTGGTCGATCAGGTGAAGCTGTCGGGCCTCCGGTTTCTCACTGCCCGCAAGACCGCTGCCCGTCCGGCCGATCCCAACAGTCCTGCCGGCAAACTGCTGAGCGAGACCCGGGCCTGGGCCAAGGACAAGTTCCAGTTCCCCAAGCTCGCTCTGGGCCGGATCGACAGCGTGAAGAGTCTGGTGCTCAACCCGGAGCAGCTCGGTTCGGTGCAGGCCGCCAAGACCTTTCTGGGTCAGGTGGATTCCACCAGGGACGCCTTCGAGAAGAGTCTCGAGGCTCTCAAGGTGAAGGATCTGGTCGACTCATCTACCGCGCTGGTGAACCAGCTGGCCAAGACCGATCCCAAGACCCTGGGTATCCCCGGGGTGAAGAACAGCATTACCTCGGTCCAGAAGTCGATCGACCGGATCAAGTCGACCAAGGCTCAGCTGGAGACTCTGGAGAAATCGGCCAAGGGGTCGCTGGCTTCGCTGCAGCAGGGCCTGGCCGATGTGAACGCCGCCCGGCTCAAGGACTACGCCTTCGCCAGAGGGCTGCTGCAACTCCCCAGCTTCGATGCCCCGGATATCGGCGCCTCGCTTTTCGGGGAGCAGAGCACCGACTACTTCCAGCAGGCGCTGTTCTACGCCAAGGTGGCCGAGAAGTACATCCCACCCGGGCTTCAGCCGTGGAATCGTCCGGGTCCCAAACGCACCCGCATGTCCGGCACCACGGTCGAGTTCCCCAAAATGAAGGAGTATCCCCGCTTCCTGCTGCGCGAGGGAGACCTGGATCTGGCGACCGGTAGCAACGCCCAGAATGGGTTCAAGGCCAGTTTCGCCAATATCACTTCCCAACCGGCCCTGCTGGGAAAGCCGGCGACCTTGTCGGCCAGCGGCCGGATCTCCGGAGACTCACCGGTGTCGCTGGATCTGTCGGCGCTCTCCCGGCACTTCGGCTCCTCTCCCAAGGACTCGCTGCAGGCCCGGGTGGCCGGCGTGAGCCTGCCTGCGATTCCCTTCCCCAACCTTCCTTTCGCAGTGAACCCGGGGAAGAGCACGTTGGGACTCTCGTTCAGCATGGCGGGAGATCGGATTGCCGGGGCCTGGGAGATCAGCTCCGATCAGGTGACCTGGAGCGCCGATTCCACCCGGCTCCAGTCGGCCTCACTGGTCGAGAGCACGGT
This sequence comes from uncultured Gemmatimonadaceae bacterium, assembly GCA_964578865.1. Classification (GTDB taxonomy): domain Bacteria; phylum Gemmatimonadota; class Gemmatimonadetes; order Gemmatimonadales; family GWC2-71-9; genus JADJOM01. The sequence goes on along the minus strand of CAZOES010000115.1, from coordinate 3,925 downwards.
GTGGCGGGTGATCTCGGGGCTGAATCAGCTGCAGGTGCGGGCCGAGCTGAGCGGCACGGTCAGCAGTCCCAGTATCAAGGTTCGCTCTAACCTGGACGACGCCATCGCGGCCCGTCTCCGAGGACTGGTCGGCGAAGAGCTTGCCAAGGCCGAAGCCAAGGCCCGCGCCGCGGTCGACAAACTGGTTGACCAGCAGGTGAGTACCCTGCAGGCCAAGGTCAGCGATCTGCAGACCCAGGCCCTCGCCAAGCTCCCGGTCGAGAAGAGCCAGCTCGATGGAGTCCAGAAGCAGTTGGACGCCCAGCTCAAGCGGCTGGCCGGTTCGGCCACCGGCGGGCTCAAACTGCCCAAGTTGTAAGCCTCCCCTATCGATGACCCTCGCAACGGCGTTAGGTGCCACCCTGCTCGGCCTGCTGCTGCTCGCCGGAGGAGGCGAGGCGCTGGTGCGAGGGGCGGTGGCGCTGGCCCGGAGGGCCGGGCTCACCCCATCCGTAATCGGCCTGACTGTGGTTGCCATGGGCACATCGCTGCCCGAACTGGTCGTCAGCCTGCTCGCCGCCGGCGAGGGAAAGCCCGACCTTGCCGTGGGGAACGCAGTCGGCTCCAACATCTTCAACCTTGCCGTCATTCTGGGGCTGACCGCGCTGGTCGCGCCGGTCCAAGTCAATGCTTCGGCCGCCAGACGGGAATGGCCCTTCATGATGCTGGTGAGTTGCCTGCTGGTCCTGCTGTCGCGGGACGGCCAGCTGAGCCGGCTGGAAGGCTCGTTCATGGTTCTTGGGATGGCGGCCTTCACCTGGTTCATGGTGCGCCAGTCTCGCGACGTACCGGCCAGGACGATTTCGCAGGCCCGGTCTCGGCCGGATCAAACCGATTCGCTCGGGGTGGCCCTGCTGGCAGTGGCGGCGGGGGTCACACTGCTGGTGCTGGGCGGAAAGAGCCTGGTTTCCGGGGCAGTTGATCTTGCCCGGCTGGGGGGGCTCTCCGAGCGGGTCATCGGTCTGACCATCGTTGCGGCCGGCACCTCGATGCCGGAGCTCGCTGCATCAGTGATTGCATCCCGGCGGGGGCATAACGAACTCGCCCTCGCCAATCTGGTCGGCTCGAACATTTTCAACATCCTGGGAATCCTGGGATTGAGTGCGATCCAGTCTCCGCTGGTGGTATCGCCGGGGCTACTCAATGGCGACATGATCTGGATGATGGTCGTAGCCTTCGCTCTGTTTCCCCTGATGCGAACCGGTGGGCGGATCAGCCGGCTCGAAGGGTCGCTCTTGCTGACCCTGTATGGGGCCTACCTGGTGGTGCTGCTCCATTGACCGAACTGGTCGCGCCGGGCCCCGACTAGTTTAGAGGCATGCCACCTGCCCTCCGCCTGAGCGACCGTCAGTTCGCCCGGATTGCCCGGGCCCTGGCCGAGCCTCGGCGTTACCAGATCCTGAAACAGATCGGGGAGTCGCAGCAGCCGACTCCCTGCAGTGTGTTGCACGATTCCCACCCCATCAGCGCCGCCACCCTGTCCCACCACATGAAAGAGCTGGAGACTGCCGGTCTGATCGAGATCGTCCGGGAAGGGAAGTTTGCCAGCCTGATCCTGCAGCGGGACGTGCTGCGAGCCTACCTGTTGAGGCTTTCTCAGATTTGACTTATGCAGGAGCGGAGGCAATCGGAGGACACGGCTTGGACAGGAGGCACGAAGTCACGAAGGTTCACGGAAGAGATCATGCCTACTCAGGCATCCAGCCATTCTCAGGCACTGAGACTCTGGGGTAACACCTCTCACTCCGCCTTCTGAGCCAATCCAGCCTTTCGATTAGTTCACCCAAAGAAACAATCTCGGCGCGTGCACCGGGTCTGTTATTGCGCATTTCTTTCCGGGT